>JAKLKD010000006.1 GCA_023150845.1 Myxococcota bacterium | reverse complement strand
GGCGCGCCTCGGCTCTCCGGGCGGCTCATCGCGCCTTGGGGCGTCGCGGAGCGGCCTGGGCTTGGGCTCTGGGGCGCGGTGATCCTCCACGACCGCCCCGCGGCGGAGCTCGGGCTGCTCGCCGACGCCCAGCTCGGCCTCGTGACCGGGGCGCTCACCCTGGGCGCCCGGGGCGGCGACGGCGCGACGGCGGGGTTCGGGCGCGTCGGGGCGTCGGTGGCGGTGTTTGACGCCGTGGACTTCAGCGCGGAGCTGCACCTGGACGCGCCGGGGCTCAGCGACCTGTCCTGGAGCGCGGTCGGCGCCGCCCGGGCCCAGCTCGGGCCTCGGGTGAACCTCGGCCTCGGCGTCGGCTGGCGCCCGGACGACGGCGCGCTCTCGGCGATCCTCGGCCTCGGGCTCACCCTGCAGAGCGCCGCGGACGGGGATCACGACGGCGTGAAGGACGAGCTCGACCGCTGCCCACGCCGGGCTGAAGACGAGGACGGCTTTGAGGACGAGGACGGCTGCCCCGAGGCCGACAACGACCAGGACGGCCTCGACGACGGGCGCGACGCCTGCCCGGAGAGCCCCTCGCCGGAGCCCGACGGCTGCCCGGTCGGCCTCGGCCTCGTGCGGGTGCGCCTCGCCTGGGCGGGTGCGGCGCCCGACGCCTTGGCCGAGCTGCGCCTCACCTCCGCCGACCCCGACGCCCCGAGCCAGCTCATCCGGGGCCTCGGCGCTGACGTCGAGCTGAGCGCCGGGAGCTGGACGCTGGAGGTCAGCGCCCCGGGGATGTTGCCCGCCCAGCGCGCGCTCACGGTGCCCAGCGGCGCCGCCATCGACGTCGAGCTGGTCCTGAGCCCCGACCCGACCTGGTCCACCCAGCGCCTCCAGATCGTGAACGCCCAGGGCCAGCCCGTCGAGGCCATCGTGCGGGTGGACGGCGCCCGCCGCCCCGCCCCGGGGGGTGCCGTGGACCTCCGCCTGCCCCCGAGCCCGGCGACCATCGCCGTCGAGGCCATCGGCTACCGCGGCGAGGTGCTGCGCCTGAGCCCGGCCCCCGGCGTCGATGGGGCGCAGAAGATCATCCTCACCCCCTTGTCTCGGGCGTATCTGACCGACGGTCAGTTAGTCCTGCGGGAGCCCCTGCGCTTCACCCAGGGCACGGCGACCCTCACCCCGGCGAGCCAGGCCGTGCTCGACGAGGTGGGCTCGATCCTGCGCGCCCAGCCCGAGCTAGGGGTCGTCCGGGTCGAGGGCTTCAGCGAGCTCTACGGCGACGAGGGCCGCGACGTCGAGCTCTCCCAAGCCCAGGCCGACGCCGTCGTCGCCGCCTTGGTCGCCCGCGGCCTGAGCCCCGATCGCCTCGTCGCCATCGGCTTCGGCCCGCCGGACGAGCCCCTGGAGGGCATCCGCCAGAGCGCCCGCTTCTTCATCGAGGCCACCGAGCCTCCGCCCGCCGAAGCCCCGCCCGCGCCTTGAGCCGCGGCCAAGACAACAGCGGTTAGAATGTCTTTGGAGGTTCGCCGCTGTGCCTACCTTGAGCCATCCATCGGCGCTCGCGCCCATCGAGCCCGGCCATGTGTACCGCCTGCGTGAGCTGGTCGTCCCAGGGGTGAAGAACCCCTCACGGGCCGTCAGCGCGCTGGTGCGCTCGGGCGCCTTGGTGCGCCTGCAGCCGGGCTTGTTCGCCGCGCCGCGGCCGAGCCGCTGGGGTCCGGTGTTGCCCTCGGACGAGGCCTTGCTGAACGCCACGCTCGGCGAGGGCAACTGGATCCTCAGCGGCCCCCCTCGCTGGAGCGCGCTGGGGCTCGGCGTGACGGCCCAGCACGCGGTCACCTGGGTCACCAACCGGCGGCGCAGCGGTCCGCTTCAGCTCGGCGGCCGCCGGTTCGCGCTGCGCCTCGGGCGGTTCCCGAAGGATCCTCCGCCGGAGTGGTTCGTCGTGGAGCTGTTCAGCCACGCGGCGACCGTCGGCCTCTCCTTGTCCCAGCTCACCGAGTCCTTACGCCGCGCCCTCGCCGCGGGACGTTTTGACCGCGCCACCCTACGCCGCCTCGCCCGTGACGCCGCGCCTCGTCGTGAGGTCTTGAGGAGCCTAGAGGCCGCGCTGGCGTGATCTTCATTCACGAAGACCCGGAGTTTAAGCTGCTCCTCGAGCTGATCTCCAGCGCGAGAGGCATCGACCCCGGCGTCGTCGAGAAGGACTACTGGGTCACCCACACCCTCTGGGCGCTCCAGCGCCAGGGCTGGTCCATCTGGTTTAAGGGCGGCACGTCCTTGTCCAAGGGCTTCTCGCTCATTGAGCGCTTCTCCGAGGATCTCGACCTTCGCCTTGAGCCTGGTCCGGGCATGACCCTCCCCGAGGTGTCGAGCTGGACGAAGTACGGATCCTCCCACGTCGCCTCACGTCGCGCGCACCTGGAGGCCCTCGGACGCGCCCTGGTGATCCCCGGCGCGGTGGTCCAAGACGCGCCGGAGCTGTGGGACGACCGCTGTCGAAACGCCGCCTATCGGGTGGAGTACCCTCGGCAGGTCGAGACCCAGCTCGGCGGTGTGCTGAGGGAGCATGTGCTCTTGGAGGTCGGCGACGCGCGGGTCACCCCGTCCGTGGTCTGTGATCTCAGCTCCTTTGTGCATGAGCACCTGCGCGGCGCTGGGCAGGCGAACGAGTTCATCGACAACCGCGCCCTCGGCCTGCGCTGCGTTCACCCGCTGGTGACCGTGCTGGAGAAGCTGGACGGGATCTCCCGGCGTTTCTCGCGACAGCCGGTCGAGGCCGCGACCTTCGTGCGGCACTACGAGGACGTGGCGCGGGTGCTGGAGGCCCTGCCGAGGCTCCCTGCGCTGCCTGTGCCGCTCGCCGTGCTCGAAGAGGAGATGTGCGGCCTGCGGCAGCTCCGGGCGCCGCCAAGCGCGGACGATCCGGCCTTTGTCGGCGAGGGCGGCGCGACCTGGGACGCCGTAGAGCGCGCCAATCGGGACATCGACCCGATGTTCTGGGGGCCTCGGATGCCCTTGGCGCGCTGCTGCGCCCTCATTCGTGCTTGGCTCACGCGCCCAGAGGCCCCGCCCGCGCCTTGAGCCTTGGCCCGCCGACGACCGCGGCGCGGGGAGGAGGTGCCGAACCGCCGTCGGTTCGGTTAAGCGTGGGCACCCTCTCGCCCTGTGGAGCCTCCGATGCCCGAGCTCGTCCCTGATGTCCCTGAGCAGGCCCTCGACCCCGTGCGCCCGCCCCTGGCCCTGGAGGATGTGCCGAACCCCGACGAGCTGCGCCTCGCGTATGAGACGGCCACCCGCTCCCGCACCGTCGAGGAGCACATCGTGCGCCTGGCGAGCCGCGGCGACGTGAAGTTCGCGATCTGGGGCCCCGGCGAGGAGGTCCACGGCGTCGCCACGGCCTTGGCGCTCTCGAAGGTCGTCGGCCCCGAGCGCTTCGGCATCGTCCCGCATTACCGCTCCGGCGCGATGATCTCGATGTGGTGCGCCCTGCACGGCGTCGGCGACTTCGCCCGCACCATGCTCCGCCAGCAGTTCTCCAAGGACTCGGACACCATGTCCCGAGGCCGCCAGATGGTCTACCACCTCGACATCCGCGACCTGGGCGTGCTCCCGGTGCAGTCCCCGGTGGGCATGCAGCTCAGCAAGGCCGCGGGCTGGGCGATGGGCTTCAAGGCCAAAGGCATCAAGGGTGGCCTCGCCATGGGCATCGTCGGCGACGGCACCACCGCTGAAGGCGACATGCACGACGCGATGAACGCCGCGAGCGTGTGGAGCCTCCCGGTGATCATCATGGTCACCGACAACGGCGTCGCCATCTCCACCCGCCCCGACGACGGCCGCGGCATCAAGGACTTCGCCGCCTACGCCAAGAGCTTCGGCGTGCGCTTCTTCTCCTGCGACGGCCGCAGCTTCGACGACACCTACGCCACCACCTTGGCCGCCGCCCGGGTCGCCGCCCACGAGGAGCGCCCGGTCTTCCTCTACGTTCACAGCCTGCCGCGGTTCAACGGCCACTCCTCCGCCGCCGACATGACCTTCGACCTCGGCCAGGACGACCCGATCATCCGCTTCGGCGAGCAGCTCGTCGAGCGTGGGGTGATCGAGGCCGCCGACGCGCTCCGCCGGGTGCCGGGCACGGGCCGCGACTTCTTCGCCCACCACGAGCTCGGCCGCATCATGGGCCGCCAGGACGAAGAGATCCGCGCGCTCATCGAGGAGGTGCGCGGTGAGGCCGATCCTCCGCCGGAGTCCGTCACCGAGAACATCTACCCGCCCTTTCCCCGGGTCTCCGAGCCCGAGCCCGGCGCGGGCACGACAAACATCACCTACGGCGCGGCGATCCGCTCGGCGCTCGACTTCATCATCCGCGAGCGCGGCGGCCTGGTCACCGGCCAAGACGTCGGGCGCCTCGGCGGCGTGATGCAGGCCACGGCGGGCCTCAAGGCCCGTCACCCCGACAAGGTCATCGACGCCCCGCTGAACGAGCCCCTCATCGTCGGCACGGCGATGGGCTTCGGGCTCCACGACGGCCTGCACGCCTTGCCCGAGATCCAGTTCGGCGACTACTCCCTGAACGCCTTCCACTGGCTCGTGCACCTGGGCAACCTCTACTGGTGCACGAACGGCAACTCCGCGAGCGCGCTCATCCTGCGCATGCCCGTTGACCCCTTCGGCGGCGGCGCGGTCTACCACTCCATGTCGCTGGACGGCTACTTCACGCCGATCCCCGGCCTCGTCATCGTGATGCCCAGCACGTCTTGGGACATCTACGGCCTCTTGATGACCGCGGGCGACTACCGCGGCCCCGTCGTGTTCTTGGAGCCCAAGTGGATGTACCGGCAGACCTTGGGCCCGGCCTTCCCCGGCGAGCCCACCGACGCCGCGGGCATCTCCGCGCTCAAGAAGGGCATCATGCGCGGCGACGTGCCTGAGCTCCCCGAGGACGTGCGGGTGCCCTTCGGCAAGGGCGTGATCCGCCGCCCGGGCCGCGACGTCACCATCATCTCCTGGGGCCGCGCGGTCTGGACGTCGATGAAGGCCGCGGAGACCTTGGCTGAAGAGGGCGTGTCCGCTGAGGTGATCGACCTGCGCACCCTCGTCCCGCCGGATCTCGAGCTCATCTACGAGAGCGCCGCCCGCACGGGCCGGGTGATCGTCTGCGCTGAAGACCGCGCCTTCGCCGGGTTCGTGCGCACCATCCAGGGCCACGTCGTCGAGCGTTTCCCCGGGATGCCTACCCGGGCGCTCGGCCAGAAGAACGTCCCCGGCATCGCCCAGTCGCTCCTCTTGGAGCACGCCACGGTGCTCACCGACGAGGACATCACCCGCGCCAGCCGGGAGCTCCTCGCCACCGAGGTCCGCGGCTCGTCGAAGGGTGAGGGCTGGGCCTGGGTGCCGCCGCGCTTCTTCGTGAGCTGAGCGGCGGCGACCGCCCCTCTGGAGCGCCCTGGCGGCGCTCCGGCGCCTCGTGTTGTCCACGAGGTGTGTGACGAATTTGTGTAAATGGCGCAAGTCACTAAAAAATGGAGATTCGATGCTACGTTGAGTGAAACCACGGAAGGGGAACATGGCCCAAGGATTCGCGCGCTCCAAGTCCCAAGAAGGCTCGCACCAAGATCCTCAACAGGCCCAGGTCGGCGGCCTCGCGGCGGAGGAGAACTCCCGCGCGCAGCTCGGGCTCAGCCTCGACGGCGGCGGAATCGGCTCCCGGCCCGGCGGTGGTGGCGGCGGCGGCGGCGGCGGGGCGCCCGGTGAGCCTGGTCCCGTGCCGTACAAGGCCGAGCTGGAGGAGTTCTTCGGCCAATCCTTGGATGAGGTCGTCGCCATCTGTGGTGTTCCCGCCGAGATGGCCGAGAAGGGCGCCAACGCCACGGCCGAGAAGAACGTCCTGCGCTTCGCCGAGATCGCGCCGCCCAAAGACCTCGTGGTTCATGAGCTGACGCACTTCTGGCAGTGGAACGGCAAGCTTGGCGGCGAGGGCGGCGGGCAAGAGGGCGGGGCGCGGCTCAGCGCTGAGGCTGAAGCCGAGGCCAACGCGAAGGCCTTTGAGTCCGGTGAGGCCCAGAGCTTGCCCGTCTCCGCCCAGGCCAGCGGCGGGACCATGCGCGACACCGCCACGGGCACCCCGCTGGAGCGTCTGCGGGAGGCCTCCACGGGCAACATCATCGGCGACGTCGACGAAGGCGCCTGCCTCCTGCTCGTGAACCAGCTCACCCCTTCGGATCGTGTGGCCCTCGCCGCGGATCACGCGACGATGCGTAACCTCTGCGGGGCCTTCGACGAGACGGAGATGGTGCAGTTTGTCACCGCGATGGGCCCGGCGCTCACGCTCTCCTGGAAGGCGTACTGGATTGACATCGCCGGAGAGACCTCCAGCGTGCCGATGGCGACCTGGCAGGTGCTCTTCGCCACCGCCCCACAGGCCGAGCAGCTCGCCTTTCTGAGCTACAACGAGCTCCCCCGGTTTCAGGCCTACCTCGGCAACCCGATCGTGCTCTGCGCGTCGATCCGCGCGACGGCGACCTGGGGGACCTGGCTCGGCAGCTCCCAGCCGCTCATGCGTTGGCTCGCGGCGAGCTCCAGCGCCACGCTCTTGCTCTGTGAGGTCGCCGGGCCGATCATCGCCGATGGTCAGATCGCCAGCATCGTGGCGAACATGCAGGCCACGGGCACCTGGGCCACGATGATCGCCGCCCTGCCCAAAGGCGCCGGGCTCGACGCGGCGAGCCAGACCGCTCTGCGCCGCCTCGCCGGTCAGGTCACCCAGCCCGCCTTGGCCGAGCTGTTTCAGGTGCGCTTCAACCACCCGCTCACCGCCGATCCCGGCGTCACCTGGTCCGACGCGGACATCCGCGCGGTCTGGGATCAGCTCGCGGTGTTGCCCGCCCAGGACGTGTCTCAGAACACCGTGATCACGGCCTTCCGGGCGATCAGCGGCGACCAGGCGTTCTGGTCCGGCGGCAACACCGTCAAGCTCGGCACGGGGCTGTCGAGCTCGACCTTCTTCCAGAACGGGGACGCGCGCAACGGCACCATGGTCAACCCCGATCGCCTCGGGCACACCGTGCGCCACGAGATCGGCCACTCCGTGCATGATCAGCTCGCCGGGCGGGTCAACTCTTGGCTGCAGAACGGCGTGGGGTTCTGGTACCTGCCGAGCGGAAACGCCGGCGCGACGGCGCTCATCGCTGGCCTCGGCGGCTTCCCCGGCACCTACAAAGACCTGCGGGATCAAGAGGTCGCCTTCACCGCAGAGGACCAGGCGCGCATCGCCCAGCTCATCACGAGCCACAGCGGCAGCAACACCTGGGGCCCCAACACCGGCGCCCCGCTGCCCGTGGCGGGCTCTGTGGTCCGAGATCCGACCTTACCCGCCGCGACCGCCGCGACCCAAGCGCAGAAGGACGTGCTCCTGTGGGACGCCATGAACCCCAAGGTGCATAGCTGCTTTACGCTCTCTGACGCAGGCCCGTGGTATGTCAACTATGCGAGCTTGCCCTCGGGGTCGCAAGGAAGGTACTTCTGGAACCACTGGTACTCGAAGCCCTACTATTTTGGCGGCACCGCCAAGGCGGCGATCGACGCGACGGGCGACAACTACACCGCGATGTCGGAGAAGGAGTTCTTCGCCAACTGCTACGCCGAGTTCTTCAAGGATCCGGCGGGGTACAACGACCCGAGCCTGTGGGGTCGGGGCTTGAGCGCGGACGTCTCGGGCTTCATGCGCAGCCATGTGCTCGACCGTCAACCCTACAAGCCCCCGGCGGGAGGTGGCGCGGGCCCCAACATCGACAACACCGGGATTTGAGGGTGCTCTTGGGGCTCTGGATCACGCTCTTGGGGGCGGCCTGCGCCCAAGACACCACACAACCTGAGCCAATCGCCCACGCCGAAGGTGACTCGATGGACCGCTCTCTCTCCTTGGCCCAGGCCGAGCTCATCGCCCGCGGCGCCCAGCCCGGCGAGGTGGTGCGCTGCCCCGAGGCCGATCTCGGCACCTTCTACTGTTTCCGCGGCGACGGCCGCTTCGTGTTCATCGGCGCCGATGGCCCCCTGCGCGAGGACGGCACAGGCGACTGGTACGCCGCCCTCGGCGCCGGATCGCCCCAGGCCGTCGCCGAGGTGGTCACCCGCCTGGGCAGCGAGCGTATGGCGCAGTTGCAGCTCCCCACCGGCGCCACGCCCTCCCGGGTGAGCGCGGCGGAGTGGGCCCAGGTGAAGGCGCCCGAGGTGCAATCTCCGCCCGGCGCGCGGATCTTCACCGCGTGGCTTGGCGACCCGCCCACCTTCGCCCCCTACCAGGTTCGTATCGAGGCGAGCCCGGGCGTGCCCGCCAAGGTGAGCCGGGCGCGCGTCGAGGCCACGCTCAGCCCGACGGCGCAGACCGACGCCATGCTGCTCACGCTCAGCCAGGGCCAAGGCACCTCGCAGAAGGCCGCGGCGGAGTGGCTCGGCCAACAAAAAGAGCCTCGGGCGGTGCCTGGGCTCACGGCCTTGTTGTCGTCGAAGTGGAACGACGGGCGTCGCGCGGCGGCGCTGGCCTTGGGCCAGATCGGCGAGGCCTCGGCGGTCCCGGCCCTGCTCGCCGCGGCGAAGGTCGAGAAGGACCCCTTCGTGATCGCCGAGATGATCCGCGCGCTCTCCGCCATCGGCGGCGCCGAGGCCAAGGCGGCCCTGGCCGTGCTCGCCGCCGAGCACCCCGACAGCGGCGCCCGCGCCCAAGCCCAGGCGGCCGCGGCGGCGACTCCTTGAGCACGTTCACCCATCACCACGTCTCCTGCCTGGCCTGTCGTGCGCCTTTTGAGATTGATCTCATCAAGAGCATGCACATCACCCGGCTGCCCGAGGTGCGGCGCGACATCGTCGAGGGGCGTTCTCAGCGCTTCGCCTGTCCCCGCTGCGGTCATCTCCACGACGTGGTGAACCGCACGATCTACACCGACTTTGACCACCAGCAGTACATCGCGGTCGAGCCCACCCTGCCCGCAGACTGGCGTGAGGCCCGGGCGCTCCACGAGCGCATCTTTGATGAGAGCTTCACCTTCGGGCCGCCGGTCGCTGAAGAGCTGGGCCTGGGGATGCGGCGGCGTCTGGTGTTCGGCTTCGACGCCCTCCGGGAGAAGGTGCGCCTTTGGGACGCCGACCTCGACGATCGGGTGGTGGAGTGGCTCAAAGGCGTTCACCAAGAGGCGCTCGGCCTCTCGCCCACCGATGAGCTGTGGCGCCTGTCGGCGGTGCTCCCCGGCGGCCACCTCATGTTCGCCCGGGTCACGCCCCCGCCGATCGTGGGGCCTGAGACGGAGCTGATTCAGCGCTCCCAGCTCCTCGGCCACCACACCGTGCTCCGGGATGACTACGAGCGTGGCCTGCGGGACGTGTCCCGGGCGAACCAAGACTTTCCTTGGCTCGCCGACGACTGGTGTGTGGACCTCTTCGCCACGGCGCCCCGGGGCCTCACACCGCCTGGCTGAACCTCGGCGCGCGCTGGGGGGCGGCGAGGCCGGGGTCAAAGGCCGCGGCGACGTTTCGTACGACGAGGCGCCCGGCCTCGGTGACCTGCAGGCCCTGGCCGTCCACCTGCACGAGGCCCAGAGCCTCCATCGGCGCGAGGCTCGCCAGCTCCGGGGCGAGGTCGGTGGCCGCGTCGAGGCCAAAGCGGGCGCCCAGCTCGTCAAAGTCCAGGCTCAAGTTGCACATCACCGAGTTGATGATGTGTTTTCGAAGCCGATCCTCTGGCGTCAAGAGCGCGCCTCGCTCCAAGGTGGGCTGCCCGGCCTCGGCCTGGCGCCACCAAGTCGAGAGCTTGGAGGTCTGCTGAAACCAGGCGTCGTGGTGCTCGCTGATGGCGCTCACGCCCAGGCCGAGCTGCTCCAGGTCGGGCCGGGTGGTGTAGCCCATGAAGTTTCGGTGCAGGCGGCGCTCCCGGGCGGCGATCGCCAAGGCGTCGTCGGGCCGGGCGAAGTGGTCAAAGCCGATGGGCACATAGCCCGCGGCGCGGAGGGCCTCGTGGGCCATCAAGAAGAGCTGCAGGCGCTCCTCGGCCTCGGGCCGGGGGAAGGCGTCGAGGCGCCGCTGGTGGGGCTTGAGCCACGGGACGTGGGCGTAGCCGAAGACGGCGACCCGGTCGGGGCCGAGGCGGATGGTCTCGGCGAGGTCCTGGGCGAAGACGGCGAGGCCCTGCCGGGGCAGGCCGTACATGAGGTCGATGTTGAGGCCCCGCATGCCCAAGGCCCGGGCCTCGCTGAGCACGGCGGAGACGCGCTCGGCGCGCTGGGGGCGTCCCACGGCCTCCAGGACCCCGGCGTCGAAGCTCTGCACGCCCATAGACACCCGGGTCGCGCCGAGCTGGGCGAGGGCCTGGAGCTGGGCTGAGGAGGTGATCTCCGGGTCGAGCTCGACGTCGAGCTCCGCGCCGTCGATGGGCACGAGGCGCCGGGTGAGCAGGCCGTGGAGCTGCACGAGCTCCTCAGCGCTCAGCCAGGTCGGGGTGCCGCCGCCCCAGGCCATCCGGGCGATGGGGTGGGTCTCGCCGGGCAGGGGCAGGCGGCGCACCTGGGCGTCTAAGGCGTTGAGGTAGCGGGCGGCGGCGTCGCGGCGCCCGGCGACGACCTGGTTGCAGGCGCAGAAGCTGCACTGCTCCACGCAGAACGGGATGTGCACGTAGACGCTCGCGGGCGTCGGCAGCCGGTGGATCCGGGCGGCCTCGTCCTCGGGCCGCACATCAACACGCCAAGACGGCGCCGTGGGGTAGCTCGTGTAGCGGGGGATCCGCTCGGAGAGGCGCAAGAGCGTGTCGTAGCTGAGGGTCATCGGGGCTCCAGAGGGGCCCGAGGAGCAAGGAGCGTGCCAGCCCTGGGGCCCCGCCCAGGCCGGGGGGCTGTGCCAAGTCGCACAGTGGGGCTGGGTGAGCCGCCCCAGCGGCGCAGAGGTTGGCGAAGCGCCCGCCGCTGGGGCATGATGGGTTGACCCCTGAGATGACGGAGGAGGAGCCGATGGGCCTCAAGCGTGGTGCGCGTGCGGTGAGCGGTGTGCTCGGTGTGTTGGGGCTCTTGGCCCTGGTCGCCTGCGGCGACAAGGACGAGGCGGCGGACGACTCCGGCGACGGCCCGGCGGTCAACCCCGACGCCCCCTCGATCTCCTCCCTCGCCGTGACCTGTGAGCAGCACACCACCGGCGACACCTACTTCTTCTGGCAGATCGCCGGTCAAGCGAACGACCCCCAAGGCGCCGAGAGCTTAGAGACCTTCGCCGATCTGGAGGCCTACCGGAGCGGCGGCCTCATCGCGACCTTCGAGGACCTCGTCGTCGTCGGTGACGACGGCCAGATCGTCGGCTCCATCCGCGAGGACACCTCGGGCCTGTCCTGCTCGTCCCCCTCGGAGTTCACCTTCAAGCTCTACCTGGCGGACGAGGACGGCAACGTCGTCATCGGTGAGGTCGAGGGCGCCTGAGGCTCACTCCCGGGGCGTGTTCACCTTGAGGCCACGCTCCCCCTGCTCCAGATAGCGGCCGAGCACCTCGCGGCGCCGGGCGCGGCTGAGGTCCTCCAGGTGCAGGATGCAGCTCAAGGTGAGGTCGTGGTAGGCCTGCCGCTCTTTGGCCGAGGCGAGCATGACGCCGCCGCGGCTAGAGAGCGCCGGGGACTCGTAGCGGGGGCGCCGCCGTGACGGCCCCTCCAGCCCGTCGCCGCGCTCAAAGGCCCGGGGGTCGGGGTGGCCGGGGATGAGCTGGGGCCAAGGGGTGCTGTGCTCCCAGCCCGGCAGGGCCATGAGGCGGTCGAGGTAACGGGCGTAGATGGCGCGGGTGTCGTCCACCGCCGGGGGCGGCGCGAGGTTCATGAGCGCCTCGACGAAGGGGATCCACGCGTCGACGACCTGCTGCACCCGGCTGAACTCGGCGAAGTCGTCGTCGTCCTCCCGGGCGGTGATCGAGCGGTCCACGACGAGGTTCACCACGGCGGCGTGCCACTGCTCGTCGGGGATCTCCAGATCCTCCTTCAGGCAGCGCATCCGCTCGATGAGATCCTGGTCGGCCATCCGCTGCAAGGGGTTCGTGCGGTTCTGCTCGCTCATCGCGTCGCGCATCCCGTACATCCACTCGCAGAGGTCCTGGAGGTCCTCTCGCCACACGCCGGGGGCCATACGCCGGGTGGTGAAGCGGGAGACGAAGTACACCCGCAGGAGGAGCCGCGCGACGCGGCGCAGGCCGATGGGCGCGCGGCCGTAGATGTCGCGCAGGCCGTGCACGAGGCCCGGGCCGGTGACAAACCAGAAGCGGCGGGCGGCGTCGTCGGGGCCGTCACCCTCGACCATGAGCGTGCGCCACTCCAAGAGGTCGGCGGCGACCTCCGTGAGCACATCGGCCATGGCCCGGCAGAAGGGTGAGCCCTCGTCCGCGGCGAACTCGTCCCACAAGGAGTCGCTCACGGCGTTCAAGAGCCGGGCGATGCTCCCTTTGAGCAGGTTTCGGGGCTGCTTGGCGGCGTCACAGAGCGAGTGCCCGGCCCGGAAGAGGTCAGGGCGGCTGTTGACGACGGTGTGGGAGAACGAGGCGTGGGCGATCTCGTGGCCGAAGACCCAATGAATCGGGTGGTGCACGGCCATGGCCGAGACCCGCACCGTGGCCGTGCCCCCGGCCTCGGCGGTGCAGGTCGGGCGCCCGGCGGCGCTGTCGAGGATGATGACCCGGCCCAGCGTGTCGGCGGCTTTGCCCGGCTGGAAGGCCTGGGCGAGGGCCTTGACGTAGGTGGAGAAGGCGTCCCGGCTCACGCGGTACCCGGCGTGGCCCTCAAAGGCCAAGGTGCCGGTCGGGGCGCGCATGGGGTGGTCCCGGCGGCCGCGGAAGGTCGCGAGCTGCTCCAGAGTCTCGTGGAAGCGGGCGATGGTCGAGGCCGAGCGGAGCTGCGGCGGCAGGGGCTGGTCGCGGAGGTGCTGCCAGATCTCCCGGGACCAGGCGGAGAGCTCGCGGTCGTCGAGCTCACGGTCGGGCCAGCGATCCACCCCGGCCTGGCGACGGTAGGCGTCGGCCCAGTCGATGAGGTGCTGGAGCGGCGGCAGGAGGTCGAGGAAGCTCTCCAGGTCGTCGTCGAGGTAGTCGAGGACCGAGCAGACGAGGTTCAAGACGCCGTTGGTCAGCGGGTAGGGCAGGCCCGCGACCTTGGCGCCCTGGAGCCAGGTGCCGAGCCAAGGGCCCGGGAAGTCGCCGGGTTTGCGGCGCAGGTGGAAGCCCCGCACGGCCTCGAGGCGGGCCTTAAACCGCTCGGCGAGGTCGTTCGACGGCATGTGGCTCCGCAGCCGCCCGATGTTGTGCACGACGAGGGCCACCTCGGTCACCGAGCTCATGCCCGTCGGCGCCGTGGGGTTGTTCGCCCCGGTGAGCCCCGACATGAACCCGAGGATGTCATCGACGCTGTAGCGGCCGACGGGGCGGATCTGGCCCGGCTCCTGGAGGATGCGCGGGTTGTACGCCAAGGCGTCGCGCTGGCCGAAGAGCTGGAGCAAGGCGTCCCCGGCCTTGCCCTCCTCTTGGGCCTCAAGGCCGGTCTCTTCGCCGAGGCTGCGTAAGGTGCCCGGCTGGAAGCGGTACCGCACGAGCAGCGCCATCTCGTCGGCGGCGCTGCGGGCGTCGCCCCGGGGGCTCTCCCAGGTCCAGTAGGGGCCGGGCTCGTCCGGGGCGTAGCGCCCGACGAGGTGGTGACGAGGGGCGCCCTCGGCCCGGCGGCGCATCGGCACGCCCAGGGTGGTCGAGGTGTTCGCGAAGAGCGGGCTCTGGTCCCAGGAGCTCGTGTCGTTGACCCCGGCGATGCGGCGGGCGTGGCCCCGCAGGCCGTCTAGGGTGTCTTGGGGCCAGAGGTCCCCGAGGGTCGAGCGGCGCAGGGCCCAGGCCACGGCGCCGATGAGCTCCAGGCGCGGCGCGCGGACGAGGAGCACCATGTCGACGCTGTCCAGGCCGCCCAAGGGGCAGAGCCGGGCGGCGACGAGGTCCGCGGGCAAGGTCCGGCCGCCGAGGGCCCCGGTGAGGTAGACGAGGGGATCCTCACGCCAGCAGCGCTGCGCGGGGTTCAAGAAGTGGCGCAGGAGGGCCGTCGCCAGGAGGTCCCCGCCGGGCTCACCCAGGGCGGGCACACAGAGCTTGGCCAGGGCCGAGGCCTTGGCGTAGATGATGCCCAAGAAGGGGCGCTCGGGGTCCTCGACGAGCACGTCCTGCACGCAGGCGAGCTCGCGGATCGTCGAGGCGAGCTGCGGCGCGCCCCGGGGCGCGCAGGCCAGGGTGGGGTCGTCGGGCTGGGGGCAGAACACGCCGATGGCCCGGCGGAAGGCGTGGGCGGCGCTCCCCCCGACCTCGGCCATCGGGAAGAAGCTGTCGAACAGCAAGATCTCGACGAGATCCGTCGGCCCCAAGGTGCCCGCGAGGGCGCGCTCCGGCTCCAGGAGGCCCGTGAGCCGCACCTGTCGCCGCGCCAGATCATCCAGCACCCGGCGATAGCCCGCGATGACGGCGCCAAACTCAGTGATGGAGGCGAAGAGCATGGAGGCTTTGGCCGGTGCGCTTCAGGCGAGCGGGGTCGGGGCGCGGGACGCGCTCAAGGTGAAGCACTATACGCGGAGGAGGGGGCGGTCTTGCACCTTCGACGCGCAGATCCTCGGAACTCTGCGCCCCCGCATGGCGGAGCGCACGCGGAGCCGCCGCGCGCCGTCGGCCCCAGGCGTCGGGGCGCGGCGCAACGGCCCACGGGCGGGCTCAGCCCTCGTCGACGCCCAAGAGCGCGCGGACGGCGTCGGGGTCGCGGGTGCCGAGCTTCTGCAGCACCGCGGCCATGTCAAAACGTACGTCGAGGCCCACGTCCGCCTCAGCGGTGTGGCAGCGGTAGCCGAGCTCGATGAGCGCGTCGGACAGCGGCGGCAGGTGATCGTCCTCCCAGAGGGGGTCCTTGCCCTTGTGGTTGCTGACGATGACCTCGGGCTGGCCGCCGCTCACCCGGCGCACGGCGCGCATGGCGGGCAAGGCGCGCACGCGGTGGTAGAGCTCCATCGGCCCGCCGAGGCGGCGGATCGTGGGGCCGAGCTGCCCGACGAGGAGGTTCACATCAGCGAGCACCTCGGGCTCGTAGCGCCGGGGCAAGGCCGCCACGGCGCGGGAGAGGAGGAGGGAGTACTCGTCTGGGTCCCGGGCGCGCACCGAGTCTTGCTCCGCGGCGACGGCGTTGAGGAAGGCCTGCTCGTCCAGCTCAAGGGCCTGGGCGATCTTCTGGTAGCGGGGGTCGAGGTCCACAGGCTTACGACCGTCACGGGCCTTCGGGGGCGGGTGGCCGCTGAGCAGGCGACTCAAGAAGGACCGATCGACGTCGGCCTCCTTGGCGGCGCGGCTGATGGTCCACTCTTTGTCAGCGATGGCGCGGCGGAGCAGGTCGGCGATCATGGGGAGGGCTTCCTCAGCGGCGGCGCCTCGACGAGCGGGCGCCTCTTCGGGCCAGGAGTCTAACCGCTGTGCACCCTGATTGAACAGGGGCCCCTCCAGAAGAAGTCGCCCGAGCCGGGCCTCCGCTGCTGCGCCCTCTGACCCCGACTCGCCCGTCCTGCCTCGCGCGACCACCATAGGACCTCCGCTCAGAGCCGCTCGTGTCGCCTCTCGGGGGGATGAACCCCGGAGGCACACCCGGTTGTGCAATTCAATTAGCACAAGTTCCGCACATGAGGTCAAATTTTTTCGTTCTGTCCGGTCGGAGGGGCTGCGGGCCGGTCCCGCGCCGATCCTGCCCTGGGCGGGTTATCGGGGCGGTGATCGTCGCCCCTGACGAGGAGGATCCCCGCATGACCGACGCGCTGATCTTTGACGCTGTCCGCACGCCCATCGGCGCCTTTGGGGGCGCGCTCGCCGAGGTTCGACCGGACGACCTCGCCGCCCACACGATCCGCGCCCTGCTCGATCGTGCGGGCGTCGATGGGGCCGAGGTCGAGGAGGTCTTCTTCGGCAACGCCAACCAGGCCGGTGAGGACAACCGCAACGTCGCCCGCATGGCCGCGCTCCTCGCCGGGATGCCCCAGTCCGTGCCCGGCGTCACCGTGAACCGCCTCTGCGCCTCGGGCCTGGAGGCGCTCTCCCAGGCTAGCCGGGCGATCGCCGTCGGCGATCTGGGCCTCGCCGTCGCGGGCGGGGTCGAGAGCATGTCCCGGGCGCCCTACGTCATCCCACGGGGCAACACCGCGCCCAAGTTCGGCAACCTCACGGCCTTCGACACCTCCTTGGGCTGGCGTTTCCCGAACCCGCGTATGGAGCAGCTCTTCCCCTTGGAGCCCATGGGCGCCACGGCGGAGAACCTCGCCGAGCAGCACCAGATCTCCCGCGTCGACCAGGACACCTTCGCCTTGGGATCCCACCAGAAGGCCGCCCGCGCCCAGGACGAGGGCTGGTTTTCGGGTGAGCTCATCGCCGTGCCGATCCCCCAGCGGAAGGGGCCGCCGGTGATGGTCACGACCGACGAGGGCCCACGCCGGGACACGAGCCTCGATCGCCTCGCCAAGCTCGCCCCGGCGTTCCGGGCCGGGGGCACGGTGACCGCGGGCAGCTCCTCGACGCTCAACGACGGCGCGGCGGCGATCCTCATCGGCAGCGCCGCCGCCGGGGCGCGCCTGGGGCTCAAGCCGCGCTTTCGGGTCGTCGCCCGGGCCAGCGCCGGGGTCGATCCGCGGATCATGGGCGTCGGCCCGGTGCCCGCGGTGAACCGCGCCTTGGAGCGTGCGGGCTGGAGCGTGGCGGACCTCGACGCCGTCGAGCTCAACGAGGCCTTCGCCGCCCAGTCCCTCGCGGTGATCCGCACCTTGGGCCTCGACGAAGCCCGGGTGAACCAGCACGGCGGCGCGATCGCCTTGGGGCACCCCCTGGGCTGCTCCGGCGCGCGCATCGTGGCCACCCTGATGGGCGTGCTCGACCGCACCGGGGGCCGCCGCGGCCTCGCCACCCTCTGCGTCGGCGTCGGCCAGGGCCTCGCCGTGCTCATCGAGCGCGTCGACTGAGCGGCGCGCCCCTCCCCTTCCCCATCAGGAGCCAACAGCATGGACATCCACAACGTCGCCGTCATCGGCGCGGGCACCATGGGCCACGGCATCGCCCAGGTCAGCGCCCTCGCGGGCAGCGCGGTGAAGCTCTTTGACGCGAGCCCCGACGCCGTCGCGCGTGGGCTGCAGAAGATCCGCGACAGCCTCCAGAAGGGCGTCGAGAAGGGCAAGACCCGGGCTGAAGACGCCGAGGCGGCCTTGGCGCGCATCACCGGCGTGAGCCAGCTCGGGGAGGCCGCCGAGGGCGTAGACCTGCTCGTCGAGGCGATCCCCGAGCGCATCGAGCTCAAGCAGCAGCTCTTTCTGAGCCTGCAGAGCCTCGCCCCGGCGGGGGCGATCTTCGCCTCCAACACCTCGTCCTTGTCCATCGGCGGCATCGCCTCGCCCCTGGCGGACCCCGGGCGGGTGATCGGCATGCACTTCTTCAACCCCGTGCCGATCATGGCGCTCTTGGAGCTCGTCGTCTCCGACCAGACCCGCCCCGAGGTGCTCGACGCCGCCCGGGCCTTCGGGGCCCGCATCGGCAAAGAGACGATCACCGTGCGGGACATGCCCGGCTTCGCGACCTCTCGCCTGGGCGTCTGCCTCGGCATGGAGGCGATCCGGATGGTGGAGCAGGGCGTGGCCTCGGCGGAGGACATCGACAAGGCCATGGTGCTCGGCTACCGCCACCCCGTCGGGCCCCTGCGCCTCACGGACATGGTGGGCCTCGACGTGCGGGTGAACATCGGCGAGCACCTCGCCCGGGCCTTGAACAACCCCGCCTTTGAGCCCCCGGCGCTCATGCGCCAGATGGTCGCCGAGGGCAAGCTCGGGCAGAAGTCGGGCCAAGGCTTCTACCGCTGGGGCTGAGCGCGACCTGTCCCGGGCGCCTCAGGCCCCGGTGACGGGCGGCAGGGGCCAGGGCAGGGCCTCGGCGTCCCGGGCGATGGCCTGGGCCTCCTCGCCGATGAGCTCGGCGAGGGTGCGCAGCCGGGCGGACTCCCGCACCAGGGCCCGGACGTCGTCGAGCTTGCCCTCTCCGGCGGCCCAGCGCTCGCGGAGCTGCTCCAGGGCGGTGTTCACCATCGCCGAGCTCTCGTCGAGGCGGTTGACCAGCCCGCCGATGGCCAAGACGTGGCGGCTGGTGTCGGTGAGGCGGCAAGAGATCTCCTGAGGATCGAGGTCTCGGAGGTCGAAGGGGGAAGACATGATCGCTCCATTATGCGAGTTAGCATAGAAACTCGCGATTTTTGTGGCGTTTTTCGGGTGTGAGCTTTGGCTTTGCGCGTCCTCGGATAGCGTGGCGTCGTGATCGCTCGCGCTGATCCAATGTCCAACCTTCGGGGAGGAAGTTCAATCCGGAGGGCGCAGAGTTGACAATGTTTATGGGACAAACAATTTATGCCCAACACGAAGCTTCAGGTCGTCGCGGAGCCCCAGGCCCAAGAGGTCGAGGCCTTGCTCACCCTCATCGTCGGGGAGCGGGTCCGCCAGTACCGCCTCGCCGCCGGGCTCAGCCAGGAGGCGCTCTGCGTCTCTCTGGGCTTGTCCCGGCCGAGCCTCGCCAACGCCGAGCGCGGCCGCCACGTGCTCTCCCTCACGCACCTGCTCCGGGCCTCCTTCGCCCTCACCATCGAGCTGCACGACCTCCTCCCCGACCGCGCCGCCTTGGGCCTGCCGCCCCTGGTCAGCCTGGATGAGCTCGGGCCCCGGGACCTCGCCGTGGCCCATGAGCTCCTGGGGCGGCGCACATGCTGATCATCGACCCGGAGCGTGAGGCCAAGCGGATCCTCACCCGCTTTGAGGTGATTCACCCCCCGGTGAACGTCGAGGCCATCGCCCGCGGCCTGGGCCTGTGGGTCGTGTTTAAGGCGATGGAGCTGCGCACCTCGGGCATGTTGGTGCGGCGGGGGCGCCAGTCCACCATCGCCGTGAACGAGGCCCACCACATCCACCGCCAGCGCTTCACCATCGCGCACGAGCTCGGCCACCACCTCATGCACCACGCCTTGGTCGAGCTGCACGTCGACCGGGCCCTGGTCGCCTTCCGCGACGACGCCTCCACCTTAGGCGACGACCCCGTCGAGGTCGAGGCGAACGCCTTCGCCGCGGCCCTGCTCATGCCCGCGCACTTCCTCTCCCGGGACCTGCGCGCGCCCCTGGACGCCCACGACGATCACGCCGTGCGGCAGCTCGCGCGGCGGTACCAGGTGAGCCCGGCCTCGTTGACCTTCAGGCTCATCAACCTCGGCAAGGTGCGCGGGGGCTGAGCCCTCGGGCGCGCTCAGAAGCCGGGGTCGGTGTCTTGGGGCGGCGGCGGCAGGAGGCCCTGGGGGCGCAGGTTGTCCCAGGCGTCGGCTGCGCCGGGGTGGTGGTCCTCGGCGCCGAAGAGGTCGTAACCATCGGCGCTCTCAAACTGCACCCGGGCGAAGCGCTGCTGGGCGGCGGGCTTGTCGACCCGGGCGACGATCACCGTGACGTTGTCGTCGGAGCCCGAGGCGAGGCTGCGCTCCATGAGGCTCGTCGCCGCGGACTGGGGCTCCGGCGTCTCCCGCACCACCTCGGCGATGCGGTGATCCTCGACGGGGCCGGAGAGGCCGTCGGAGCAGAGGATGATGCGGTCCCGGGCCTTGAGCTCAAAGGAGCCCGTGTCGGTGCCGGCGTCGATGCGGATGTTCTGGTCGTCGCCGAAGCCCCGGGAGCCGTAGACGAAGTTCTGGGTGAGGTAACCGGCGTTCTCGGGGTCGATGCTGCGGCCGTCGCGGTGGGCGAACTCGGCGCGGGTGTGGTCGCGGGTGATGCGCTTGATCTGGCCGTCGCGCCAGAGGTAGAGGCGGCTGTCGCCGACGTGGCACCAGTAGGCCCGGCCGCCCACGATCCAGCAGCAGGTCAGCGTCGTCCCCATCTTCACCGGCCCGAGCTCGGCGACCTTGCGGTAGAGGCGTTTGTGGGCGTCGAGCATGAAGCGGTGGAGCTCGAGCTCTGGATCCCGGGGCGCGCCCTTACGGAACAAGCGGGAGAGGGCCCGAACGGCGGCCGTGGAGGCGAGGTCGCCGTCCTCGTGGCCGCCCATCCCGTCGGCGACGGCGAGGAGCACGCCGTAGGTGGGGGTGTACTCAACGACCTCGTTCTCGCCGCTGCGGTAACGCAGCTCATTCCCGCGACACACCAGGTAGTTGTCTTCGTTGTTCACGCGCCCGCCGCGCTCGGGGCCAACACCCCGAGTGCAGACAAGGCCAATGGTGACACGATCCAGCTCCATACTCGAAGCTCACCTTGTACCGAGAGTGAGGAGCTCGGACAGCTCCGGACCAAGCCCATCGTAAACCACGGCGCGACGAATGTGCGCGTCGGGCTGAACCAAGCAGCCATCCCACACCACGACACCCTCCAGGCGGGCTCCCGCGCCGACCCGGGCGCCCGCGCCAAGGATCGTGCCGGGGCCGATGTGCGCGTCGCCCTCAAAGACCACGTCGCGGCCGATAAAGAAGGGGCCGTCAGCCCGCACCCGGTCCCCGCCGCGCAGGGCGTGGGGCCCGCCGACGCGCCGCCCGCCGACCTCGGCCCAGGCGGCGTCGGGGAGAGGGTCGAGGGGCAGGCGCAGGTCCCCGGCGAGCATTTTTTGGTTGGTCAACCAATAAAGCTCAGGGTCGCCGACGTCGAGCCACAGCCCGTGGTGCGCGCGGCCGACGATCCGACGCTCGTGGAGCACCCGGGCGTAGCCTTGGCGCACGATGCAGGACTCGCCGGTCGTGGGGAGCACGTCGAGCTGCGCGCGGCGCAGGGCGTGTACGCCGGTGAAGTGGGCGCCGCCGCGCTCCTCACCGACCGGGGGGATCTGCCGGTGCTCGGCGAGCTTGGAGATGACGCCCTCGGCGTCGACGCGCACCTCACCGTAACGCTCGCCCGGGGCCAAGGGGCGCAGGGCCAAGGCGGCGTCGGCGTCGTCCAAGGCGGCGAAGAGGCCGGTGAGGTCTACGTCGCAGAGGGTGTCGGCGTTCAGGGCGACAAATCGTTCGGCGAGGAGGTCCTTGGCGCGGACCATGCCGCCGCCGGTGCCGAGCACCTCGGGGGCCTCGACGCTCACGGCCACGTCGTCGTGCTGGGCCGCCCACGCCACGACCTGCTCCGCGAGGTGGAAGGCGTTCACGACGATGGGCCCCAGGCCGTGCGCGCGGGCGTGGGCCAAGGCATAGTCGAGCATGGGCCGCCCGCAGACCGGGACGAGGGGCTTTGGGCGCCGCGTGGTGAGGGGCCGCAAGCGGGTCCCCAACCCCGCAGCGAGCAGAAAGACGCGGGCTTCCATACCGCGAAGGTTACCGCGTCCAAGCCGCCCTCACCAGGGGCCGCTCCGCGACAACGCGAGATTTTTAAGCTCGACGCCTCACATGAGGTCGCGCGGGTCGATGTCGAGGTGGACCCGCACGCCTCTCGGCGCGCTCAGAGTGTGGCGGGAGAGCCAACGGCCGAGGGACCCGGCGTCCTTCGCCCGGAGGATGATCTGGTGACGCCAGCGGCCCACGAGCCGGGCCATCGCCGACTGCGCCGGGCCGAGGACGTCCACCCCGGCGTCTTTGTTGTCTTCGCGGAGCTGACGGGCCAAGGCCCAGGCGGCCTGGGCGGACTGGTCGCGGTCGGCGCCCTCGACACGCACGAGGGCGAGGCGGGTGAAGGGCGGGTAACGCATCATCCGGCGGCTGCGCTCCTCCTCGGCGAAGAAGGCCGCGGGGTCGCCCATGGTGCGGAAGACGTGGTGCTCGGGGTGGTGGGTCTGCACGAGCACCCGCCCGGCGACGGCGCCGCGCCCCGCCCGCCCGGCGAGCTGGGTGAGCAGGGCCCAGGCGCGCTCCGAGGCCCGGAAGTCGGGCATCATCAGGACGTGGTCGGCGCCGAGCACCACGGCGAGCTGCACCCCGGGGAAGTCGTGGCCCTTCGCGACGATCTGTGTGCCGACGAGCAGGCGGGTCTTGCCCTCGCCGAACTCGGCGAGGATGCGGTGGTGGGCGCCGCGGACGGCGGTGGTGTCGGCGTCCATCCGCCCGATGGGCAGGCCGGGGAAGAGGGTCTGCAGCTCCTCCTCGACCCGCTCCGTGCCCGTGCCGAGCACCTCCAGGGCCCCGCCGCAGGCCGGGCAGCCCTCCGGCATGGGCCGGTGGAAGCCGCAGTAGTGGCAGGTCAAGGTGCGCTGGCGCTGGTGCAGCACGAGGCTCACCCCGCAGCTCGGGCAGGCGAACTCGCCGCCGCAGTCGTCACACTGCACGCAGGTCGCGTAGCCCCGGCGGTTGAAGAGCGCGATGGCCTGGCCGCCGTCGTCAAAGCAGCGCTGGAGCGCCTCGACGACCAGGGGGGCGACCAGGGGCCGCCGCCCCTCGACCTTCTCGACCTGGCGCAGATCGACGAGCTCGACCACGGGCACGGGCCGGGGGGTGGCGCGCTCCCGCAGCTCGATCAGGCCGTAGCGGCCCTCGATGGCGTTCTGCCAGGTCTCAAAGGACGGCGTCGCCGTGCCCAGGACGACGGGGCAGGCCGCGCGCATCGCCCGGACCACGGCCATGTCCCGGCCGGAGTAGGGCACGCCCTCGTCTTGTTTGTAGGAGTCGTCGTGCTCCTCGTCGACGAGCACGAGGCCGAGGCGCTGAAAGGGCGCGAACAGGGCCGAGCGCGCGCCGACGGCGACCTGGGCCTCCCCGGCGCGGATGCGGCGCCACTCCCGGAGGCGCTGCCCGCCGCTCAGCCCGCTGTGCAGCACGGCCACGGAGTCGCCGAAGCGGGCGCGGAACCGCCCGGTGAGGAGCGGCGTGAGGCCGATCTCCGGCACCAGCACGAGCACCTGCTGACCCCGGGCGAGGACCTCGGCGGCGGCGTGCAGGTAGACCTCGGTCTTGCCCGAGCCGGTGACCCCCCGGAGCAGCCAGGGCCGGGGCGGGCCGAGGATCTTGGCGACGGCCTCGGCCTGGGCGGGGTTCAAGGTGGGCGGCGTGCGCTCGGCGGGCAGCTCACCCTCCACCACGACGTCCCGGGCCTCCCGGAGCTCCTCTTCAGCGACGCCGCGGTCGATGAGGCGGCGGGCGGCGACCCGGGCCAGGGGGCCCAGCTCCGTCGTGAGCTCGGCGAGGTCCACGCCGTCGGGGTGGGCGGCGATGAAGGACAAGACCGCGGCCTGCCGGGCGCCCGGCGGGCGTCCACCGAGGGCGGTGCGCTGCGCCTCGCCGTGGAGCCGCAGGCGGATGAAACGTTTGATGTGGCCGGGCCCGCCGACGGCCTCTTGCTCCCGGACGACGAGCTCGCGGCTCAGGAGGCGGTCGAGGGCGCGCTCGGCCTCTTCAGGGTCCACGAGGTCGGTGACGGCGCGCACCAGGCCCCGGCGGCTGAGCCCGGGGCGGCGCACGACCTCCCGCAGCACCTCGACCTCGTCCCCGGCGACGGCGTTGGCGGCCAGGGCCTCGACGCCGTCTTCAGAGGCACGGTGGGTGGTGCGGGTGCCGCCCTTGATCTCTTTGGGCAAGGCCCCGGAGATGACCTCCCCCAAGGGCGCGTGGTAGTAGCTCGACATCCAGCGGAAGAGCGCGAGCTGGGCCTCGTCAAAGACGGGGATCGGGTCGACGAGGCGCTCGATGGGGCGCAGCTTCTCGGGGTTGAGGCCGGGATCCAGCTCGGCGAGCTCGTGGAAGCCGACGACGTAGGCCGTCAAGGAGCGCCCGCCGAAGGGCGCGGAGACCGCGTGGCCCAAGGCCAGCACCCCTTGGAGCGCTGGCGGCACGAGGTAGGAGTAGGTCTGCCGCAGCGGCGCGTCGACGGCGAGGCGGGCGAGCGCCTGCCCGGAGTGTGTGGTCACCGACCCTCAAACTCCTGGAGCAGCGCCCGGACGCCGTCCGCCAGCTCAGGGCGCTTCAAGGCGTAGTGCAGGTTCGCCCGCAACAACCCGAGCACGTTGCCCGTGTCGAAGCGCTCCCCCTCAAACTCCAGGCCCCAGGCCTGGCCTTCGGCGGCGAGCACGGCCAAGGCGTCGGTGAGCTGGATCTCGCCGCCGCGGCCGGGCTTCGTCTGGGCGAGGATACGCATGATGCGCCCGGGGAGCACGTAGCGGCCGACGATGGAGAGGTTCGACGGGGCCTCGGCCGGCGGCGGCTTCTCGACCATCACCGCGATGTGGGTGAGGCGCTCGCCGACGCGCTCGCCGCCGATGACGCCGTAGCGGTTCGTCTGGTCGGGGGGCACGGGCATGAGCGCCACGACGCAGCCGCCGCGCTCGGCGTGCACGTCGAGGAGCTGGCCGATGGCGGGCTGGGCGGCGTCGATGACGTCGTCGCCCAAGAGCACGGCGAAGTCGTCGTCACCGACGGCGGCGGCGGCGGTGCGCACAGCGTGGCCGAGGCCCAGGGCCTCCTCCTGGCGCATCGTCATCACCGTGGCCAGCTCACCCACCCGGCGCACCTCCCGGGCGAGCTCAAGCTTGCCCGTGGCCTCCAGGTGGGCCTCCAGGGCCGGGGAGCGGTGGAAGTAGTCCACGATGGCCTCTTTCCCGCGGGCGACGACGAGGATGAGCTCGGTGAGCCCCGCCTCGACGGCTTCAGCGACGATGAGCTCGATGCCAGGCCGATCGCAGATGGGCAACATCTCCTTGGGGACGGCCTTGGTGACCGGCAAGAAGCGGGTGCCGAGGCCCGCCACGGGGAGCACCGCCTTACGTACTCGGGACGCCATCATGAAGCCTCCGGGCCCCTCCTTGGTCGGGACACGATAGAAGGGTCAGTCCGCGCAGAGTCTACGCCCCTGCGGGCTCCTCTGGCCGCGGAGAATATCCCCGGGCCTCCCCCTGGGGCAAGCGGAGGTCCCCCTTGCGACGGCGGCTCGGACAGCTTCTGGCCTTCTTTTGCGCGGCGAGCGGATCGGCCTGGGCCGCCGAGGCCGACACGACGGCGCTGCGCGGCATGGCCGGGGCGGGCATGGCCGACGGCCTAGAGCTCGGCTCGGCGCGGCGAGCCCCGGCGGCGATGCTCTTGGACGTGGACTACGCGGCCCAGGTGGAGCTCGGCTTCGGCGACGGGCTGCGGCCCATGGGCGTGATGAAGGACACCCGCACCTCAGACTTCGGCGCGGCGGTGCTCTACACGAGCGAGTGGGCGGATCGTGCCGCCGACGTGGACGATCTCCCCGGCTGGCTGCCCGCCGACGCGGAGCTGCCGACGGACGACTCCTGGTCCCAGACCACCCGGCTCTCCTTCGGGTACGGCGCCGGTGAGCTCGTGATCCCCGACGGCGGCCAGATGCGGGAGGTGCGGCGCTTCGCCGTGGGCGTCAGCGCCGTCTATGAGCGTGTGGACTCCTCGCTAAGCGGGCTCAACCAGGCCGTTGAGCTCGACGTCGGCCTCGCGGGGCGCCCCACGGGCCTGCTCACCGTCGCCGCCACGGCCCGGGATCTTCTGCCGACCGGGGAGCGCCTGCCCTCGGCGGAGCTGGGGATCTGCTGGCTCGCCCGGCCGACGCTCAAGCTCGTCGCCGATGGCTCTTGGGATCGGGCCTATGAGGGTGAGCCTTGGGGCGGCCGCGCGGGGCTGGAGCTCACCGCGGCCGAGGCCGTGCCGCTGCGGGTGGGCTACGCCGTCGAGGGAGACACCCAGCGCCTCGGGGTCGGCTTGGGCATCGAGGACCAGAAGGCGCGGCTCGACTACGCCATCAACGTGATCACCGTCGGCCCCAAGGCCACCCGGGACGACCCGGCGTTCATCACCCACAGCGTCGCGCTGCGGGTGCAGCTCTGAGCGGCGATATGCGCCTCTACTTTCCGACGCAGAAGCGCTGAAAGAGCCGGTCCAGGGCGTCTTCACGGGTGTCACGCCCGACGAGCTGATCGAGCTGAGAGAGCCCCTCGTAGAGCTCCTCCGCCGCCACCGCCGGGCCCAGGCCCCCGGCCAAGGCGTCTCGGGCCGCGGCCGCCGAGGCGGAGACGGCCCAGAGCAGGTCACGCTGGCGGGCGGAGGCGATCATCGGCCGGGCCCCGGCGGGCAGCTCGCCGCGCAGGGCCCGCAGGATCGCGGCCTTGAGGGCGTCCACCCCCTCGCCGGTCCTCGCGTTGGTCATCAAGAGCGCCTCGCCGTCGGCCTCGGTGACCGCGCCGGGGCGGTCGGCGTGGTTGCCGATGAGCAGGCGGGGTCGCCCTCGGGAGCGCGCCAGGGCGTCCGCGGCGAGGGCCGGGGTGTGCGCGGGGATCACGACGAGGAGCAGGTCGGCCTCCCCGGCGAGGGCCTGGCCCAAGGCGAGGCCCTCGGCCTCGATGGGCCCGGGATCGTCGCGGAGCCCGGCGGTGTCGAGCAGGCGGATCAGCGCCCCGTCGAGGGTCACCCGGCGCTCGACGACGTCCCGGGTGGTGCCCGGCTCGGCGGAGACCAAGGCCCGCACCGAGCCGCCCAGGGCGTTGAACAAGGAGGACTTCCCGGCGTTCACCGGCCCGATGAGCGCCACGTCCGCGCCGTCGACCGCCGCGCGCCCGGCCTTGAAGCCCTCCGCCGCGGCTTTGGCCTCCGCCGCCACGGCGTCGAGTCGCGCGGCGACGGCCGCGTCTTCGGTGAAGCCCAGGCCCTCGCCGGGGTAGTCGAGCCGCGCCTCCAGCTCAGCGCAGACGTCGATGAGCCCGGCGCGTAGGCCCTCGGCGAGCTCAGCCACGGCGCCTTTGAGCCCGGCCTGGGCGATGGCCAGCCCCTCGGGGGTGCTCGCGGAGATCGCCTGGAGCACAGCTTCAGCCCGGGTGAGGTCGAGTCGGCCCGAGGCCACGGCCCGGCGGGTGAACTCCCCGGGCTCGGCGAGGCGCGCGCCCGCGGCCTGGGCCGCCCGGAGCAGGCGCTCGACGATGAGCGGGTTGCCGTGGCAGCCCAGCTCCGCGACGTCCTCGCCGGTGTAGGACCGAGGCCTGGGGAAGAAGGTCAACAGCCCCTCGTCGATGAGGCCATCCTCATCCACGAAGGCGCAGAGCCGGGCGCGGCGCGCCGGGGGGAAGCCGCCTTTGGGGCGGCAGAACTGAAGCAGCAGCGGCCGCAGCGAGGCCCCAGAGAGCCTCACCACGGCCACCGCGCCGCGCCCCCAAGGCGTCGCCAAGGCGACGATGGGGGCGTCTGGGCCGCGCGCCAAGGCTTAGCCCTGGTCTTCGCCGCCCTCGCCGCCGCCGGTCACGGCGTAGATCTCGATCTGCTTGGCGTTGCCCTCGCCGATGGAGCGGGTGCCGACACCAGGGATCTCCGAGACGGCGAGGTGCACGGCGCGGCGGTCGAAGCTGTTGAGCTCCTTGCGGATCAGCTCCGCGGTGCCCGTCGAGGCGACACGCTCGGCGATCTTGATGGCGAGCTTCTTGAGCGCCTCGGTGTCGGCGTCCCGACCCCCGCCGCCCTCACGGCCACGGCGCTCACCACCGCGGTCGCCGCCGCGGTCCCGGCCGCCACGATCCCCACGGTCGCCGCCGCGCCGGTCATCCCGGCCGCCACGGTCACCACGGTCGCCGCCGCGCCGGTCATCCCGGCCGCCACGGTCCCCGCGGTCACCGCCGCGCCGGTCATCCCGGCCGCCGCGGTCACCACGATCCCCACGATCCCCGCGGTCGTCCCGGCGGTCGTCCCGGGGGCGATCGTCGCCGCCAGCGCCGCGGGCGTCGGCCACGTCGATCACGAAGTCACGGTCGGGGTAGTCCGCGCCGACACACTGCAGCATGAGGTGGCGGATCGCCTTCAAGGTGCTGCCCTGCTTGCCGATGAAGCGGCCCGGGGCGTCCACGTCGGCGACGAGGCGCACGCTCTTGTTCTGGCCAGGGGAGGCCTGAACGTCACCCTTGAGCCCCATGAGCTCGATGACGGTCATGAGCCACTTGCGGCCGTCGCTCAGGGCCTCGACCTCTTCAGGGTCGCGGGACCAGGCGATGACGCGCACGGTGTCGCGGGAGATGGTCACGCCGAGCTCGTTGCGGAACCAGCTCTTGTCGAGGGTCCATTGGACGGCGTGGGGCTCCACGCCAAGCCGGGTGGCGGCGTCGCGCACGGCGGCGGCGATGTGAGGGCCTTCGCCCGTTGCGGTGATTGCGCCCTCAGGAGGGTTCTTGGTCATACGCTGCGACTCCGCGTAGGTCGGGGGTCAGGGGGTGGCCTTGCTGCTGGCATCGACGGCGGGCATCACGGCCGGGATGGAGCGGTTGATGAGCCACATCTGGAGGATGGACAGGACGGTGTTGACGAACGAGTATAGCGCCAGGCCCGAAGGAAAGGCGTACATGATGCCGACGAAGATGAGCGGCATGAGCCGAATGATGCGTTGCTGGAGCGGGTCCATGCCCGGGCTCATCGGCGTCATGCGCTGCTGGAGCATCATGAGCACGCCGATGATCGTCGGGAGGATGCCGTAAGGATCCGCCGAGGCGAGGTCCTTGAGGTAGAAGAACTCGGCGTGGTAGAGCTCGGAGGAGTAGAGCAAGGCCGAGTAGAGCGCGATCCAGACTGGGGTCTGCACGAGCACGGGCAAGCAGCCGGAGAGCGGGTTCACGCCCTCCTTGGCGAACAGCTCCATCTGGGCGGCGCCGGCCTTTTGCGGGTCGTCCTTGTACTGCTGGCGCAGCTCCTCGATGCGAGGCGAGAGCGCGGCCATCTTGCGGCTGGAGACGAAGGACGCCCGGGTGAGCGGCCAGAACAGGAGCTTCACGCCGACGGTGAGGAGGATGATCGCCATCCCCCAGCTCCCCACGAGGCCGTGGATGAGCCCGAGCACCCAGAGCAGCACCCGGCCAAAGAGGCCGAAGAAGCCGAGGTCAACGGCGTCATCGAGGTCGTGGCCGATCGCCGAGAGGCGCTCTAAGCTCTTGCCGCCGATGTAGACCTCAAGGCCGAGCTCGGTGTGCTCGCCGGGCTTGAGCAGCACGTCGCGGGTGAGCCGCACGCCCTGGCGCTCGGCGTCCACCTTCACGAAGCTGAGCTTGCCCCAGGCGGGGTCATCGGGGATCGCCGCGCCCAAGAAGTAGCGGTCGCCTACCCCGAACCAGCTCACCGGGCCCTCGACAGACCAGACCTCGTCATCGACGTCGGTGAGGTCGAGCAAGGTCTCCAGGTCGCCGTCCACCACCGCGACGGGGCGGGTGACTGAAGAGTAGCTGTCCTCTTGTTCGGCGAACTTGTCCCAGCTCCCGAGCCACACCGGGCCGGTGTAGTTCGTGGCGCCGGCGTTCTCGAAGCGCACGACGACGCGCAGGCGGTTGGGGTCGTTTGTGGTGGACCAGACCTTGGTGACGCTCAGGCCCTCGGCGGTGAGGCCCGTGGCCGTCCAGGGGCCGCTGCCCTCCAGGGTGTAGCCCGGCGCGGTGAGGCCCGGCCCCGAGCCCGCGACGAGCAGGGCCCCGGTCTCGCTCAAGAGGCGCTCCGGCCCAGGGGCCCCGCCATACGGCGCCCACTCGGGGCTCGCGCTGCCGGTGACCTTGCCGATGACGTGGCGCCAGATCGGCGTCACGTCGTAGTTGGCCTCTTGGTTGGGCAAGACGACGGCGGTGAGCGCGCCGCCCTGGGAGCTGAGCTGGGCGGTGATCTCGGCGCTGCCGATGGGCACGAGGCGGTCGGGCACGACGGCGGGGGCGATGGGCGTCGGGACGGCGGGGTCACCCCCGGCGACGGGCGCGCCGCCGCCGCCCGCGGGCGTCTCGCCAGCGACGGGCGGCACACCCTCCGGCGTGGTGACCGGGGGCGTCTGGGGGTTCATCGCGCCCCAGACCCAGAGGACCGCGAGGGAGAGGAGCACCGCGACGATCGCGCGCTGGTCGAGCTCGTTCTTCTCAGGCTTCATCAGCAGCAGCGCTCCGCGGAGACAGGCGGCACCGGGTCAAGCCCCCCGGGGTGGAGGGGGTGGCAACGGCCGACACGCCGGGCGGCCAGCCAGCCGCCTCGCCAAGGGCCATGCACCTGAACCGCCTCCAAGGCGTACGCCGAGCAAGAGGGCCAGAAGCGGCAGGCCGGCGGCAGCAGGGGGGAGAGGACGAGGCGGTAGAGGCGGATGAGGAGGATCATTCCCGCCGCGATCCACCGGCTCGGGGCAGACGACGAAAGGCGTCGAGGAGATCCGCCTCCAGGAGCCGTAAGCTCGCCGTCGCCGCCTGAGGCAGCGCGACGATCGCAACATCCCACAGCTCGGCAAGCGTGCTGTGATGGTGTCGGATCACCTCGCGAAGCCATCGTTTCACCCGGTTACGGGTCACGGCGTTGCCAACCTTTCGGCTGACCACGAGCCCAAACCGTGAGCTCGACGCCGTTCCCGGGGAGAATAGAACAAGGAGGTGGCGGCCACGGACGCGGCGACCGCGCCGCTGCACCCGCTGAAAGTCTGCCGAGCGACGCAGCCGGATCGAGCGAGGGAATCGTCGATCGGCGGGAGCGCGCTCGGCGGCGTCAGCGTCGTGGTGAGCCAGCCTCAGCTCCGCTTGGTGGCGATGGTCGGGACGAGGTTCTTACGACCCTTCGCCCGGCGGCGCGCGAGCACCTTCTTGCCGCCCGGGGTGGCCATGCGGGCGCGGAACCCGTGGGTGCGCTTACGACGAATGTTGGACGGCTGGTAGGTACGCTTGCTCATGGAAGGCTCCGAGGCCGTGACCCGACCTCGGCGGTGGTCGCCGAGAGGGGGCAGCGAGGGTTCGTGGGGATCATCGTCGCGCGCCGCGCAGACGCTGAATCTACAGCCTCGACCGCTATCCGATCCCTCCCGGCCGCGCAAGCGGGCCCGGCGAGGGGGGGAGGATCGCCGATCCCCTCGATCCTTGTACCTCACGACCGGATCGGATATCGTCGAGGGGTTCGCCGCCGACCAGCGCGCTCTGGTCTTGTCAGCCCGCGAGGTGGTCTTTGCCACGTTCGCGATCGGGGTCGTGTCTCTGATGAGCGAGATCTGGGAGAGAGCCCGCAAACGTATTGAGCAGCGCGTGGGCGCGCAGAACTACGAGATCTGGATCCGCCCGATCCGCTGGGTGAGCCAGGTCGGCGCCGTGGTCGAGCTCGAGGTGCCGAACCGCTACTACCTCGACTGGGTGCAGGACAACTACGAGGCCGCGCTCACCGAGGCGCTCTCGGAGGTGATCGGGATGCACGTGCGCCTGCGCTTCTCCGTGGAGCAGGCCGCTGAGCCCGAGGAGCCCCTGCCCGACGATCCTGGGGTCGGCGGCGGCGAGGAGCTGGGCGGCCTCGGCGAGGAGGATCTCTCCCGGCGCTTCAACCTCCCCGCCGACAAGACCTTCGAGACCTACATCGTCGGCTCCTGCAACCAGTTCGCCCACGCCGCGGCCTTGGCCGTCGCCGACTTCCCCGGGCAGAACTACAACCCCTTGTTCATCTTCGGCTCGACGGGCCTCGGCAAGACGCACCTCGTGCAGGGCATCGGCAACCGCATCCTCCAGCAGAACGCCGCCTCCCGCATCGTCTACACCACCGCTGAAGACTTCGTGAACGAGATGATCCGGGCCCTGCGCTTCAAGCGCATGGAGGAGTTCCGCGCCCGCTACCGCCAGCAGGCCCACTGCCTGATCATCGACGACATCCAGTTCCTCTCGGGCAAAGACCGCAGCCAGGCCGAGTTTTTCCATACCTTCGAGTCGCTCAAGAACTCCGGCCGCCAGATCATCCTCACCGCCGACGTGCTGCCCCGGGAGATCGACAAGCTCGAGCCCCGGCTGCGCACCCGCTTTGAGGGCGGGCTCTTGGCCGACATCCAGGCCCCCGACGTCGAGACGATGACGGCGATCCTCCACAAGAAGGCCGACGCCTTAAACATGGAGGTGCCCGACGAGCTCGCGGCCTGGATCTCCTCGCGCCTGCGGGGCAACATCCGCGAGCTGGAGGGCGCGCTCAACCGCCTCGCCGCCCTGCACCGCTTCTACAACGAGCGGCTCACGATTGAGTTCGCCCGTCGCCACCTCGGCGGGATGCTCGCTGAGGAGGCCCAGGCGATCACGCCGGAGAAGATCCTCCGCGAGGTCGCCCGCTACTACAACGTGAAGGTCAACGACCTCGTCGGCGACCGTAAGCTCAAGGGCATCGTCGTGCCGCGGCAGGTCGCGATGTACCTCGCCCGCAAACACACGAACCTCTCCTTCCCCGATCTGGGCCGGGCCTTCGGCGGTCGCGACCACTCGACCATCCAGCACGCCTGCAAAAAGATCAAAGAGATGGAGCCCACCGACGCCGATCTCCGCTCCCACCTGGGTGCCTTGGAGTCGAGCCTCGGCGTGTGAGCGGGGGCGCCCGCGGCGGCGCGTTTCGGGTTAGGGTCCGACGACGCCTCGGAGCCTCCGCACATGCAGTATCGTTACGACCCCGCCCAGATCGAGCCCAAGTGGCAGTCCGCCTGGGAGGATCAGCAGGTCTTTCGCGCCGTTGAAGACCCCACGAAGCCCAAGTTTTATGGCCTCGTGATGTTCCCCTACCCCTCGGGCGCGGGCCTGCACGTCGGGCACCCCGAGAGCTACACGGCGGTGGACATCGTCTGCCGCCAGCGCCGCATGAAGGGCTACGCGGTGCTCAACCCCATCGGCTTCGACGCCTTCGGCCTGCCCGCCGAGCGCGCGGCGATGCGGGAGAACCGCCACCCCGCCGAGATCACCCGGCTGTGGATCCAGAACTTCCGCCACCAGCTCAAGCGCCTGGGCTTCTCCTTCGACTGGAGCCGGGAGATCAGCACCTGCGAGCCCGACTACTACCGCTGGACGCAGTGGATCTTCTTGAAGCTCCATGAGCAGGGCCTCGCCTACCTCGCGGAGGTGCCGGTGAACTGGTGCCCGGCCCAAGGCACGGTCTTGGCCAACGAGGAGGTCGTCGACGGCAAGTACGTCGAGACCGGCGACCCCGTCGAGCGCCGGGTGATGAAGCAGTGGATGCTGCGCATCACCAAGTACGCCGAGCGCCTGCTGAACGACCTCGACGGGCTGGATTGGCCCGAGGGTGTGCTGGAGATGCAGCGGCAGTGGATCGGCCGCTCGGAGGGCGCTGAGGTGCGCTTCGGCGTCGAGGGCTCCGAGGAGGGCTTCACGATCTACACGACGCGCCCCGACACGCTCTTCGGCGTGACCTACTGCGTCCTAGCGCCGGAGCACCCCCTGGTGGCCCAGCTCACCACCCCCGAGCGCCGGGAGGAGGTCGAGGCGTACGTCACCGCCGCCCGCAACCGCTCGGACATGGACCGCCAGCTCGCCGCCGAGCGGGAGAAGACCGGCGTGTTCACCGGGGCCTACGCCGTGAACCCCGTGAGCGGCGAGCGCGCGCCGATCTGGGTCGCCGACTACGTGCTCATGACCTATGGCACCGGCGCGATCATGGCCGTGCCCGCCCACGACGAGCGTGACCACGCCTTCGCCCGCAAGATGGGCCTGCCCATCGTCCCGGTGATCACCCCGCCTGAAGGCCACGACGTGCTCGCCGCGGCCTGGACTGGCGACGGCCTCGCGGTGAACTCCGGCGTCTACGACGGCCTCTCCGCCGCCGAGTTTAAGGCGCGCATCCTCAACGACCTGGAGTCCTCGGGCAAGGGCAAACGAAAGGTCAACTACAAGCTGCGCGACTGGCTGTTCTCCCGCCAGCGCTACTGGGGTGAGCCCTTCCCCATGGCGCACCTCGACGACGGCGAGGTCGTGCCCGTGCCGCTGGACGTGCTGCCGGTGACCTTGCCCCACGTCGATGAGTACAAGCCCACCGACGACGGCCAGCCGCCCTTGGCCCGGGCCGAAGACGCCTGGTTACGCACGACGATCGGGGGCCGCCCGGCCACCCGGGAGACGAACACGATGCCCCAGTGGGCGGGCTCGTGCTGGTACTACCTGCGCTACATGGACGCCTTCAACCAGGACATGCCCTTCTCCCCGGAGAAGGAGCGCTTCTGGGGCCCGGTGGACCTCTACATCGGCGGCGTTGAGCACGCCGTGCTGCACCTGCTCTACGCGCGGTTCTGGCACAAGGTGCTCTACGACTGCGGCCTGGTGCACACCAAGGAGCCCTTCACCCGCCTGTTCAACCAGGGGATGATCCTCGCCTACGCCTACCGTGAGCCGAGCGGCAAGTACCACCGCCCGGAGACGGTCGAGCGCCGCGTGGGCAAAGGCGTGAAGATCGTCTCGGCCTGGACGAAGGAGGAGGTCGAGACGGAGTGGTTCGTCGCCGAGACCGAGATCGCCGTCGAGCAGCGCATCGGCAAGATGGGCAAGTCGCTCAACAACTCCGTGGACCCGCTCGACATCGTCGCCATGTACGGCGCCGACACCCTGCGCATCTACGAGATGTTCATGGGCCCCCTGGAGCAGGTGAAGCCCTGGCAGACCCAAGGCTGCGAGGGTGTCCACCGCTTCTTGAGCCGGGTGTGGCGCCTCTTCGTCAACGAGGACACCGGGGAGACGCGGCCCTTCGGCGAGACCACCCCCGAGGTGCGCCGGGCGCTGCACGTCGCGATCAAGGACGCCAGCGACGGCATCGAGGCCCTGCGCTTCAACACGCCGGTCTCGAAGATGATGGAGGTGGTGAACGCCTGCAAGGGGGAGGTCCCCGCCCGGGAGGACGCTGAGGCCTTCGTGAAGATCCTCTCGGCCTGGGCGCCGCACCTCGGCGAGGAGCTCTGGGCGCGCTTCGGCAACACCGAGCTCATCACCTTCGCGCCGTGGCCGGCCTGGGATCCGGCGGCTTTGGTCGCCGACACCGCGAACGTCGCCGTGCAGGTGCAGGGCAAGCTCCGGGGTCAGCTGGAGGTGCCGAAAGACACCGACGGCCCGACGCTCGTCGCCTTGGCCCGGGACCTGCCCAACGTGCAGAAGCACCTCGAGGGCATGGAGATCGTCAAGGAGATCGTCGTGCCCGGTCGCCTCGTGAACTTCGTCGTCCGCCCCGCCAAGGGCTGAGCCCGCCCGCCCGCCTGCTCGATCGGAGAGCTTGTATGGACCCCGCCGTCGACCCGTTCAGCCCGCTCATCAAGCTCCTCGATCGGTACAAGCGCGACGTTCATCAGCTCCAGCCCGGCGCGTCTGAAGAGGCGATCCGGGCCGCGGAGCGCCACCTCGGGCACCGCCTGCCGTTCTCGTTGTCGGCGTTTCTGCGGCGTTGGAACGGCGGCAGCCTGTTCCGGGGGGCGCTCATCCTGCGGAGCAGCTCGGCCTTGGCCAACCCCAACGAGCGCCTGGCCTCCTTGGTGGCCTTCGCCGACCTCCCCGGCGGCCGCCAGTGGGCCTACGCCCCGGACGGCCAAGGCGACTGGATCTTCGGCGAGGTGAAGGACGGGCAGCTCATCCCGCTGCACGACCGCTTCGACCGCTGGCTCACGGGCACGATCCGCCGCTTTGACGAGGACATCCGCGACCCCGAGGTCGAGCTGGCCGCCCGGCGGGAGATCGACCCTGACGGCGGCTGGCTCCTCCTGCACGAGGGCGAGGCCCTGCTGGCGAAGGGGGATCCCGTCGAGGCGGGCAAACGGTACAGCGCCGCCACGGCGGCGGACCCGAGCATCATCCTGGCCTGGCAGCGCGGCGGGGAGCTCGCCTTGGCCGAGGGGGACCGTGAGCGCGCCCGGTTCAACCTGCTCCGCGCCCTGCGGGCCTCGCGCCTGCCCCTGCCTTGGCCCGGCGCCCGGGTGATCGACCCCGGCGCCTTACGCACCTTGGGCGGGCTCTTGCCCCCGGGCGACCCGGCCTGGGAGCGTGAGCTGGCGAGCTTCTTAGACGAGCGGGTGAGCGACGTGCGCACGGCGGAGGGCCTGCGGCTCTACGTCGCCGTGGTGCGGGAGCGGGCCCGGGTGAAGGTGGAGCGTGGGGAGCGCCGCGCCGCCCGGGATCTCTGGGCTGGGGCTCTGGACCGGGCCCGGAGCTTCGCCCGGCGGGAGATCCTCGCCGACGCGGTGCTCGCCCTGGTGCACCTGGAGATTGAGCTCGGTGAGCACGACGAGGCCGAGCGCCGCCTGCGGCCGCTCCTGCTCTCCGAGGACGCCGAGACCCGCGCCCGGGGCCACCTCGCCGTGGGGCGCATCGCCGTCACCCGGCAGGAGCCCTGGGCCGAGGAGATCCTGGAGGAGGCGGCCCAGGGGCTCACCGACTCCGCCGACCTCGCCCTGCGCGCGCTCCTGTGCGGCGAGCGCCACCTGCTCAACCAGCGGCTCCCCCAGGCGCGGCAGATGTTCATGGAGGCCGACCAGCACGCGATCCGCGCCGCAGACCCGACGCTCCAGGCCTGGGTGTGTGTGGGCCTCGGCGACTGCGCCCGGGGCGAGGGCCAGCTCGCCCAGGCGGCGATGACCTACAAGGCCGCCGAGTCGCGGTCCCAAGAGGCGAGGGATCCCGAGCTCATCTCCCGGGTGAAGCTGCGCGAAGGCGACGTGCTCGCCGCCCGGGGCCGCGTAGACGACGCCTTGGCCTGCTACGCCGAGGCCGCCGCGTCGTACAAGGCCCTGGAGCTCCGCGCCCGGGAGGGCTGGGCCCAGCTCCGCATGGCGCGGCTGCTCGGCCCCGAGTCCCCCGAAGGGGTGGCCGCCGCGCGCCAGGCCCGGGAGCTCTTCGCCCAGCCGCCGCTGTCTTTGGCCGCCGGGGTGGGCGCCGCGGACGCCTTCTTGGGGGATCCGGCGCGCTCGTTGACCTGGCACCTCAACCTCGCCGCCGTTCACGCGAAGGATCGCCTGGAGGCCCAGCGCGCCCGGCCGCCGATGACCCGGGCCGACGCCGACCGCCCCGAGCGCCGCCTGGGCGCCCACCGCGTGGCGATCTCGGCGATGGGCCTGCCCGTGGTGAAGGCCCTCGACGCCGAGCTCTCCCGCCTCAGCCGCGACCTCATGGCCGCCTCGGCCCGCCCCGGCGACCCCAAGGTGACGGCGTATGTAGCGGCGGCGGACCTGCTCGCCTCCCACCGCAGCTACGAGGCCTCTCAGGCGCTCCTGCACCAGCTCTTTGAGCGCCCCCTGCCCGACCCGGCGGCCCGGGCGCTCAAGGGGGCGATCACCCGCTCGGCGAACGGGGCCCTGGTGGACGGCCTGCTCTCGGCGGTGGAGAAGCCCGGCGAGCCCCGGGGCGTCGCGGCGGCGGCGGAGGTGCTCGGCTGGCGTCGTGAGGTGAGCGCGGCCCCGGCCTTGCGGCGCCTGCTCGGCCCGAAGTCGAGCCGCGCGGTGCGGCGCGCGGCGGTGGTGGCCTTGGGGCGCATCGGCGACCGCGAGGCCATCGACGACCTCCTCGACGTGCTGGAGCAGCCCGATCTCGCTGAAGACGTCGCCATCGCGCTCTTGCTCTTGGGCGATCGCCGGGGTGTGGACTTCCACGGCCAGGCCTTGACCTCGGGTCGGGAGCTGGCGAACCCGCCCGGGGAGATCGTCGGGCGCTACGGCGGGCCGTCCTACCTGCTCTTGCTCTTGGGCTCCATCGAGGACGCCCCCACCGAGCGCGCGGCCTCGGCGGTGCAGGGCCTGGGCTATCTGGGCGACCCCCGGGCCGTGCCCCGGCTCATCCACGCGCTCACCATCCGCGACCGCACCCTCGTCGCCGTGGCCTGCGGGGCCTTGGAGCTCATCCTCGGCCACCGCGAGGATCCCGAGGAGCCCGGCGTTCATTCACGCTGGGAGCGGGTGTGGGAGGATCGCCGCCACGAGTTCCGCGACGGCGTGCGTTACCGCGACGGCCAGCCCATGAGCCCGGCGGTGCTCGTGAAGAAGCTCGGCGACGACGACCCCTTCGTGCGCCGCGGCGCCTACGACGAGCTCGTGATCACCACCGGCCACACCCTGCCCTTCGACAGCGAGGGCCCCTGGCGGGTTCAGGTCGCCCACCAGCGCGCCTGGCAGCGGTGGTGCGCGGCGCACGCCGCCGAGCTGCCGCTGGGTCGGTGGACGTTTCATGGGGGGGTGATTGGGTAAGCGTGGGCTCGGCGGGGCGTCTGTGTGGAGGCGACTCTAACCAGGGCACCCTCGGTCGCCGCGCCCGCCGATGTGCGCCCAAGCGCAGCGCCATTTGACTCGGTCGGTTTTCTTTGGGTAGGCGCTTGGCCACAATTCGTCCACCCGTGCTATGCTCCACTCCTCAACTGGAGCCATCGTTGTCTGAGCCCCTCCTCATCGGCGTCCTCGCAGAGACCCCCTGGCTGGGGCTGTCTTCGGGTGTGCTGGTGATGGCGTTCAGCTTGGCGACCCAGGGGTATCGGGTGCTCGTGGTCGACGCGGACCCGGGCGCGGGTGAGCTGACGGACTGGGCCCGTGCGCGTGCTGAGCTGGGCCCGGCGGGCGCCTCGGTGCGTTCGCTCTTGCGCGACGCTCGCGGCATCCCCCAGGTGCTCGACGTCGGCGTCGCCATCGCCCGAGAGCTGCGGGATGGCGTCGCGCCCGGCGGCATCGGCCTCGTCCCGGCCTATGACACCGCCGAGCGCCAGCGCCCGGCCACGCCCGGCGGCCGCGCCGTGCACGCCCTGCGGGAGAGCCTGCTCGGCGTCACCCACCAGGGCGAACCCTACGACCTCGTGCTCACCCTGCTCCCGCCCGCGACGACCGGCCTCGGCGTGGCCCTCGCGGCGAACCTCCCCGACGCCCTGGTGCTCATCTCGGCTCCCCAGGCGGGCCCGCTCCGCCGCAGCGCCCGCGCCCTCAAGGAGCTGGCCGCGTTGCGCGGTGGCGACCTGCGCGTGCATTACGTCGAGCTCGACCCCGCCGAGGACTGGAGCCCGGCGACGAGCCAGGCCGCGTGGCTGCACCACCTTCAGGCCATCCCGGAGCTGCGCCTGCGCCCCTCGGGCCAGAACGGCTTCTTGTCGATGGACACCGACCGGGCCCTGCTCGACGACTTCAACGACCTCGCCTTGCACCTGCGGGAGCAGCTCGGCCTGCGCCACCCCGACCCCACCGAGCGGGTGTACGAGGGTGACGCCCTGGAGCGCCCGGAGCTCGTGCGTGACGGCTTCGCCCAGCTCCTCCGCGAGGATCGGGAGGCCGCGCTCAAGTTCTTCACCCAGGCCCTCGCGGGCCGCGCCGCGACCCGCATGAGCACCATGCAGGCCGCCTTGGCCGTCGCCGCGTCCCCCGAGACCAAGACCGAAGAGCTGCTCTACGTCACCTGGTACGCCGGTCAGAAGTTCCGCCTCGCCGAGCCGGACCCCCTCGCTGAGGACATGCACACCCTCGGGGAGCGGGTGCTGGCCGAGGCCCGCGCCGGGCGCGCCGGCGTCTGGACCGTGCGCGCGTTCATCGTCGCCGCCGACGCCAAGATTCAGCTCGCGGCGCTGCGGCGTTATCGCAACGAGCGCGTCGGCGAGCTGGATCGGGACGCCCTCAAGCTGCTCCTGGAGGCGGCGCAGACCCCTCTGGACGCGCACACGCGGCTGAGGCTCGCCAAGGTGCTCGCTTTCCATGCCCGCGTCGCAGAAGACGCCCGCAACCTCGATCTGGCGCTGGGGCTGATTCAACTGATGCTCCAAGGTGGCGGCGACGGCGCTGTAGCGAGGCAGCACACGCTGGACATCCTGTGGCATTTCAGCCTAGCGACCCGTGACGCGCGTATTCTTGGGCTCGCGCTGCAGCACGCCGAGACCATTCTCGGGGAGAGCCCCGCATACGCCCGATACTACCTCGTTGGGATCTACGCCTTGATGGGGAAGAAACGCGAAGCGCTCAAGCACCTGCTCGCCCTCTCTGTAGTAGATGCTGAGCGCTTCGAGATGTTCTTCGAGGACGGGGACATGGCGTGCTTCCATGAGGGCATCGGCACTCGATACTTCTTCTCTCCTGGCCCCACGAAGGGTGTTCTCTGAGGAAAAATCATGTCTCGCCCCATCGGGCTGAGCCTCCTGCTGCTGGGCGCTTGCGCACCCATCGGTGGCCCAACCGCCGACGCGGGCTTCAACGTCCACGGCGCCCCTGGCCAGATCTTCGCGTTTGATGGCGGCGGCTCCGTCGGTGAGTCGCTTCGGTTCCAGTGGACGGTGCTGGAGGCGCCTGACGACGCCCAATTTATGCTCGCAGACGCCGACCAAGGCGCCGCGATGCTGATCCCTGAGACCGAGGGCACCTATGTGCTCGGGCTGGAGGTCTGCGATCGCCGGGGCGCCTGTGACTCGGCGGAGACCCAGGCCTGGGTGGGCGAGACAGCGAGCCGAGCGGGCCTCGCGGGGACCCGCGCCTTGGGCTTCGCGGCGGGCAAGCCGGGGCTGTTCGGCAGAAACAAGCCGCCCGAGGCCGTCGCGACGGCGAGCCAAAGTTTCCGGTCGGCGGCGACGGTTCGGCTAAGCGCCAGCGGGTCGAGCGACCCCGACGGCGACAAGCTGCGGTATAGCTGGAGCATCGTGTCCGCGCCCGCGGAGTCAACGGCGGCGGTTGATGACTCCACGGACGTGACGACCTCATTCACCGCGGACAAGTCGGGCACCTACCAGGTGAAGCTGACCGTGCGGGATGGTATGGCGTCGGATGCGGTCCAGCTCCCTGACCTGGTGTTGAGAGCTCTCGACGATGCGGAGCCCATCCCCTGGATCACCTCGCCATGACCCGCGCGCTCCCCCTGCTCCTGGCCTTGGGCGCTTGCGCACCCCACGGTGGCCCAAGGGCCGACGCGGGCTTCAACGTCCACGGCGCCCCTGGCCAGATCTTTCCGTTTGATGGCGGCGCCTCCGTCGGTGAGTCGCTTCGATTCCAGTGGACCGTGCTGGAGGCGCCTGACGACGCCCAATTTGTGCTCTCGGACGCTGACGAAGACGCCGCGATGCTGATCCCCGAGACCGAGGGCAGCTATGTGCTCGGGCTGGAGGTCTGCGATCGCCGAGGCGCCTGTGACTCGGCGGAGACCCAGGCCTGGGTGGGCGAGACGGCCAGCCGAGCGGGCCTCGCGGGGACCCGCGCCTTGAGCTTCGCGGCGGGCAAGCCCGGGTCCTTCGGGAAGAACGAGCCGCCCGAGGCCGTCGGGACAGCGCGCCAAAGCCTCCCCTTGGGGACGGTGTTGTTGAGCGCCAGCGGGTCCAGCGACCCCGACGGCGACAGGCTGCGGTATCGGTGGACCCTCGTGTCCGCGCCCGCGGCGTCGGCGGTGTTGATCGAGGGCTCGACGGACGTGACGACCTCGTTCATCGCGGACCAGCCGGGCACCTACCAGGTGAAGCTGACCGTGAGGGATGAGCTTGTGGCGGACACGATCCTGCTCCCCGACCTCGTGCTGCGTGGGCTGGAGGACAACGACCCCATCCCCTGGATCACCTTGCCCTGAGCCGAGCGGCCCCCCCCTCCTCCTGGCCTTGGGGGCCTGTACGCCCCTGGCGGGACCGGTTCGCTGAGGGGGTGCGGCGGGCGCGTTTGGGGGTGTAGAGGGGCCTTGGTGTTCGGAGCACCCGGGCGGAGCTGCGTCTTGGGGAGGCGCCCGTTGCCGCCGCGTTCGCCATTGTCGTAGACTCCTCTCTGTCCCCCGGGCCGTGACGCGCCCCCACGCCGGTCTCGCTATGCTCCGTCTGCTCCCGACGCTTCTCCTGGTCTCTTGCGCCGCTGAGGTCGCGCCCCGCGCTGATGCGGGCGACCCCCGCGTGATGCCTGTGGGCGCCGTGGCCGCGCTGGACGGAAGCTACTCCGAGGGGGACGAGCTCACCTTCGTCTGGTCTGTGGAGCCCGCTGAAGGCGCCGTCTTGCACGACGCGGAGAGCCCCTTCGCGACGCTGACCGCCGAGGCGCCGGGCCTCTACACCCTGAGCCTGGAGGTCTGCGACGCGGCCGGGCGCTGTGACGTGGCGGAGACCTGGGCGCGGGTGGACGACCCGGCGAGCGCGGCGCGGCTCACGGGCTGGGGGATTGACCGCTTCGCCGGGGCGGAGAGCGGGGCTGGGGCCTTGGGCGGGGTCAAGGATGACGAGGAGGACCTCTGCAAAAGGTGTCGTGAGGCCGCAAAAGGTACGTCGAGCCAGTGGGTGAGCTTCTGTAATACGCTCCCGAAGACCACGAGCGATGAACGATCGGTCCGGGGTAGCTGTCAATCCATCAACCTGAAGTCGAGTCAGGAGCGCGACAACTGGTGCTTCGGAAAGTTCTGTGATTGAGCGCCTCCCCGCGCGCTCCGACGCGCCCAATCCTGGGATCGAGGGCCTCCACTGTCTGGGGGCTGGTCTCAGCGTCGGGCTCGCCAATGAGACGCCAACCCGGCTCAGGCTGTGGATGGTCGCGGCGAATCAGGCGCGCTCGCTGGGCACCTTCGACGATCGCCCCCTAGAGCGGGCCCACGCGGTCTCCGCCTTGGTGGACTCTCCACGAGGCCGGGCCTTGCTCCCGGTGGGGGATCAGATGATGGCGTTTGATCTCCGCGCTGGTCAGGTGACCGAGGCTTGGCCGCTGCCAGACGACGATGGTCTGTGGCAGCTGCGCCGCGCGGGCCCGCTGCTTTTGGCGAGGGGCCGCCGCCTCTGGGCGTGGCGCCTCACGGATGGCGCCTTGGTCTGGTCCGGCCAAGAGGAGGAGGCCGAGGACTGGACGTGCTCCTCCGAGGGCGCGCTCGTCGGGGTCTCCGCCCGCGAGGACGGCGAGGCGACCTCGCTTGTCGTGCGGAGCCTCCTCGGCGAAGGGGGCCAGACCGAGCTTCACCTCCCCAACGCCCAGGGGGCTCACCAATACCTCGGCCCGGTGTCGCTGCTGAACGGCGGCGCGTCTGTGCTGTGTGCGCGTCGTGTGGCGGGCGAGGGCGGCGTGTTCGATGAGGTCCTGCTCTACCGAGGCGGGCGTTGGTCAACCCTCGGCGTGTGGAGCGGGCGCGTGGCGCCAGCGTCGTATGGGCTCACGGCTTGCGCTGTGGTGGATGATGAGTGGGCTGAGGTCGCTGGAAGAGACGCGAGCGGGGCGCGGTACTCGGCGCTCATCCACCTCACCACGGCGTCTCATCACGCCATCCCGAACCGAGCCCAGACCGCGCCCGGCGGTTGGTCCGTGGGCGCAGACGGCGCGGTGCTCCACGCCGCGAGCGGCGAGGTGTGGCGTCTCACCCCAACCCCGGCGCGGGCCTTGTCCCTCGCGCCGGACGGACGCGCGGCCTCAGCGCTTGTCGGTGACCGGGTGCTGGGCTGGGCGTGGTGACCCGCCGCGCCAGGCCTCCCCAACCTATGACGATGCGCCTCGTCGAAGAGCGGGTGGTCCAGCTCAGTGAAGGGACCACCTCACACGCCCTCGACGCGCTGGACGACACGCGGCTGTGGTGGTGTGTCGCGCCCTCGTGCCGGGCGCCAAAGGTGACCCTTGGTGCCTTCACCCCCAGGGCGAGCGTGTCACCGTCGCGTCGGGGCCACGCCTCACGACCTGGCGCCTGGAGGGGTGAGCGGAGGACGCTCACCGCCAGAGACGAGCTCGTCTGGTGGACGATTCAGCGCTGACGCGCCCTCAGCCCCCGAACACCCGCTCCAGCCAGGCGAGGAGCTTGGGGCCGTCGGCGGGCTGGGCGCGGAAGCCGATGAAGGTGTCGGGCCGGAGGGCGTAGACACACTCGCTCTGGGCGGCGTAGCGGCGGTGGAGGAGCTGCTCGACGTCGTAGAGGACCTCGCCGTCCCAGGTGAGCTCCTCAGGGCGGGCGGCCGCGGGCACGACGAGGATGGGGCGCACGCGGTCGGCGAAGCGGGCGCGGAGGGCCTGGGCGATGTGGTCGAGGTTGAGGCCGCCGAGCACGGTGTGGGCGGCGCCGTCAAAGAGCAGCACGACGACACGATGGTCGCGGAGGAGCTCGTAGAGCCAGACGGGGCGCTCGCCGAGGCCCTGGGTGAGGTAGACGTCGGGGGCGCGGCTCCCGGCGCGGGGGCCCTCCAAGAAGCGCTCCCAGTCCACGAGCGTCGGGGACTCGACGGCGCGGTCGTTGTCGATGGAGGACCAGAGGGCGCTCTTCTGGTGCTCCTCGACGAGCGGGCTCCCGGCGTAAGAGACCCGGAGCTCGGTCATGGTCTCCAGCGTCTGCTGGCGCATGGCGCGGCTGCGGGTGAGGGTCTGGAGGAGCTGATCCCGGGCGAAGCGGGCGATGGGCAGGCGGAGCTGGAAGAGCACGGTCGCCAGGTGGGTCTGCCGGGTCTCGGCCTGGGCGGCGGGGGCGCGCTCGGCCTCGTAGCTGTCGAGGAGCGGATCGTGGGCGCCGTGGCGCAGGACGGCGGCGAGCTTCCAGCCGAGGTTGAAGGCGTCCTCGATGCCGAGGTTCATGCCCAGGCCCCCGACGGGGCTGTGCACGTGGGCGGCGTCCCCGGCCAAAAACACCCGGCCGTCGCGCATCCGCTCCACGGCGCGGCGGGCGGCGGGGTAACGGTGCACCGCGCCCTCGGCGATGGCGCGCAGGCCAGGCATCGCGCGGTGGTCGAGGAGAGCCTGCAGGGTGGGGTGGTCGGGGCTGAGCGCGGCGTCGTCGGGGAGCTCCGCGAGCAGGCGCCAGCGCCCGCCGGGCAGGGGCGCGAGGGTCAAGGTGCCGTGCGCGCTCAAGAAGACGTGCAGCCGAGAGTGGTCGAGGTGGGTGGGGCCGTCGAGCTCCAGGTCACAGACGACGTAGTCCTGGGGGTAGGCCGCGCCCTTAAAGGTGAGGCGCAGGGCGGCGCGGGTCGTGCTCGCCTCGCCGTCGCAGCCGACGATGTAGCGGAAGCGGGCGCGCTCCTCGGCGGCGCCGGTGAGCACGGCGACGGCGCTGTCCTCATCCGCCTCGGGCCAGCGGATCGACACCCCACGCTCGACCCGCACGCCGTGGCCCAAGAGCGCCGCGGTGAGGATGGCCTCCAGGCGCGCCTGGGGCAGGCTCAGCAAGAAGGGGAAGGGCGTGTCGGCGCTCGTGGTGTCCAAGGAGGTGATGAGCTCGCCGTCGTCGCGCAGGTCGAGGCCGAGGATCTTCACGCCCTCGCCGATGAGTGCGCGGGCGACGCCCATGGCCTCAAAGATCTCCAGAGTGCGCGGCTGCACCTCCGTCGCCCGGGAGACGGGGCTCGGCTCCGCCCGGGCGTCGATGATGCGGACCGAGACGCCGCGCCGCGCCAGGTCGAGGGCGAGGCTGAGCCCGACGGGCCCCGCGCCGACGATGAGGACCTCGTGGGAGATGGGCAGAGACATGGGGAGACGCTCCTTGGGGAAGGGGCTCTCTATTCCGTTTGTCCACGCGCTGGGACGGCGTCTTGGCCGACTGCTGCGCGGGCGCACCCCCTACCCCGCCGCCCCCCACAACAAGGCGGCGATCCCCAAGACGAGGGCCGCGGCGATGGCGAGGAGCGGCCAGCTCACCCGGCCCTTGGGCTCGTCGTTGAGCGCCCGGCCCACGGCGCGCTCGGCCGGGGCGCTGGAGCGGGTCGGCAGCACGGCGGAGCCGGTCTTACGCCAGCCGCGGAGCTGCTGCTGGGCGATGCGGCGCGCGCCGAGGTCGGCGCCGATGAGCTGGAGCACCTCAGCGAACTCCGGGCGGGTGTTGAGGTCTACCCACTCCCCCGTCGCCGCGGCCCCCGTCGCGAGGCCCCCCGCCGGGCGCACCTGCTCAAGCCCGGTGAGCGCCCCGGCGTAGAGGCGCTCCCGCACGAGGTGGCGGTCCATACGCCCGAGGAGCTCCCCCGAGGGGCGGCGCACGTCGAGGGTCAGCCAGGGGCGGCCCTCCGGCGCCACGGTGAAGCTGTGCATACAGGAGGGGCAAGAGGTCGGGCCGACCTCGGCCTGGAAGGACGCTCCGCATTGAGGGCATCGGACGTTCATGGTCAACCTGGGTGACGAGCGCGGGAGCCTTTAGGTTAGCTGAGCGGAGCGACAGGGCGAAGCCCCCCACGCGCAGGAGCCCAGATTGGCCACCATCAACGCCGCTCTCCCCGAGGCCTTCGTCGTCGGCACCGCGGGGCACATCGACCACGGGAAGACCTCCTTGGTGCGGGCGCTGACCGGCGTTGAGCTGGATCGCCTGCCCGAGGAGCAGCGGCGAGGCATCACGATCGCCCTGGGCTTCACCACCCTGCCCTTGGCCTCGGGCCGGATCGCCTCCTTCATCGACGTGCCCGGCCACGAGCGCCTGGTGCGCACGATGATCGCCGGGGCGTCCGGGGTCGACGCCGTCGTGCTCTGCGTCTCCGCCGTCGAGGGCGTCATGCCCCAGACCCGCGAGCACCTCGGCATCCTCAGCCTGCTCGGCGTGAAGACCGGCCTCATCGCGCTCACCATGGCCGACCTCGTCGATGAGGAGCTCCTGGAGCTCGCCTTGGACGACGTGCGCGGCGCCGTCGCCGGGACCTTTCTCGCCGACGCCCAGGTGATCCCGACGTCGATCCACGATGGCCGCGGCCTCGACGCCCTGCGCGCCGCCTTGGACCGCCTGCCCGTCGCCCCGCGCCCCCAAGGAGGGCCCTTCCGCCTGCCCGTGGACCGCGTCTTCGTGCAGCGCGGCTTCGGCGCCATCGTCACGGGCACGGCGCTCTCCGGCGAGGTCCACGAGGGCGACGAGCTGCGGGTGCTCCCCGAGGGCGAGAGCGAGGGCGTGAAGGTCCGCGTGCGCGGCGTGCAGGTCCATGGCCACAAGGTCAGCCGCAGCCAGGCCGGCCAGCGCACGGCCCTGAACCTCAGCGGCGTGTCCCAGGAGCAGCTCGGCCGGGGCGCCGTCGTGATCGGCGCGGGGGTCGCCCCGGTGTCGATCCTCGACGCCACCGTGCGCTGGCTCCCCGACGCCGAGCCCCTGGAGGAGGGGGACCGCCTGCGCCTGCTGCTCGCCACGGCGGAGGTCATGGCCGTGGTCGAGCCCTACGGTGAGCCCATCGAGGGCGGCGAGGAAGGCCTCGCCCAGCTCCGCCTCGCCGAGCCCGTCGTCGCGCTGCCCGGCGACCGCTTCATCCTGCGCCGGGAGAGCCCGGTGACCACCTTGGGCGGCGGCGTCGTGCTCGACCCCTGGGCTCCCCGGGCCCGCCGCCGGGATCACCCCCAGGCGATCGTCGACCTCACCCGGCTCCAGGCCGGGGACAAGGCCGTGCTCTTGGAGCGCGCCGGTGCGAGCGGCCTGCCCGTCGCCGAGGCCACCCGCCGCCTGGGCCACCCGCCGGAGCACCGCCTCGGCGAGCGCGCCTTCGCCCCGGGCTGGCTCCAGGCCCACCATGAGGCCCTGATCCGCCACCTGGAGGAGCACCACCAGAGCTTCCCCCTGTCCCGGGGGCCAGGCCGCCGGGCCCTCCGCCGGGGCCTGCTCCTCGCCCTGGAGCCCTCGGCCTTCGACGCGCTCATCGAGCGAGCCGTGGCCTTGGGGGAGGTGACCCTCGACGGGCCGCGCCTGCAGCGCCCTGGCTGGGCGCCGAGCCTCGTCGGGGAGGAGCTCGCCGCCTGGACCACCTTGCTCGGCCGCCTCAGCGCCGCGGGCCTCGCCGCCTTGGAGGCGCGGGAGCTCTCCGAGGGCCTGCACCACGGCGAGGCGCTCCTGAACCTCTGCTTTGAGGAGGGCCGGGTCGAGACCCTCGACGGCCGCCCCACGGACAAGGCCGCCCTGGAGGCCCTCGCCGCCCAGGTGCGTCAGGTGCTCACCGACGAGGGCCAGCTCACCCCGGCACGCTTCAAGGAGCTGACCGGGCTCTCCCGCAAACACGCGATCCCGCTCTTGGAGTGGCTCGACGCCCAGCGGATCACCCGCCGCGCCGGGGAGCTCCGCCTGCCCTTCGGGGCCTGAGCCGGGCGCGGACCCCCGCCGAGGCCGTGATATCATAGGCGGGCTCTCTCCCCGGAGGGCGAGTGAGCGCCCACAACGGCGCGCTGAGGCCGGGCCAAGAGGGCCCATCCGTCGCCCCATAGGTCGTGAGCGCCCCGGAGGAAACGAGGGAATGCTGGTCAGACTGCTCTTGACGCTTGGGGCCGCGCTCCTGCTCTTGTGGCCGCAGCGCGCGGACGCCCAAGAGACGACGGGCGTGCTGTATGTCACCGCGACGATCCAGCGCGCCGCGGTGCACATCGACGCTGAGCCTGTCGGTGAGGTGCCGGTCACCCGCTACCTGCCGCCGGGCACCTACAGCGTGCGCGTCACCGCCGACGGCATGGATCCCTTCGTGCGTAAGGTGGAGGTCAAGCCGAACCTCACCACGAGCGTCACCGCCGAGCTCTACCCCGGCGGCGGCACCGCGGAGTTCGTCTCGACCCCGTCCGGCGCCACCGTGGTCATCGACGGCAAAGAGGTCGGCAAGACGCCCATTCGTGTCGCCTCCATCGCTGAGGGGGATCACAGCTACAGCCTCAGCCTCAGCGGCTACGAGACCATCGAGGGCACCCTCAACCAGCGGAAGGGCGGCAACCCCCTCACCCGGCACACCCTGGAGTCGTCCCGGGGGCGCTTCTCGGTGACCTCCAAGCCCGTCGGCGCCGAGGTCTGGCTCGATGGCGCCTCGGTCGGCCGCACCCCGCTCCAGCTCAGCGACGTGCCGCCGGGCCCCCACACCGTCCTGCTCGTCTCCCCGGGCTACGCCGCCGTCGTGCGCCACGTCGACACCAGCGACGGCTCAAAGGGTGAGGTCACGGCCACCCTGGCCGACGCGGGCACCACCCTGAAGGTGAGCACGGGCTTCAACGACGCCATCGTGCGCATCGACGGCGCCACCGTCGCCCAAGGCCGCGAGGCCGAGACCCTCCTGAGCCGCGGTGAGTACCTGCTCACCGTCACCTCCGTCGAAGGCGGCGGCGAGGTCTCGAAGACCCTCGACGTGCCCCTCACCGGCACGCTCTTGTACAAGGTCGACTGGAAGACCGGCCCGGCCCTCGTGGAGCTCGCGCCGCTGGTGCAGCGCTGGACCTTCTGGGCGGCCCTGGGCGGCGGCGCCGCGGCGGCTGGCGCGGTGAGCGCAGGCGTCGCGTTGGCGCTCCAGCCCGAGCCTCCCCCTGACGGCGACGTCGTCGTCACCCTGCCTTGAGGAGCCGCAGGATGCGCCCCAGCAGAAGTTTACTCCCCCTGCTCCTCCTCGCCATCGCCTGCAAAGGAGACGACGACGCCCGCACCGCCTTCGTGGTCGAGGTCACCGGCCCCGACGTCGGCGCGGTTCTGGCGGATACGCAGATCGACTCCCTCGCCTTGGTCATCGACCCCGAGTCCCCCTTCGAGGACGAGGACGGCGGCTACCTGCCTGAGGGGGAGGTCGGTGAGCTCCTGCTCACCAACGCCCTGACCGACGACGACGACCTCGAGGCCGTGCTCTTCCAGAGCCTCAGCGCCAGCGGCGCCCGCCTCGACGCCTTGCCCACCTTTGAGCTGCGCGCCGGGGACAACCGCCAGGCCTTCACGCTCCAGGCCTGGGCCGTCACCGACAGCACGCTCTTCGCCGTCTCCGACGTCACCGCCGAGCAGCGCTTCGTCACCGACGTCGTGCAGACCACGACGATCACCGGGCTCACCCTGCTTGAGACGCCCATCGGCCCCTGCAACGACGAGGAGGACAACGACGAGGACGGCTGGACCGACGCTGAGGACCCCGACTGCGAGTCCTCCGGCGACGAGCTCGGCCTCGGCGACGCGGCCTGCAACGACGGCGACGACAACGACGAGGACGGCCTCGCCGACGACGACGACCCCGACTGCGAGGCGGCGACGGACGACCAGGAGGCCTCGGGCTGCGAGGACGACCTCGACAACGACGGCGACGGCTGGGTGGACAGCGCCGACCCCGACTGCCAGGTCGGCGACGACGAGGCGGGCGCCCCCGGCGACGCCGAGTGCGGCGACACCGTCGACAACGACGGCGACGGCCTCACTGACGCTGACGACCCCGAGTGTGACAGCGGCCTCGACGAGGACGAGGCGGCTGAGCCCTGTGAGGACAAGCTCGACAACGACAGCGACGGCTGGATCGACGACGAGGACCCCGACTGCTCCGGCGGCGGTGACGAGGAGCGGGGCTTCGGCGACACCGAGTGCAACGACGGCGCCGAGAACGACGGCGACGGCCTCGTAGACGCCGAGGATCCGAGCTGCGCCGAGGCCTTGGACGAGACCGAGCTCGACGCCTGCGAGGACGAGCTCGACAACGACGCCGACGGCTGGATCGACCTCGACGACCAGGGCTGCGCCAGCGCTCACGACGAGAGCGAGGGCGGCTTCCAGAAGACGACGGAGTGCAGCGACGGCGCGGACAACGACCTCGACGGCGCCATCGACGCCTTCGACCCCGACTGCGCCCGGGCCTCCGACGACACCGAGGCGAGCGACTGCGCCGATGGCCTCGACAACGACGGCGACGGCTGGACCGACGGCGCCGACCCCGACTGCGGCTCCGGCACCGCTGAAGAGGGCTTCGGGACCACGGCCTGCAACAACCGCGTCGATGACGACGGCGACGGCGACGCGGACGCCGACGACGACGAGTGTGACGACGCGCTGGACACCGACGAGAGCGACCCCTGCGGTGACGGGGACGACAACGACGGCGACGGCTGGACCGACGGCGACGACCCCGACTGCGCGAGCGCCGGGGACGAGCTCGGCTTCGGCGCCGTGGCCTGCAACGACGGCGTCGACAACGACAGCGACCTGAGCATCGACGCCAAGGACGACGGCTGCGCCACCGCCGCGACGACGAGCGAGGCCGACGGCTGCGAGGACGGCCTCGACAACGACGGCGACTCTTGGGTCGATGCCGACGACCCCGACTGCGAGGCGGGCTCCACGGAGACCGGCGACACCTCCATCCAGTGCAACGACGGCTCGGACAACGACGGCGACGGCAAGATCGACGCCGCCGACCCCGACTGCCTCGACGCTGAAGACGTCTACGAGGCGAGCTACGCCTGCGCCGACGCCAAAGACAACGACGGCGACGGCTGGACCGACACCGACGACCCGGCCTGCTCCTCGGCCACGGGCACCAACGAGAGCCCGGCGATCTCGGCGTATGACTGCAACGACGGCGCCGACAACGACAGCGACGGCGACATCGACGCCGAGGACGCCGGCTGCGACAACGGCAAAGACAACGACGAGTCCGACGAGCCCATCACCGGCTGCAACGACCTCCTCGACAACGACGGTGACCTCTGGATCGACGACGCCGACCCCGACTGCGAGAGCGGCGACGAGGAGGTCGGCTACGGCGCCGCGGAGTGTGACGACGGCGACGACAACGACGGCGACGGCGACATCGACTTCGACGACGCCGACTGCGTAGACGCCTTCGACACCCTGGAGGGGGAGGCCGACACCTCCTGCGACGACGGCGGCGACGACGACGGCGACGGCTGGACCGACGCCGAGGACCCCGACTGCGCGAGCGGCGACGCGGAGCTCGGCTTCGGCTCCGCCCACTGCAACGACGGCGTCGACAACGACAGCGACGGCCTCACTGACGTCGATGACCCCGCCTGCCGCGACGGCCAAGACAACAACGAGGTCGACGGCGACTGCCTGGGCGACGGCCTCGACAATGACAAAGACGGCTGGATTGATGACGCCGACCCCGACTGCCTGAACAACGACGACGAGACGGGCTTCGGCCCCTCGGGCTGCAACGACGGCCGGGACAACGACGGCGACCTGCTCATCGACGCCTTGGACCCGGGCTGCTCCAGCGCCGCGGACAGCGTCGAGGAGGACAGCGCCGACGACTGCGCCGACGGCGACGACAACGACGACGACGGCTGGGTGGACGAGTCCGACCTCGACTGCCTCACCGACGGCGACGAGCTCGGCGTGACCAGCCGCGCCTGCAACGACGGCGACGACAACGACGGCGACGGCGACGTGGACGCCGACGACGCCTCCTGCAGCGTGCCTTGGCTCGACGACGAGGACTACGCCCCGGACGGCCCCTGCGAGAACGGCCGCGACGACGACGGCGACGGCTGGTTCGACGACGAGGACCCCGAGTGTGCGCTCCTTGGCCGGGAGCTGGGCCTTGGCCTCGTGGTCTGCAACAACGGCGAGGACGACGACAGCGACGGCCTCACCGACGGCGACGACCCGGACTGCGCCTCGGCGGCGGACGAGGACGAGGCGAGCCTCTCCGCGGGCTGCAAGAACGGCGCGGACGACGACGGCGACGGCTGGGCCGACGCCGCGGACCCGGACTGCCTCGGCGGCGGGACGGAGGCGGGCCTCGGGCCCAGCGAGTGCAACAACGGCGGCGACGACGACAGCGACGGCCTCGTAGACGGCGACGACCCCGGCTGCGCCCGGGCGCTCGACAACGCCGAGGCCGGAGGCGAGGGCGCGGCGAGCTGTGAGGACGGCGCGGACGGCGACGCGGACGGCTGGATCGACGGCGACGACCTCGACTGCTTGGGCGGCGACGACGAGGGCGGCCTCAACGTCACGGCCTGCAACGACGGCCAAGACAACGACAGCGACGGCCTCATCGACGCCGACGACGCGGGCTGCAGCGCCGCCTATGACGACGCCGAGGACGACGGCCTGACCTGCGCCGATGGCCTCGACGACGACGGCGACGGCTGGGCCGACGCCTTGGACCCCGACTGCCTCTTGGGTGATGAGGAGCTCGGCCTCGGCGACACGGACTGCAGCGACGGCGTCGACAACGACGGCGACGGCGACATCGACGCCGACGACACGGCCTGTGTCGACGGCCTCGGGCTCAGCGAGGACGGCGCCTCGGGCACCTGCAGCGACGGCCTCGACGACGACGGCGACGGCTGGGCGGACGGCGAGGACCCCGACTGCGCGCTCTACGGCGCGGAGCTGGGCTACGGTCCCTTCGGCTGCAACAACGGCCTCGACGACGACGGCGACGGCAAGATCGACAGCGTCGATCCCCACTGCGTAGACGCCGCCCAGGCGAGCGAGGCGAACCCCGACGCCTCCTGCGCCAACGGCCTCGACGACGACGGCGACGGCTGGTTTGACCCCGAGGACCCCGACTGCGTGCTCGGCGGCGGCGAAGGGGACGGCCTCGGCGCGGCCTGCGCCGACGGCCTCGACAACGACGGCGACGGCTTCTCCGACGGCGACGACCGCGAGTGTGTAGACGGCCTCGACAGCAGCGAGGGCGCGGGCGGCTCCTGCGGTGATGGCCTCGACGACGACGGCGACGGCTGGATCGACGCCGAGGACGCCGATTGCCTCATCGACGGCGAAGAGATCGGCCTCACCGCCGCGGCCTGCAACGACGGCGCCGACAACGACAGCGACGGCCTCATCGACGCCGACGACTCCGGCTGCGAGGGCGCGAGCGATCCCCTGGAGCTCAACGCCGCGGCGAGCTGCCGTGACGCCGCCGACAACGACAGCGACGGCTGGGTAGACGGCGCCGACCCCGACTGTGTGCTCGCGACGGCCGAGGCCGGGGCCACGGGCGCGGCGGAGTGTAACGACGGCGTCGACAACGACGGCAACGGCCAGCGTGACGCCGCCGACCCCAACTGTGAGAGCGCGCTGGACAACCTGGAGTCCCCCGTCCGCACGGAGTGCCAGGACGGCCTCGACGGCGACAGCGACGGCTGGGTCGACGCCGAGGACCCCGACTGCGGCTGGGGGGAGGACGAGCTGAGCCTCGACGCGCTGTTCGCCTGCAACGACGGCGGCGACGACGACGGCGACGGCTTCGTGGACGCCGACGACCCCGGCTGTGAGTCCGCCTTCGACGCCGACGAGACCCACGTCGCCGAGTGCGCCGATGGCCTCGACAACGACGCCGATGGCTGGCTGGACCTCGACGACCCCGGCTGCAACGGCGACGCCACCCAGCTCGCCGAGGTGGACGGCTTCGGCACCGACGACTGCAACGACGACACCGACAACGACCGCGACGGCCTCGTAGACGTGGACGATCCCGGCTGCGACGACGGCTACGACAGCGACGAGACCGACCCCGCGACCCAGTGCAACGACGGCGTCGACAACGACGGCGACGGCTGGGCCGACCTCGACGACCCGGTCTGTGAGAGCGGCGCCACCAAGCTCGAGGACGACGGCTACGGCGGGGTCTACGCCTGCAACGACGGCCTCGACAACGACCTCGACGGCTTCAAGGACGCCGCCGACAAGTCCTGCAAGAACGGCGAGGACAACTCCGAGTCGTCCTGACGGGCCTCGCCGATCCCTGACGCCGCGCCCAGAAGGCTGACGCGGCGCAGGGGACTATTTTGCCGCGCTGACCTACCGGTCGGTAGGCACCTCGGGGTGAGCTGGTTACCTACCGTTCGGTAAAAAACCGGAGCGGTGATGGGTGAACAAGACGAGGTCCGCGGTCGGATCATCCGAGAGGCCACGCGGCTGTTCGCGGAGCGTGGGTACGCGGCGACCTCCGTGCGGGAGATCGCTGAAGCCGTCGGCGTGACCAAGCCGACGCTGTACTACCACTTCGGCAGCAAGGATGGCCTGTTCACCGCGCTCGTCAGCCACCACCTCAGCTGCTGGCTCGAGGTCATCGCCGCCTCCTTGCAGGCGCCGGGCCCGGTCATCGACCGTATGCGCGCCTACGTCCGGGCCTGCTTCCAGCTCCACCTCGACGACCCCATGGTCCTGCGCTTCTTGCATCAGGCGATGCAGCAGGCCGGCCAAGGCGCGCCCCTCGTAGACGCCAAACGTTTCCACGAGGGGGAGGTCGTCCTGCTCATCCATCTGCTCCAGGAGGGGATCGCGCGGGGGGAGGTACGCCCCCACGATCCCGTCGCTGGCGCGCTCATGTTGCTCGGCGGTGTCCGTATCCGCCTGGGCGCCACCCTTCACGGCGGGCCGCCGCTCACCGCGGACACCGCCGACCAGGTCCTTGACCTGCTGCTGCACGGAGTCGCTCCATGACGTCCCGATTCGTCTTCACCCTCCCCCTCGCCATGGCCTTGGGCTGCGGCTCCGCGGGCGCCGAGAACGGCCCCGCCGACCTCACCCCGCCCACCCTCACCGACGCGCCCTCCGCCCGCGTCGAGGTGGCCACGGTGAAGCTCATCCCCGCGGTGCGACGGATGGAGCTGCCCGGCGAGGTCAAGGCGAACGATGACGCCAACCTCGCCGCGCCGCTCGGCGGCTACGTCGAGGCGGTGCTCGTCCGGGAGGGCGACAGCGTGCGGCGCGGCCAGCTCCTCGCCCGCGTAGACGTCGCCTCCCGGGAGGCCCAGCTCCGCGTCGCCGAGGCCCAGGCCGCCCAGGCCAAGGCCGAGCTCGACCGCGCCGTCGCCCTCGCCGACGGCCTCTCCGCCCAGGCCCGGCTCAACGTCGAGACCCAGGCGAAGATCGCCGAGGCCAACGTGGAGCTCGCCCGCATCAACCTCAGCCGGGCGAAGATCGTCGCCCCCTTCTCCGGCAAGATCGCCAAGATCAACGTCGAGGAGGGTGAGGTCGTCGCCCCCGGCGCCCCGGCGATGCGCCTCGTCTCCGTAGACCCCGCCGTGGTCGAGCTCTCGGTCACCGACCTCGACGTGGCCCAGCTTGAGGAGGGCCAGGCCGTGCGCTTCACGAGCCTGTCCTCGCCGCTCGTCGCCGAGGGTGTGGTCCAGCGTCGGGGCGTCGCCGCCGACCTCGGCACCCGCACCTGGACGGTAGAGGTCGCTGTGCCCAACCCCGACGGCGCGCTCATGCCCGGCATGTTGGGCCGGGTGAGCCTGGAGCGCACGCTCTCGGAGTCCGGCGTGCTCATCCCGCAAGACTGGATCGTCACCCGGGCGTCGAGCCGCGGCGTGTTCTTGCTCGGCGAGGACGACGTCGCCCGCTGGCGTGATCTCGAGATCGAGGCCTTTCTCACCGACCAGGCCCTCATCCGGTCCGGTCTCACCGAAGGCGACGTCGTGGTGAGCGCGGGGCACCGTGAGCTGGCCGAGGGCGACGCCCTCTACGTCGTGCGGCGCGGGGTCTGCTGCGAAGCAGGCCGCGTTCAGTATTAGGAGGCCGCCGTCATGCGTTGGGCCCAATGGATCGTCGACCACACCGTCACCGTGGTCATCTTCGTGCTCATGATCGTCTTCTTCGGGGCGTGGTCGTACATCACCCTGCCCCGAGAGGCCGCCCCCGACATCAAGATCCCCGTGATCTTGGTGAGCACCCCCTACATCGGCGTCTCCCCGGAGGACATCGAGTCCTTGGTGACCGTGCCGCTCGAGCGTGAGCTCAAGGGCATCAAAGACGTCAAGTCCATGACCTCGACCTCGTATGAGGGCACCTCGGTCATCAACCTGGAGTTCAACCCCGACGCCGACATCTCCGAGGCCTTGCAGAAGGTCCGCGAGCGTGTGGACGCCGCGAAGGTGGACCTGCCTGAAGACGCTGAAGACACGATGGTCACGGAGATCAGCTTCTCCGACTTCCCCATCCTGCTCATCTCCATCTCCGGCCCCCAGGACGAGGAGGTGCTCAAGCAGCGCGCTGAAGACCTCCAGGACGTCATCGAGGGCCTGCCCGGGGTGCTGGAGGTCACGCTCTCCGGCGGCCTCACCCGGGAGGTCCGGGTGCTCGCCGACCCCGAGCGCCTTGAGCGTTTTGACGTCTCGTTCAACGACCTGACGATGGCGCTGCGGGCCGAGAACGTGAACATCCCCAGCGGCAACGTCGACGCCGGCCGCGGCGACTACCTCCTGCGGGTGCCCGCGGAGCTCGCCACGGCGGACGACCTGCGCGGCGTGCCGGTGAAGAACGTCGGCGAGCGCACGGTGTTCGTCGGCGACGTCGCCCGGGTGGTGGACGGCTACGCCGACCGCAGCACCATCTCCCGCCAGAACGGCGAACCGACGATCACCCTCGGCGTCAAAAAGCGCGCCGGGGAGAACCTCATCGAGCTCGCCGACGCCGCGAAGGCCGCCACGGTCACCGCCGCGGCGAGCTGGCCCGAGGGCATGCGCTACTCCTTCCAGGCCGACGCCTCCCGCGAGATCGACAACAGCGTCGCCGAGCTGGAGAACAACATCCTCTCCGGGCTCCTGCTCGTCGTGGGCGTGCTGTTCTTCTTCATGGGCTTCCGCAACTCCTGGTTCGTGGCCATCGCGATCCCCACGTCGATGCTCATCAGCTTCATGGTGCTCGACTTCATGGGCGTCACCCTGAACATGATCGTGCTGTTCGCGCTCATCCTCGCCCTGGGGATGCTCGTGGACAACGCCATCGTCGTGGTGGAGAACATCTACCGCCACGTCGAGGAGGGCAAGACCCCCAAGGAGGCCTCCGTGCTCGGTGTGAGCGAGATGGCGGTGCCCGTCACCACGTCTACGCTGACCACCCACCTCGCGTTCGCGCCCTTGCTCGCCTGGGAGGGCATCATGGGCGAGTTCATGAGCTACATGCCGCTCACCGTCATCATTGTGCTCACGGCGTCATTGTTTGTGGCCCTCGTCATCGTCCCTGTGGCGACGGCGACCTTGATGAAGCCGCCCCAGTCCGCGCGCGCCGAGGGCGAGCTGCCCCCGGAGGACGAGGTGATGGGCAAGGTGCTGCGGTGGTACCGCTCGGCGTTGGCGTGGTCCATCGACCACCGCTACCTGAGCCTCGGCGTGGGCTTCGTGAGCCTCATCGGCACCTTCGTGCTCTACGGCTTCTTGAACCACGGCACGGAGTTCTTCCCGCTGACCGAGCCCAACCAGGTCACCGTGGCCCTGCGCGCCCCGGACGGCACCCGCCTAGAGACGACGGACCGGATGCTGCGCCAGCTTGAGGCGGCGATCACCACTGAAGCCGACGTGAAGACCATCATCGCCGAGACCGGCTCCGGCGGCGGCGGCGGCTTCGGCGGGGCGGGCACGCCCAACGTGGGCAACCTCACCTTGGTCTACCACCCCATCGCCTCGGACCTGCGCGAGGGCGAGACCCCCCGCAAAGGCAGCTCCTTCGACTCCATCGAGCGGGTGCGCGGCGCGGCGGAGCAGCTCGTCGGCGCCTCGGTCACCGTCGAGGCCCAAGAGATGGGCCCGCCCGTCGGCAAGCCCGTCGAGGTGAAGATCATCGGCGAGGACTACGACCAGCTCGGCGAGCTGGCGGAGGAGGTCAAGCGCCGCCTCGCTGAGGTGCAGGGGGTCGTGGACCTCAGCGACGACTACCGCGTCGGGCGGCCGGAGCTGCGGTTCACCGTGGACCGCGCCGCGGCGAAGCGGGTGGGCGCGAGCTCCTCGATGGTGGCGAACACCCTGCGCGGCGCCGTCTCCGGCACCAAAGCGACGGTGCTGCGCGACGGCGAGGACGAGACCGACGTGATCGTCGCCTTGGACGCGCCGTTTGTGGACGACGCCGAGGCGATCCTGCGCCTGCGGGTGCCGGGCAAAGACAACCTCATGGTGCCGCTCTCGACCTTGGCCAGCTACGAGGCCCTCGGCGGCTCCGGCGCGATCAAACACGACGACCGCCGCCGGGTGATCACCATCTCCGGCGACGTGGCCGACGGCTTCAACGTGAACGAGGTCCAGGGCGCGGTGAAGAAGCTCATCGGCGAGTGGAAGGCCCCCGCCGGGATCGAGCTGACCATGGGCGGCGCTGACCAAGAGCAGCAGGAGGCCACGGCCTTCTTGATGCGCACCTTCTTGATCGCCTGCGTCTTGATCTTCTTGGTGCTCGTCACCCAGTTCGACTCCATCGTGCGGCCGTTCATCATCATGGTGAGCGTGCTCTTGTCCCTCATCGGCGTCTTGTGGGGCCTGATCATCACCGGCACGCCCTTCGGCATCATCATGACGGGCATCGGCGTGATCAGCCTCGCGGGGGTCGTGGTCAACAACGCGATCGTTCTGCTGGACTATGTGCAGGTGCTGCGTGAGAGAGGGGTGGGTGTGCGGGAGTCGCTCATCCAGGCCGGTCTCACCCGCTTCCGGCCCGTCATTCTGACCGCGCTCACCACCCTGCTCGGCCTGATCCCCATGGCGACCGGCGTGACCCTCGACTTCCGCAAGCTCGCCGTGACCTTCGGCGGCGCATCGGCGGCGTTCTGGGGGCCTATGGCCATCGCCGTCATCTTCGGGCTGGGCGTGGCCACCGTCCTCACCCTGGTCATGGTGCCTACGATGTACACGATCAGCGAAGATCTCAGCGACCTCGCCCGCCGGCTGTTCGGCGGCCGGGGCAAGAAGGCCACCCCGGCGGTGGTCACGGCGTCCCTCGCGCTCCTCTTGATCGGCGGCTCCGCCCAGGCCCAGGCGCTCAGCTTGGCCCAGGTCGTCTCCGAGACCGAGAAGAACAACCTCGACCTGCAGCTCATCCAGGAGCAGACCTTCCAGGCCAAGAACCAGGTCGGCACGGCCTGGACCTTGTTGTCGCCGAAGGTGCAGGCGAACGCGAACTACACGATCAACAAGCAGGCCGTGGAGCTCAACTTCGCCGACTCCATCCCCGAGGAGTTCGCCGACTTCTTCGACGCCGACTCGGTGGAGCCGACGGTCATCCAGGCCAAACGGTACGCCGACATGAACGTGAGCGTCGTGCAGCCGATCTTCTCGCCGGAGAGCCTGCCTCTCCTGCGCGGGGCGTACACGATGCGGGACGCGGCCTACGCCCAGGAGGCCGACGTGCGGCTCCAGGTGCGCGCCGGGGCGGCCCAGGCCTACTACGGCCTCGCCGTGGCCCGTCAGGCCGTAGAGATCACCCGTCAGGCCCATGAGAACGCCGAGGCGCACTACGCCTTGGCCAAACGCCAGGTCGCCGCTGGGGCCGCGCCGCCCCTGGCCGAGCTCCAGGCCGAGCTCGCCGTGAGCCGCGCCGAGCGCAGCCGCCGTCAGGCCGAGGAGTCCCTCACCACCGCCGAGCAGGCCTTCGCGATGTTGACGGGCCTCCCCGCGAGCACCCAGGTCAGCCTTCCCGCGCCGCAGCCGCGCCCCGCGGCCAGCGTCGAGGACGCGCTCAGCCAGGCGAAGTCCCAGCGCCCCGACCTCCAGGTGGCCGAGCTGCAGGCCAAGGCCGCCCAGCTCCAGGTCCAGGCCGAGGCGATGGGCTGGCTGCCCGACGTGAGCGCCCGCTACACCTACAGCCTCACCCAGAACCTCGGCTTCCAGGGGGAGCCCGACTGGTGGATGGTCGTGCTCAACGCGACCTGGACGCCGTGGGACGGCGGCTACCGCATCACCACCCAGCGCGACGCGGCGTCGAACGCCCGGGCGGCCCAGCTCATGCAAGAGAAGGCGCTGCTAGAGGTCGAGCAGGAGATCCGCGTGGCCTGGAGCGCCTTTGAGCGCGCCGAGGCGAGCCTCGTCGCCGTGGAGCGTGAGCTGAACCTCGCCCGGGAGAGCCTGCGCCTCGCGGAGCTGGGCTTCCAGGCGGGCAGCGTGAGCGGCCTCGACGCCGATGACGCCCGGCTGGGCCTGGAGGCCACGGAGCTGACCCTGCTCACCGAGCGCATGAACCGCGACCTGGCGGCGATCCGCCTCGCCGTCGCGATGGGAGCCTGGACACCATGAACGAGACGGGCGTGCTGCTGATCAACCTCGGCACCCCCACCGCCCCCGAGGCTGGGCCGGTGCGGGTGTACCTGAGGGAGTTTTTGTCCGACCCCCGCGTCTTGGACATGAACCCCATCGGCCGCGCCCTGCTCCTCAACCTGTTCATCTTGCCCTTCCGCCCGGCCAAGAGCGCCCGGGCCTACCGCGAGATCTGGGATCCCCAGCGCGGCTCGCCCTTGATGTTCCACAGCGTCGCCTTGGCCGAGGCCGTCTCCCGGGAGCTCGGCCAGGGCTTCCGGGTGCGCCTCGCCATGCGTTACGGCCAGCCCTCCATCGCCGAGGGCCTCCGCGCGCTCCAGGCCGAGGGTGTGGACCGCATCGTCGTGCTGCCGCTCTACCCCCAATACGCCTCGTCCTCGACGGGCTCGTCGATGGAGGAGGTCTACGCCCAGGCCGCGCGCCTGCCCGTGGTGCCCGAGCTCATCCCCCTTCGTGACTTCTACGACGCCCCCGAGTTCTTGGACCCGGCCGCGGCCCTCGCGAGGCCGCTCCTCGCCTCATCCCAGGCCGACCACGTCCTGTTCTCCTTCCACGGCGTACCCGAGCGCCAGGTGACGGCGACCAACCTCGGCCCCGCGCCCTGCCGGTTCGATGATGCCTGCTGCGCGGCCATCAACCCCAGCAACCGCGCCTGTTACCGCGCCCAGTCCGTCGCCACGGCCCGCGCCCTCGCCGAGCGCCTCGGCCTACAAAAAGACCAGTGGAGCGTGAGCTTCCAGTCCCGCTTAGGCCGCATCCCCTGGATCCGCCCCTACACCGACGAGGTGGTCCCCGCCCTGGCCCAGCGCGGCGTGAAGCGCCTGCTCGTCCTCTGCCCCTCCTTCACCGCCGACTGCCTGGAGACCCTGGAGGAGATGGGCATCCGCGGCCGCGACGACTTCATGAAGGCGGGGGGCGAGGGCTACACGCTCGTGCCCTGTGTGAACAGCGACCCGGCCTGGGTGAGCGGGGTGGCGGGGTTGGTGCGGGGGGTTGTGGGGGGATAGCCTGGGGGCTATATTGGTCGATCGACCAACGTGCCCGGGGTCCACCCATGACGCGCACCCTCGATGAGGTCATCAACGCCCTCCCTGCCGCGCAGCGCGCTCAGGTAGAGGCGCGCACCCTAGAGCTGGTTCAAGAGGTGGAGGGCCTTCGTGCGCTTCGCCAGCTCCTCGGGCTCACCCAAGAGGAGCTGGGGGACCGGCTTGGCATCAAGCAGCCGTCCGTGCACAAGATCGAGCGGCAGACGGATGTGCAGCTCTCCACGCTCCGGCGCTTTGTCGAGGCTGCTGGCGGGAGCCTGGAGCTGATCATCCGCCTTCCCGACACCGGGCCGATTCGGCTGGTGGGCTTGGGGTCGGTCGTCGCGACGGACGGCGGCTGACCTCAAGCCGCCATCAGCAGATCACGGAGGGTCTGCCGATCCGACAAGGCGACGATGTCCGACAGGTCGCGGATGCGGCGCAGATCCTCCTCCCGGTACACGTCCGCCCGGTCATCCAGCACCGTCAAGCGCTGCTCGTTGCGCTCGTTGAGGTCGTACCACTTGCGGAAGATCTCATTCGCGCAGATGTGGGCCTGGCTGGTGTTGCCGGAAGAGAGCGTCAGGATGGCTGACCGAAGGCGCGGCCCCTCGGCGAGAAAGTCCACGCGCACGGCCTGGGAGAAGCGCCCTTCGAGCTCGACGTTGGGGGTGTAGGGCACCTCGGCGTCGATCAGCGACTCAGTTTAACGGCCGTCGCCTGGCTGAGTTTGCGTCGTAGAATTGACAGCGCAGCGGTCTTTGTTAAACTCACAACACGGAGGTGCTTGCATGCTTGGAGAAACCGTCTTCCCGATGACAGAGGTAGAGTATCGGGAGCGCCTTCGCAGCGCACTCGCAGAGCCGAGTACTCTCGTCTTTGTGGATACCAATGTTCTGGCGTTTCCCTACCGCCTATTTGAGGGGGCACGCAAAGAGCTTCTGGAATGGTTTGAGGATCTCGCCAATACAGAACGACTGTGGGTGCCCGCCTGGGCGGCGAATGAGTATTTCACTCGCTCATCAGCGAGCAACCTACGGGAATACCTCCCTACGCTCGACCTCCCCTCGGTCATCACGCAGTTGGAACGCCAGCTAGAGTTCGCGCGGTTGTCAGTGAACGACTCAAACACAATTGCTGGTTTGGAGGAGGCGATTGCGAAGCTCACTGGATTGAAGACCACGATGCGAATCAAGAAGCAGCGTGTGGAACTCAGCGAGATTCACACAGCGATCCAGAAGGCCTTCGGGGAGAGAGTTTTAACTTCTGATATTTCGTCGCTCTGTGAGCGCGTCGGAGCGGTGGCGGCACAGCGTATGCAACATCGGCTCCCACCGGGGTTCAAAGACGCAGGAAAAGAGGTGAACGCCTACGGGGATCTGATCCTCTGGCGCGAGATCATTGAGTTCTGTCGTGGCTTGGAGCCAAAGCCGACCAAGACGTTGCTTATCACAAACGACCAGAAGCGAGACTGGAGTTACGCTCCTACCTATCGTCTTCGTACTCCCGGGAGCGATAGAATCGAAGATAATGAGAGACCGTCATTGCATCTCACTGATCCGCGCTTGGTTCGCGAGTTTCAGGCGGGAATCGGCAGCGAGGATGCATCGTTCGAGGTGGCTTCGATCGGGGACGTTGTTGCAGCACTTTCAGACGGTGACCCGACGCGATTCCGGTTGCTTGCCACCGCGCTCCAGATCCTGTCACTATACAGCGGCGCCCCGGCCCCTGTGGCGGCGAATGGACCCGGAGACGGTGACCCGAATGCCTCCCCTGCTGGCGACGCTCCTCTTCCCGTTCCCAATGCCGCTGAGCCCCTACAGTGCGAGCCTTCCCAACCGCCTGTCGAGCCACAGCCGGTAGCGCCTGAGCCTGACGCGCTGGCGATCGGAGATGCCGCTCGAGCGGATGGTCAGTACCAACCTGCCGATCATGAGGAAGGCGCACGGCGAGTACTAATTGGACTCCGCAGCCATAACTGGCATGCCCAAAATCCCGTTGTTGGTAGCATTCTGTCCCTGCCGACTGAACAAACCAGTATCGACTCGTGGTTCGTGATCGGTCGGAACGTGTATCAGGCAGCTTGCGGGAATGCCTTCCGGGCCATCGCGTTCTTGGAGAGGCTTTCAGACCAGTTGCACCATCTAAGTAATTCGGCGGCGGACGCACTGGTGAGCGGGATGGCCTTCGAGGTTTATTTCGGCTCCGATGGTTCGTTTCGAGGATCAGACTTCAAGGTTGACTACCTCTCCTACCTTCAGCCTATGGTCCAAGCGCGCCCGGTCGTCCGGCGGTTCCTCAACGTTGCCCTGCAGCCCCACCTGGAGGCTATCGCCGTTCCCCCGTGGGAAGTACGCGAGTTTGCGTTCAGCGTCACCTGCGTTAAGGAGGCGAATACCCCAGGGTGGAACGTGACGTCCCTCGCGTTTGCCGGGAAGGCTGTCTTCCAGGGGGCGGAGGCGGTGATCGGCGGCAAAGAGGCAGACATCAGCCAACTCCTTCAGCGCCGCTACGCAATCCCAGCAACGTCGGTGGTGCTCAACTTCGACCCCGCGGAGTCTAGAGCGGGCTGGCATTGGATACCGTCTAGCTCACAGATGGCGGCGGCTCGCGAGCTTTTTCATGGCGGATGAACTGCTTGTGGGCCGGGCACGGGTGCCGCCGTTCAGGCGACGATGGCCGCCGGCAGCGGTCCGACGCCAAGACATAGGTAACAACTTTACGCCAGGACATAGGTAACAGGTCGGTCCTTCGGGAGCAGGTTTCCTCAGCAACCACGGATGAGAGGAGATGCCGTGAAACGGGGCTGAGATGAGCAAGCTGAGAGATGAGTTCATCCTCCGCGCTAGAAGTCGACATGAACGAGTCGGAGTTGTGTCGAGAGTACGAGATCAGCTGAAAGGACTGGCTCCCAGTGGCTTCAGCGCTTCATGGAGGGTGGGATCGAGGCTCTGCGCGACTGCACACGGCGACCCCACAGCTAGGATCAGGTGAGCCCGTACTGCGGATCCTGGATCTGGCTCCGGTCGCACGTGCGCTGGGGTCTGAAGAAGCTCCAAGCGGTGCTCGCGCGCCAGCTCAAGCCCGCGGACTTGCCGAGCGAGCGCAGCATCGCGTGGATCTTAGAGCGGGCCGGGGTCAGCGCATCGCGAGCTCGGAGGCCCGCGCCTAACGCTCCCACGGCGCCACTGAGGACCGAGGCCACGAGCCCGTACATGCTGTGGCCTTGACGCTCCGCCGCTTCGTCGAGGCCGCTGGCGGGAGCCTGGAGCTGATCATCCACCTCCCCGACACCGGGCCGATTCGGCTGGTGGGCTTGGGGTTGGTCGTGGCGAAGAAGTGACGCAGCCCTCAAGCCGCCATCAGAAGATCCCGCAACGTCTGCCGATCCGACAAGGCGACGATGTCCGACAGGTCGCGGATGCGGCGCAGATCCTCCTCCCGGTACACGTCCGCTCGGTCGTCCAGCACCGTTAAGCGCTGCTCGTTGCGCTCGTTGAGGTCGTACCACTTGCGGAAGATCTCGTTCGCGCAGATGTGGGCTTGGCTGGTGTTGCCTGAAGAGAGCGTCAGGATCGCCGACCGCAGGCGCGGCCCCTCGGCGAGAAAGTCCACGCGCACAGCCTGGGAGAAGCGCCCCTCGAGCTCGACGTTGGGGGTGTAAGGCACCTCGGCGTCGATCAGCGACTCCTCGACCTGCTCGCTGAACGAGGTGACGAGCACGCTTCGTTTTGTGTACTGGAGGTCAGCCGTACGAACGCAGGCCTGACCGAGCAAGACGAGGCCGGGCAGCACGTCGTCCGCGGAGGTGAGCGGCTTGACCAGCTCGCCCCCGCGCTGCTCAACCCCGTACAGCCGGAGCGCGTCGTCGAGCAAGGCCTGACGTTTACGAGAGAGCCAGGGCTTCACCTGCACATCGAGCAGCCAGGACATCGTCTGGCCGAGGTCGGAGAGCGCAGGCGCCGGGAACAGCGAGGGCTCCTCGCAGAGAAAGAGGTCGATCGAGGCGCCGTCAGGGTACAAGAACGCGGTCTCGATTCGCAGCGGGCCTGTGCGCAGAGTGTCGATAGAGCGCACGAGGGGGTGCTGCGCGAGGCGGTCGCGAAGCTGCTCTGAGTTGATCATGCGCCGGCCTCCGGTAGCTTGAGCTGGCCCGTGTGGGTGATGTTCGCCATTCTACAGAACTCGGCGAAGACTTCTGCGATGGAGGCTCCCGCGAGGTCGGGCCGATCGATCACCCCGTCGGGCAGGTTGCGCGCTGGGCATTGTTCGGTCTGAAGAGAGTGCTTGTGGCTGCGCCCCGCGGGGCGGTGCGCAGCGCCGTCCACATCCAGTCGGCAGATCGGTCCAACGCCAGGAACGTGGACGTTGAGCGTCTTCGAGCCGACGATGGGGTTGAACGTGATCGAGAGGACCAGCTCAACCCCGCTCTGGCTCTCGATGGGGATGCCCTCGGCGATGAGCACAGGGCTGAGGCTCTGCTTCCGCACGAAACGAACATCGGAAGAGATTCGTTTCGCCGGGATGTCACGAAGCGTCTCGAATTGCGCGCGGTTCATGCGAGAGAGCTTAACACCCTCCCGCCTGAGTGGTAACTCTCAGACACCCAACCCCTTCGCCGCCAGCGCCGAGAGCGCCCGCAACCTCTGCACCAGCCCCGCGGGGTCGCTCACGTCGCCCTCGACCAGCCGGGCCTGGTCCAGCAGCAGGTGCGCCAGGGGCGCGGCCTCGTCAGCGCGGCCCTCCTCTTGCAAGCGGCCCAGCGCCTTCACCATGGGGTGGTCGGGGTTGATCTCCAGGATGCGGCGGGAGGTGGGGAGGTCCTTTTGCACGCCGCGCAGGATGCGCTCCATGTTGGCGCCGAGGCCCCAGTCGTCGTCCACGAGCACGGAGGGGGACTCGGTGAGCCGGGAAGAGGCGCGCACCTCCTTCACCGAGCCCGCGAAGAGGCCGTTGAGCCAGCCGGTGAGGCCGGCGTCGAGGGTGGGCTTGGGCTTGTCCTCGGACTCCTCGGCCTCCTGGGCGCCGCGGGCCGCGCTCTTGAGGGTCTTGCCCTGGTGCTCGGTCACGGACTGCACGAACCACTCGTCGATGGGGTCGGTGAGCAGGATCACCTCGACGCCCTTCTTGCGGAGCTGCTCCAGGTGCGGGCTGCGGGCGCAGGTCTCGCGGTCGGGGCCGGTGAGGTACCAGATCGTGTCCTGGCCCTCGGGCATCGCCGCGATCACCTCCTCCAAGGAGACGAGGCCCTCGCCGTCGTCGTGGCGGGTGGTGTTGAACCGGCAGAGCTTCACGAGCTTCTCGCGGTTGTCGGAGTCGTGGTGTACGCCCTCCTTCACCGTGGGCCCGAACTCCTTCCAGAAGCGCAGGTAGCCGTCGTTGTCGTCCTTCGCGAAGGTCTCCAGGCGCTTGATGAGCCGGGAGGTGAGCGCCTTCCGCAGCTTCTCGACCACGGGCGTCTTCTGCACCATCTCGCGGGAGACGTTGAGCTGCAGGTCCTCGCAGTCGGCCACGCCGCGCACGAAGCGCAGCCAGTCGGGCAGGAGCTCCCGGGCCTCGTCCAAGATCAGCACCTTACGGGCGTAGAGCTTGAGCGGGCGGCGGCCGTTGACGTGGTTGAGGTCGTGGGGGGCGCGCTCGGGGATGTAGAGCAGGGCGCTGTACTGAATCGGGGCGTCGGCGCGGACGTGCAGGGTCACCGCCGGGTCGGCCCAGTCGCCGCTGACCTGCTTGTAGAAGCGCTTGTGCTCGTCCTCGGTGACCTCGGCGGGGTTCTTCGTCCACAGGACCTGGGGCTCGTTGAGCTGCTCCTCGCCGAGCTTGATGGGGTACCCGACGTAGCGGCTGTGCTTCTGAACCACGGCCCGGATGCGGTCGGCGTCGAGGTACTCCTTCGAGTCCTCACGCAGGTGGAGCACGATGTCCGTGCCGCGGCTGCGGCGGTGGCCGGAGACGATCTGGAAGGTCGTCGAGCCGTCGCAGGACCACACGATGGCCTCGGTGTCGGGCTCGGCGGAGAGGCTGTGCACCTCGACCCGGTCGGCCACCATGAGCGCCGAGTAGAAGCCGACGCCGAACTGGCCGATGAGGTTGTGCTCCCCCGACCGGCCCTGGGCCTTGAGCAGCTCGGCGAAGGCCTTCGTGCCCGAGTGGGCGATGGTGCCGAGCGCCTTCTTCGCCTGCTCGGCGGTGAGGCCGATGCCGTTGTCGGACAAGGTGAGCGTGCCCACGTCGGCGTCAACGGTGATGCTCACGCCGGGCTCACCGTCGGCGGCGCGCAGCTCCGGGCGGGCGAGGCTCTCGACCCGGGCGCGGTCCAAGGCGTCCGAGGCGTTGGAGATGAGCTCCCGCAAGAAGATGTCGCGGTCGGAGTAGAGGCTGTGGATGACAAGATCGAGGAGCTGGCGCACCTCGGCGTCAAAGCTGAACGTGCCCGCGGCCGGGGGGGTGGTCTCGGCGGCGGACTGGGAGGTCGGGGAGGGCTCAGACATCTCTGGCTCCAAGGCTGGGGAGTGGTTGGAGCGCAGAGCTAGGGACGCCGCCGCAGAGCGTCAAGGGGCGTAGAACACACCGTCGGGGCTCACCACCCTCACCGCGCGCTCGCCGAAGTCTTGAGCGCTCAAGGCGCTCATCTGGGCGACGGCCCGCCGCTGGGCGTCCCGCATGGGCACGCCGTCGCCCGCCTGCATCGTCGGGAGGATCTGGCCGCTCACGAGGGCCCCCGAGGCGTCGAGGGTGACCTCCAAGATCACGCCGACGCCCAGGGCGCCCTTGAGGTTGAACCGCCCATAGGTGGCGAAGTTCCCCAAGGAGTACGCGATGAGGCGGTCGTTGTAGACCTCCATCCCCCGCAGGACATGGGGCCCATGCCCGAGCACCAGATCGGCCCCGGCGTCGATGACGGCGTGGGTGAAGCGTCGCAGATCGCCGCGGTCCTCGCCGTAGAAGCTCTCTGGGCCGTTGGGCACATGCACGGCCTTGCTGCCCTCCGCGCCGCCGTGGAAGCTCACGATGACGAGATCATGCCGGGCGGCGAGGCCCGAGACCAAGGCCACGGCGGTCTTCTGGTCGTTGAGGTTGTGGGCCGAGTCCGAGGTGTGGAAGCCGATCATCGCCACGGAGAGGCCGTTGACCTGCCTCACGGCGACGGTGCCGTGGCGCCCGGACCAGGCGATGCCGAGCTGGGTGAGGGTGGACTCGGTCTGGGCCCGGCAGGTCTCGCCGAAGTCGAAGGCGTGGTTGTTCGCCGTCGAGGCCAGGTCTACGCCGACGTCCTGGAGGAGCTTCCCGTAGCGGGTGGGCGTGCGGAAGGCGTAACACATGCCGCCCTCCTTACACTTGTTGGTGCTGCCGCCGTCGCAGAGCGGGCCCTCCAGGTTCACGAAGGTCAGATCGGCGTCGCGCAGCAGCTCGGCCACGTCGGCGAAGTAGGTGGCGCCGTCTTGTTCGGGCAGGAGCGGCTCGGGGAAGTCGCTGCCCATCATCACGTCGCCGACGGCCCGCAGGCGGATGGTGCCCGTAGGTTTGGGGCGCGGCGGCGGCGCCTCGCCGGACCACTGGCGCAGGAGCGCCTCAATGGCGAGCTTGCCCTTCACCGTCGAGGTCTGGGACGCGACGCCGGGGTGGCCGGGCTCCAGGCGCTCGACCTCGGCCCAGGCCGCCATGACGCCGTCCCAGTCCGCCCGCAGGTAACGCGCCCAGCCGAGCTCCCACCAGCAGTCGGCCCGGCTGGGGTCCGAGGCGACGCAGGCCTTGAGCGCGGCCTCGGCGGCGACGGCGTCCTTGGCCTTGAGCGCGGCGACACCTTCAGCGAAGCGGGCGTCGGCCTCGGTGGGCGGCGGGGCCTCCTCGGGGGTGCCCGCGAACAACGGCAGCAGGGGCAGAGCGAGCAGGGCGGCGGCGAGCGCGACGAGGGGCCAGCGGAGGCGCACAGGGGACTCCAGGAAGATCAAGCTAATGTACCCGCTTCGAGGCGCTCGATCCCGGGGCTGAAGGGGCGTAGGATCGCCGAAGGAGGTGCCTCATGCGCCGATGGATCCTGTGCCTCACGCTCTTGGGCTGCAAAGGGGCCGACGACGACACCTCCACTGGGGACAGCGCCCCCGACAGCGAGTCCCCGCCGGTCTCCTCCTGCGCGCGGCCCCTCTTCCCCGCCGACGCGCCCTGGAACCAGCCCATCGCCGACGCGCCCCTAGACGCCGAGAGCGTCACCTTGCTCGACGCCTTGGAGCGCCGGGGCGGCTTCGGCAACGGCCGCGTGCAGATGGACCTCTCCATGGAGCTGAGCTGTGATCCCGGCGACGCCCCGATGCTGGAGTTCACCCCTACCGAGGACTTCTACACCCCGGACTGTGACCTCGGGCCGGTGCCCGTCCCGGACGACGCGCGCCTGGAGGGCGAGGAGGGCCTCGCCTGCGTCGGCGACGGCGACTGCCACCTGCTCGTGATTCACCAGCCCACGGCGACGCTCTATGAGCAGTGGCGCGCCAACCTCGTGGACGGCGTGTACGAGGGCGGCTGTCTGGCCATCTGGGACCTCAGCGAGACCCCGCCCGAGACCCTCCGGGGGGAGCACTGCACGAGCGCCGACGCCGCGGGCCTGCCCATCGCGCCGCTCTTGTTTGACGCCGACGAGGTGGCCGCCGGGGAGATCCGCCACGCCATCCGCTTCATCCTGCCCAACGACCGCCTGCGAAACCGCACCTACGTCCGCCCGGCCACCCACGCCACGGGCGCCGCGAGCGCCGGGGACGACGGCATCCCCTACGGCCTGCGCCTGCGGCTGCGCGCCGACTACCCCTTAGAGAGCCTGCCCAGCGACGGCGCCCGGGTGGTGGCCAAGGCGCTCCAGACCTACGGCATGATCCTCGCCGACGGCGGCACCATCACCCTCACCGCCCAGTCCGACCGCCTCACCACGGCGAAGTGGGACGACTGGTTCACCGGCACCCGCGATCTGGAGGAGCTCGCCGTCGCCGACTTTGAGGTCGTCGAGGCCGGGGAGCGCATCGCCTGGACCGGGGATTGCGTGCGGGAGTGAGGCCGCGTTGAGGTTGGTTGGTTGACCAAACAACCTTTGCCGCGGGCGTCGAGGCTCACCGCACGCACCGCACCCCGATGAACTGGCCGGACTCGTTGGGCGTGACGTTGGTGCTCGTGCTGCCGTCGCTGCGGCGCCAGGCGGGGGCCCCGCCGGACTGGCGGTGCTCGTGCCAGGCGAGGCCGCCGCCCTCCTCCCAGGTCAGGGGCTCGGCGTCGAGCGCCGCGAGGCCCCCGCGCCCGGCGCAGTAGGCCTGGGCCGCGTACCAGGAGACGTTCACCAGGGCGGCGCCGGGGCTCGGCGGGGTGCCGTCTTCAGTCCAGCCCTTGAGGTACTTCTTGTCGGCCTTCTCCGCCTGCTGGGCGGCCTCCCGCTGCCACTCGGGGTGGGACTTGAGCCAGCGGGCGAAGTCGCCTTGGCTCACCTGGCGGCGGCTCTTGGGCGCGGCGGCGGCGCCGTCGTTGGCCCCGGCCAGAGGCGTCGGCTCCCGCAGGCTGAGCGTCAGGGGGTGCTCCCCCTCGCCGAGGGGCACGACGACCTCGCCGACCCAAGAGACGCAGCCCGGCGGGCACTCGCCCTTCGCCTCGCAGCCGCGGCTGGTCTCCGGGCACTCCCCGGCGATGAGCTCGAGCTCGTAGGCCCCAGGGAGCACGTCCTCAAGGAGGTGCTGGCCCCCCTTGATCGGCGCGGGGGGCTCCTCGGCCCAGCGCAGGCGGACGCTCGCCTTGAGGTCGGGCAGGCTGAGGCGCACGGGCCGGGGCGCGGGGGGCAAGAGGCTCACGGTGTGGAGCTGGGGGCTGTCCCCGGCCTCTAAGGTGACGGCCTCGACCTGATGACCACACCAGACCGGGACGGGCTCCCCGGCGGGCACCTCACAGCCCGCGCCGACGGTGAGGTCGAGGCTGTGCTCGCCGAGAGGCGCCGCGGCGAAGCGCAGGCGGAAGCCGTCTTGGGCCTCGGGGGCCTGGCCGTCGAGGCGGGCCGTGAACGGTGTGCCCGCGGCGAGGCCGGTGACCACGAGCTCCAGGGGGCGGCGCGCGGCGGCGGCGCCTTCCGGGGCGTCCGTGGCGGTGCCGAAGGGGCCCACGCCCTCCCAGCGCGCGATGGCGGCGCCCCCAAACGCGATGAAGATCACGACCAGGGCCGCGGTGAGCATCCGGCGGGCGGCCTGGCCGGTGACGCTCGTGTCGGGCGCGTCGTCGGGCGGCATCGTCGCCGCGGCCTTGGGCGGCGGCGGGGCGCTGGGCTCGGCGGGCGGC
>JAKLKD010000254.1 GCA_023150845.1 Myxococcota bacterium | reverse complement strand
CGCTGGCGCCGAGGCCCGTCATCAGCGCGCCGAGCGCCGTGGTCCAGAGCGCCGCGCCGTCCGACGCGCTGAGGCCGCCCGCCCCGGCCAAGGCCAGAGGCAAGGCCGCCGCGACGAGGGCCGTGGCCGCGCCCTCCCGTGACCCCAGCTCCGCCTCGCCCAAGAGCGCGACCCCCAGGTCGTCGAGGCTCGCCCCGGCGGACATCCCGCCCCAGGCGCCGTCGATGAGCCGCGCGGACGCCTCGGGCGCGGGGAGCAGGGTGATTCGCGCCTCGACGGCCCGTAGCCGCGTGGCGGAGCGGCCGTCGCCGACGACCCAGGCGCCCGGCGACTCCAGGAGGCAGGCGGCGCGTACGAAGCCGCCCGCGCTCAGGGCCCGCGCCCCGTCGGCGCCGTCGGCGAGGTCCAGCTCACCCAAGGACAGCTCCGCGGTGATCGTGCCGCGCAGGGCGCCCTCAACGGCCTCTCCGCGGAGCCTGAGCCCGACGCCGAGCCCCGTCGGCGCCGCCCGCGGGGTCTCTAAGGCCGCCTGAAGCCGCGCCCGCAGCGCCTCATTGAGCCAGGCCGCCGCCAGCCCCGCCGCGTCCGGCGCGGCGATCCCCGCGTCACCGGCCATGGCGGCGCCGTCGTGGGGCCAGCTCCCTGTGGCGCCTGGCGCGCAGACGGCATCAGCCAAGGCGGCCAGCCCACGGAGGGCCCGCGCCTGCCAGCCCGTGTCCTCGTCGTCCGCGAGGCCCAAGGCCCACAGCCGCCGCGCGGCGTCTAGGGCCTCGAGGCTCCCACCGGGCACGACCTTCGCCCTTGGGTCTACGGCCCGGGCCACGGCGGCGGCGGCGCCCAAGGCCACGAGGGTCGGGCCGCCCAGAAGGCTGAGCTCGGCCCGGACCCACGCGGCGGCCTCGGCACGATCCAGGGGCCCGCCGCCGTCGTTCAGGGGCAGGCTGAGGATCCACTCGCCCTCGACGCCCAAGGCCAAGGCGAGGCGCGCGCGGGCCTCCTCATCGAGCTCAGGGCCGACGAGGAGCGCCCAGGGCCCCGTGAGGTTCGCCGTCGCGGCGCGTAAGGTGGTCAGCAGCTCAGGTCGCTCGGCGCTCGTGGCCAAGGCGCCGTCCAGCGCGCCGAGGAGCGCCACGAGCCCACCCTCCCCCAGGCGCGCGAGGCCCTCCCGGGCGGCCTCGTCGAGCCAGGGCCCCGCCGCCACCGCCCGCTGGGCCAGCGCTTCGACCGACCCCGGCGCGCTCGGGAGCGCCCGCTCCACCCACGCCGCGCGGTCCTCGGCCGCCTCGGGCAGAGCCGGGCCCTCGGGGCCGATCCAGAGGAGCGCCTCGACGGTCTGCCCGCCGGGCTGGAGGAGCGGCACCACCCAAGGCGCGCTCGGTCGGCCGGCGCCATGAACCGGCCCCGGCGCGGCGCTCAGGTCAAACTCTCCCCGCAAGAACGACCCGAAGAGCGCGGCGGCGGGGGCCTCCCCAGGGGCGCCAGACCACGCGGTCTCCTCCAGGCGCCTCGCCAGCAGGCGCGGGAGGCGCCGGGTCGGGTCCGCCCACAGCTCCTTGAAGGCCGGCGGCGTGAGCGGCGTCCAAGCGGGACTGTCCGAGGTGAAGCCGAAGAGCGCGGCGAGGGCCAAGGCGCGGCGGGCGGCGCCGTCGTGGACGGGCCCCAAGGCCGAGGCGAAGATCAGGCTCAGCGCCCGCGGCGCGGCCTCATCGGCGAGCTCGCTGAAGCTGGCGAAGGAGATCCGCTCCGGCGCGGCCAAGACCGCGTCTCCTTGGCGCAGCGTGAGGCCGCTGAGCGTCGTGTCCGCCGTGGTGACGCCGTCCCGATCCACCCCCAAGAGCAGGGCGAGCTCGGCGGCCTCGACGGTGAGCGGCGTCGCGCCGCCGCTCAGGCTGAGCCGGGCGGGCGCGTCCGCCGGGGCCTGGAAGCGCAGCGCCGCCCCCACCCGGGGCAGCCAGCGCACGCCGACGGGCCGCGCCGCGTCGGTGAAGGCCAAGGCGTCGAGCACACCCAAGAGGAGCTGCGCCCGCCGCGTGCCCGTCGAGAGCGGGCCGCGGCGCTCCAGCATCAAGGCGGCCTCGAGGCGTGGCCCGTCCTCGGTGACCACCCGGGCCAGCGCCGGGCCGAAGCTCCACGCGGTCTTGGGCGGGGGCGCCGCCGGGACCTCCGCGTCGGCGCCCTCCTCGTCCTCTCCGGCGACCGCCCGCGCCCAGGTCGCCAGGGCCGCGTCTACCGCTGCCGACCACTCGCTGAAGGCCGCCTCGTCGGCCAGGAGCCGCCGCATCCAGTCGCCGTACAGCCGGTCCAAGGCGCCGAGATCCGGGCCCAAGGCCCCGAAGTCGACGGGGTCTACGCCGCCCACGGCGACGGCGCCGACCACAGGGGCCAGGGGCGAGAAGAGCGCCACGGCGTCTTCAGCGACGGTGAACAGCGAGGGGCCGATGAGCCAGCGCAGGAGCGCCACGAGCCCACCCCCGGCGGCCGCGGCGCCCAACAAGAGCAGGTTGTCCTCGCTGGTGAGGTCAAAACGATCCACGGTGAGCGCGGGGCTCCGCAGGTCGTAGAGCGCCACGTCGGGCGCCAGCGCGCCGGACGCGTCGACGCGCAGGCCCACCCGCAGGCGCCCGGCGCGCAGCTCGGGCTCCGCCAGGGTCACGATGGGCCGGGGCGCGCCGTCCTCGCCGACCCCCACGCCGACGAGCTCCACCCCCAGCTCCGCCTCAGGCAAGAGCCTCGTCTCGGGGCGCTCGCTCAGCGTGATCTCCAGGAGCTCCGCCCGGGCCAGGGCGGTCAACGAGGCGGAGACCTGATCGTCGGCGCCGCCCGCCAGGTCGAGGCCCCACGACACCCGCAGGCCGAGGCGCAGCCGTGGCGGGCCGTCGCCCGCTTGGAGCTGGCGGAGCTCCAGGCGGAGCGCCAGAGGCGCGTCGTCCTCCGTGAGCGTCGCGCACCACGCCGCGCGCTCCTCGGCGCCGGTCACCGGCAGCGCGGCGCCGTCCCGGGCGCCCATGGCCAAGACGCTCGCCGCCAAGGCCACGGCGCGTCGGCCGCGGGCGTCGGCGCCCTCTCCGTCGATGAGCTGCCCGGCCCACGCGCCCAGCGCCGCCCCAGGGTCCGCCACGAGCGCCGCGAGGTCCAAGGTCGGGAGGGTGAGGGTCGTCGGCGCCTCGGCCCCGTCCCTTCGCGCGCTCGGCAGCCAGCCCACCAGGGCGAGCAGGGCCTCCAGGGCGGCCTGCGCGGGCCCGTCCGGGATCGCCAAGGTGATGAGCTTGAGCGCCTCGGGCAGGGCGGAGAGCGCCAGCCGCTCGGCGTCGGAGCCCTCCCCCGGCGGAGGCGGGTAGACGATGTGTAGGGGCGCGGCGTCCTCGTCGCGGGGGCGCAGCGTGAGCTCCAGGGCCGTGTCCTCGGCGTCATGCCGCGCCGTGAGCCCCAGCGCCGCGAAGGGACCGTCCTTCATCGGCAGGCTCAGCGTCGCCTGGGCCCGCTGCTGATCCACCAGGGCCTCCCCCGGCGTGAGGCGGAACAGCCAGAGCGCCAGCCTCAGGCTCGTCTCCGGGGCGGCGTCTAGGGCGGCGCCCTCGGGGGTCAGCGCTAAGCCTAGGCTGTACTGCCCCGGCGTCTCCGCGTCGGCGGCCAAGGCGAGGTGCAGCCCCGGCGGCTCCGGCAGGGCCAAGAGCCGCGCCCCCAGGTCCTCGTCCTCGGGGAGCAGGGTGAGCAAGGCGTCGAGGGCCTCGCCCAAGGCCACGGCGTCGCCCGCGGCCAGGGCCCGCAGCCCCTCCGGGTTGAGCGCCCCCTGCGCGTCCAGGAGCCCCAGCCCCTCGGCCAGGTCCCGGGCCTTCACGTCGAGATCGAGCGTGTTCATCGCGCCTCCTGCACGAGCATCCGAACGTGAAGCCCCGCGTCATCCGCGTAGAGGCCGAGCGCCGTCAGCGGCCTGACGAGGGGGTCCTCGTTCACCAGGCGCAGGCTGAGCGGCTCCAGCGTGTCGAGCAGGCCCTCGTAGACCGCCAGCTCCAGGTCATCGGCCCAGCGCGCCGCGAGCCCCCCTCGGGCGTCGCGGCTGAGGTCCATTCGCGCCGTGGCGTCGGCGGCGTCGGCGCCGACCCGAAACGCCGCGCGCAGCGTCGCTTGATGCGTCGTGTCGTTGGGCGCGCGCATCGGCACGTCCACGACGACGTAGCCGGGCCGCGCGGCGACCTTCAGCTCCTTGAGCGAGAGCGTGACGGCCTCGGCGCCCACCGCCCAGGTGACCTCGTCCGGCGGGGAGGAGCTCTGGGCGAGGCGCCGCTGCACGCTCGCCCGCAGCAGGGCCGGCTCGGCGCTCAGCGTGCGGATCGCCTGAAACGGCGGCGGCTCAGGCAGCGCCGCGTAACGGTCGGGCACCAGGTCCCAGAGACGCAGCCCGCCCAGGCGCAGCTCGCCGCCTTCTGCGACGGTCAAGCTCGCCGCGCCGCCGTCACCGGCCAAGGTCGGCGCGGAGATCGGCGCGCGGGTCCGGCGCACCCCGTCCACGAACAGGTCGAGGCGCGCCCCGTCGAAGGTCACGCCGAGGGTGTGCCAGGCGCCGAGCCGGGCCGCCCGGGCCGCGCGAGCGGTCTCGTTGAGGGTGAGCGCCCGGCCGCTCAGCGTGACCTTCAGGCTGAGGGTGACCTCCAGATCGGCGTAGCCGACGAGGTCCGACGCGACCAGCCGCGCCGAGATGCCCCAGGCGCCGATCCGCGCGAGGCTGAGCCCCGCCGCCGGGAGCGTCGTGACACAACAGAGCAGCTCCAGGCCGAAGGCCCTCGGCGCCACGCCCACCAGGGGGGGCACCAGCCGCGCCGCGCCGCCGACGCTCCAGGCGTAGGCCTTGAGCCCCGCGCCGGGCAAGGCGCCGAAGAACGCGCTCTGGGACGGATAAGGCGTCGCCGCGCTGGCCACGAGGCCCACGCCGCCTGAAGGCTGCGCCGTGACGTCCGCCGGGGGCTGGGGCGCGTAGAGCTCCAGCAGGACCCCGGGCTTGGGCAGGAGCGCCGCGTAGCGGTCGGGCAGCGCGCTCCACACACGCAGCCCCGCGAGCTCCCCCACGAGGCGGTCCCGCGCGCCGTCCACCCAGGTGCCCACCCAGAGGGTCGGGTCGCCAGGGGCGTCGAGCCAGGCCCAGGCCGGGCTGCTGGGAGTCAGGCTCGCCACCAGGGCGCCGTTCACGAACAGTCGCAGCGCGCCGCCCGCGAAGCTCGCGGCCACGGTGGACCACTGGTTGAGCGCCACGGCGTCGTCCGCGCGCAGCTGCAGCCACTCGGTCACCGCGCGCCCGCTGGAGACGTGAGTGAGGTTCACGCTCATCGAGAGGCTCAAGAACCCCGCCTTGACCCCCGGGCGCAGCCACACGGCGAACGGCGTGACCTTGGCCTCGCACAGGTTGGAGCGCTGCCCGCTGATCCCGGCGGGCCGAATCAGCGCCTCGACGGTGAGCTCGCTCATCCTGCTGAGCGCCGTCGAGCTGGGCAGGGGCAAGGAGCCCGTCGTGGCCGTGAAGCGCCAGGGGTAGAGCTTTGAGCCCGCGCCGGGCACCGCGCCGAAGAAGCTCGTCGGCGGGGCGGTGGCGGTCTGGGTGAGCCCCGTGGCGGCGGCCAAGGGCGTGGCGGGCACGACAGGGGCGTAGAGCCCGACGAGCTCGTCCCCGGGCAGCCGCGCGCTGTACTTCGTGGGCGCGCCGCCCCAGATCGTTACCCCGGCGAAGAGCCCGGAGAGGCGGCCCGTGCGCCCGTCGGCGTCGACGCCGACGCTCACCGAGAGGCTCGACGCGGTGGAGAGCGCGCCTTTGGTGCTCGTGAACGCCACGAGCTGCCCATCGACGAAGAGCGCCAGCCCGTCGTTCGCCCAGGTGAAGGCCAAGGTGGCCCAGCGCCCGAGCTCCACGGCGTCCTTCGCGGTCAGCTCCGCGCGCAGCGACCGGCTCAGCGCGCTCGTGCCGAGGGTCACGCTGAGGTTCGCCCGTCCGGCGCGGGATCCTGGGGTCAGGGTGAGCCGCGCCGGGGTGCCGCTCGTGGCGAGGAGCACGGTGAGCCCCCCGCTGATCGCCGATGGCGCGACGGCCAGCTCGGCGCCGATGGCTTGGAGCCCTCGGCCCGTCGAGAGGGTCTGCGTGATGCGCCCGGCGCCGCCGAAGCTCCAGACCGCGTGCCCAAGCCGGCTCAGGGTGAGCCCGTCGAAGGTCATCTCCCCGAGCGTCGCGCGCTGCAGGGTGAGCCCCGTCGCCCCCTTGGGCGGGGGCGCCGTGGTGCTGTAGGCCCCGGGGATGATGTCGAGGATCGTGTCCATGTAGCCCCTTCCTGGGTTCCACGGGTGATGGGTGGACCCTACCAAAAGCTCCACGCCGGGGTCAACCCCAGGCCGGCGGATTCGGGCCTCGCCTTGACAGGCGCCGCCGCCCGCGTGGTATCAACGGGGGGGTCACAGGAAGGACGGGAGCGAGCATGAACTGGAACGAGCTGTGGGACTTTGTCGCCAAGCTGGCGAGCGGCCCGGCCGAGCCCAAGATCGGTCGTGAGGTCTTCGACAACGTGAGCGCGCTGGGCCAACGTGCCTGGCCGGGCGGCGTGCCGCAGGGGATCGACGTACCGTACGACTGGCGTAACCATGTCAACGCGGACCTCACCCTCGCCCGGACGATGCCACGAGTATGGCGGCGCGCGGTGGCCAACAGCGACCTCTTGGTCTTTCATCAGACCGGCTGTGAGTACGGCATTGAGCAACGGCGGTACAAGGGTTGGCTCAAACATGTCGAGGCGCTCCTGGCCGAGGGCCGCGAGGCCGAGCTGATCCCGCTGGCATATGACACAGAGTGGACCGGCGGCGAGGGCGCGCCAAAGGAGCGGCTCGCCGAGCGCCTCACCTTCGCCGCGCGCTTCTGGGCCATCGAGTACCACTACGTCATCACCCGCGACGGCCTGACCTTACGAAACGCGCCCCTGGACGTGTGCACCGCCCACGGCAGCAAGGGCAACACACAAGGCTTCGGGATCTCCTTTGAGGGCAAGTGGCCCGGCTTCATCGAGGGCGGATCCGTCGCACACGCGCCCTCGCTCCGGGCCCAGCTTCACCTCGTCTTAGACGACCTGCAGGCGTGGATGGCCAGCCAGGGGGTACCTGACCACCGCTTCTGCGCTTCGGCCCACCGCTGCTTTGAGATCCCGGCGGAGCGTGCCGGGGATCCGGGCGTCTGGTTGTGGCGAGAGGTCATCCGCCCTGTGGTCGAGGAGCGCGAGGATCTGTTCATCAACCCCGCGCGTCGTCACGCCGTCGGCCGCCCGCTCCCCCAGTCCTGGGAGCCCACGTCCCCCTTCGATAACCTTGGCGCGCTGCCGCCGCTCACGGCCACGGCCGCTTTGTCCCGCGTCGGCGACGGGCTCCGCGTCGATCTGTCGTTCAGCCAGCCCCTCAGCGAGGACCTCGGCCCGACCCTCAAGGCCATCAAGGTGAAGGTGAAGGGGAAGACACACACAACAGCGCCGACCGACTGGACGCTCTCCGCCGATCGCCAGGTCTTGAGCCTCACCATCCCGGCCCCGGTCCCGCCGGGCCAATGGACGGTCACCCTCGCCCAGGGGCTCAAGAGCGCGCCCCTGGTGTTCGGCGACGAGGTGACGAAGGACGTCTACAAGCTCGGGAAATCCGTGACCTTCACATTGGACCCCGACGCCTGAGGCTCACGCCGCGAGGGGCCTGAGCGCGCCGCGACCGGCGGCGCCTCGCCCAGCCCGGCCTTGCTCACGCCCGCGGCCTTGTCTTCTTGCGGGACGCGGCGGTCGTGCGTGAGCATCACCGCTGGTGCGTGGCCCTTGTCCACAAGCAGGCGCTCCGGCAGCCGGTGCAGCTCGAACAGCCGCTCAAAGGCCCGCCGCGCGCCCTCCCCCGTCGTCGTCTCATGTGTCGGTCGGCTCGCCCAGGGCTCACCGCGAGGAGGCGGGGGCGAGTCCGGCGGCGCGCTGTGGCGGCGGACGTACTGAGCGCCCGCTGGAAATCGCTCCGACGCGCGTCTCTGCCGATTCTGGCCGCCAGAAACCACTCCGACGCGCGTCTCTGCCGATTCTGGCCGCCGGAAATCGCTCCGACGCGCGTCTTTGCCACTTCCAGCCGCCAGAAACCGCTCCGCCGCGCGTCTTTGCCGATTCCGGCCGCCGGAAACCGCTCCGACGCGCGTCTCTGCCGATTCCAGCCGCCGGAAACCGCTCCGACGCGCGTCTCTGCCGAATCCAGCCGCCGGAAACCCCTCCGACGCACGTCTCCGCCGATTCCGCCCACCAGAAACCACTCCGCCGCACGTCTCCGCCGCCTCCAGCCGCCGCGCGCGCCCCTCACCCGCCGCGCGTCCTCGCGAGATGCCCCGCCAAATACCCCCCCCGCCCCTCACTCACCGCCCCGATCCCCAGCCCCACCCGCAGCCCCAGCGCCACCCGATCCCCCTCAGCAAGCCCCTCCGAGAACACGATCCGCCCCTCCCGATCAAAGCTCACGAGGAACGCATCAAACGCCGCGTCCAGGTGCGCCGCCAGGAGCAGCCCGTTCTCCGGATCAAGCCGCTCGGCGTCGGTCGTACACTCCGCCCAAGGCTTGATGTGGCTCGCGCGCAGGAGGCG
>JAKLKD010000005.1 GCA_023150845.1 Myxococcota bacterium | reverse complement strand
GCGCGGCCAGCGCGCCGAGGCCGAGACCCTCGCCGCCTCGGCCCTCACCGTCGCTGAAGACCCCCTCGCCCGGGGTGTGCTCGCCGGGTTCGCCCGGGCGCCCCGGCCCGCCCGACTGCAGGACGACCCCGCGCCGCCCTGTCTCTGGCGCCAGCTCCGCGACGACGGCGGCGCCCTGCTCTGCGGCGAGGCCAGCGGCACCTCGTACTGGACCCTGCGCCCCCTCACCCAGGTCTGGCGCGTAGAAGACGTCGGCGCCACGGGCGCGCTCACCCCCCACGGCGCGCTGCTCTGGGACGTGAACCACGGCGTGCGCGCCCTGCGCCTCAGCGACGGCGCCACCACCCGTGCGCTGGTCCTCGCCTCCATCCCCCAGCGTCCGACCAGCGGGCCCCGGCACCTGCTCACCCCGGACGGTCGGCTCTGGCCTGACGACGCCCAGGACGCCGCCGCGGAGGTCTGCGTCGACGGCGCCCAGGCGGCGACCCTCTCCCGGAGCGGCGCCCAGGTCGCCCTCGTCTGCTTCGGCGGCCTCGTCGCCGTCGGGCCCATCGACGGGCCCATCCGCTCCTTGGGCGCCCCCCTCGGCGACCGCCTCGGCGCCACCGCCCTCACCTTCACCCCAGACGAAGAGACCCTCATCGTCGGCGGCGAAGGCGGCGCGCTGCGCGCCATTCACCTCCGCACCGGCGCCGAGGGGCGCTCCATCCAGACCCACCTCGGGGCCATCCGCCGGGTGCAGGTCTCCGAGGACGGCGCCCTCGTCGCCGCCTTGGGGGTGCGCGGCGGGGTGGGCCTCTGGAGCGTCGTCAACGGCGCCTGGCTCGGGGAGCTGCCGACGACCCGGGACGCCGACGTGGCGCTCCTCGACGGCGGCGCGCTGGTCGCCGGGGAGCAGCTCACGCGCTGGTCCCTCGCGGGCCTCTCCCGACCGACCCTCATTCAAGGCAGCGCCGGGCTGAGCGACCTCACCTTCTCCTCCGACGGCGGCACCCTGGCGTTGGCCCAAGGAGACGGTCACGTGCGGGTCGTGGACCTCAACGACGGGCGCCACCTCGCCGACCTCCGGGCGGGCCGAGGCGTCGTGAAGGCCGTGCTGTTCCGCCCTGGCGAGCTCTGGGCGAGCGTCATGGACGGCGTGGGCCTCGTGGGCTGGGCCTGGCCGAGCCTCAGCGCCCTGCCCTCGCCGCCGGACAGCCGCACCCTGCGGCGCCTCGTCGGCACGCCCACGGGCGGGCTCATCGGCGCCGACTTCGGCAGCCGGATCTTCGCCTGGGGCGCGCCGACGGAGCGGTCGAGGGTGATCGAGGACACCGGGCCGACCCTCGACCTGGAGCGTGGGCCGAACGGGGTGATCACCCTGAGCGTCTCCGGGGAGGCGCGGCTATTGCCCGACGACGGCGCGCCGCGGCACCTCGCCGACCTCCAGGGCGCCTTCGCCGTGGCCCTGAGCGAGCGGGCCTGGGCCTGGGCCGGGGACGACGGCGTGACTCTGCTCCGCTTCGACGGCGCGGCGCCGCGCACCTTCGACGCGCCTGGCGCCCGGCTGCGCGACCTCACCTTCTCCCCGGACGGCGCGCTCTTGGCCGCGGCGGGCATCGACGGGCGCGCCCGGGTCTGGTCTGTCGACGATGGTGTGCTGCTCGGCCTGCTCGCCGGGCACGAGGACCGGATCCCCGCCCTGGAGTTCACCCCCGACGGTCAGACCTTGGTCACCGTGAGCTGGGATCGCCAGGCGAGGCTGTGGTCCGTGCCCGTTCTGCGGCAAGATCGTGCCTCCCTCACCGCTGAGGCGCTCGCCGCGTGGCGAGACGCCGCTCAGGAGCCCAATGCGCGCGTCCGTCTGCCTACGCCTCCCTGACGGCTCCGTGGACCACCTGGCCCCCGGCGACATCATCGGCCGAGTGTGGACCGCGGCCCTACGCCTGGACGACCCCCACGTCTCCGAGGCCCACGCGCTCGTGAGCCTCCGGGGCCGCAGCCTGCGCCTCTTGGCCCTGCGGGGGCGCTTCTTGGTGGACGGGCAGGCCTCGTCCGAGACCGAGCTGCTCCCTGGCCAGCGCCTGCGCTTCTCCCCGGAGACCGAGCTGACCGTGCTCTCCGTGGAGCTCCCCGAGCAGGTCATGGGCATCGAGGGCGACTCCTTGCCGCCGCAGATCCTCGCGGGCACCTGCTCCTTGTCCTTGTGGCCCCACCCGCGGCTCTCGCCGGGCTCTTTGGCCGACGCCGACGCGATCCTCTGGAGCACCGGCGACGGCTGGCGGGTGCGGCTCCACGGCGAGGCCGCCCAGCCCTTCGGCCCCGGCGACCGCTTCACCATCGGCGACCGCAGCTTCGTCGGCGTCGCGATGACCCTCTCCAGCGCCGGCCAAGACCGCACCCAGCAGGGCGTAGACGCGCCCCTGCACCTCATCGGGCGCTACGACAGCGTACACATCCACCGCGCCGAGGGCCCGCCCCTCGTGCTCAGCGGCCAGGCCGCCCGGGTGGTCTCCGAGCTGATCAGCGTCGGCGCGCCGCTCTCTTGGGAGGCCCTCGCCCAGCCCCTCTGGCCCGAGGTGGACGACCGCGACGCCCTGCGCCGCCGCTGGGACGTCTGCCTCGTGCGCCTGCGCGCCCGCCTGCGCGACGCCGGGATCCGCCCAGACCTCGTGCGGTCAAGCCGCCTGGGCCTCGTGGAGCTCGTGCTGCAGGCCGGGGACCGGGTGGAGGATCAGAGCTAGGCGGTGTGCGGGGGCGCGGGGGGTGGCATAAAGTGCGGTGCTGGGCGCTCGCGCCCGCGTTCCCCTTCCCGCCTGGGTGCCGCCGATGCTGACCTCCCTTCACCTCAAGGGCTTCAAGAGCTTCGATGACGAGCGGATGGCGCTGGGCGGGCTCACCGTGCTCGTCGGGGCGAACGCCTCGGGCAAGAGCAACGTGCTCGACGCGATTCGGCTGCTCCAGGGGTTGGCCCTAGGCAAGCCGGTCTCGACCGCGATTCGTGGGGAGTGGGCGGGCGGGCTGCCGGTGTGGCCGGGGGTGCGGGGCGGCGTGGCGGACATCGCGCTGCGGGGGCGGGAGGAGTTTGAGCTGGGGACGGTGTGGGAGACCGCTTCGGGGCCCATTGAGCACCAGGTCCACATCGGGCTCAAACCCGAGCCGAGGCGTCTGAGCGAGTCGGTGAAGCTCGATGGCTCCCTGTACGAGTTGCCTCGCGGTCTAATTGGATTCGAGCTCCCAGAAAATGTCATGCACTACATTGAAGTGGACGACACCGCGGATTGGGTAAGAGAGATGCGCTCGAGCGTAGACCAGATCGAACAGATGCTCGCCGAAGCCCTCTTCCTCGACATTACCCCCTCCCGAATGCGGGACTACACCCCCAAGAGCGCCACCCGCCTCGACCTTGCGGGTGAGAACGTCTCCGCCTTGGCTTGGTCCGTGTGCCAGAGCGCCGAGGCCCGCGCCGACCTCGTGGACTGGCTCGCCGAGCTCTGCGCCCCCGAGCTCGAAGACATCGACTTCGCTGAGACCGAGCTTGGCGACGTGATGCTCATCCTTGTCGAGCGCGGCGGGCGGCGGATGCCCGCGCGAAGCCTCTCCGACGGCACCCTGCGGTTCTTGGGGGAGCTTCTGGCCCTGCGCACGGCGCCTGAGGGCTCGCTCATGCTCATCGAGGAGATCGAGAACGGCCTGCACCCCACCCGGGCTCACCTGCTCGTCGAGGCCATGGAGGCCGCCGTGGTCAAGCGGAAGGTGCAGATCATCGCGACGACCCACTCGCCGCTCGTGCTCAACGCGCTCTCGCCGGAGGCCCTGCGCGCGGCGGTGCTCGTGGCGCGGCCGCCTGGCTCCACGAGCACGCTCTTGCGCTCGTTGGGGGCGCTGCCCGGCTTTGACGAGGTGGTGGCCCGACGGGGGATTGACCAGCTCATCACCTCGGGCTGGCTGGAGCGCGCCGTATGAGGGCGCTCATCATCCCCGAGGACCCCACCCTCGACCAGCACGTCATCAAGCCGATCATCGAGGGCGTCTTCGCCGACCTAAAGCGCCCCGCCCGGGTAGACGTGCTCACCGACCCCCACCTGCACAGCATCAGCCAGGCGCTCAACCCCACGACCGTGAGCGACATCATCGCCGACAACCCGATGATCGACCTCTTCGTCCTGGCCATCGACCGCGACTGCGACCGCCTGGGCGCCACGGAGAAGGCCACCACCCGGGTCGCGGAGCACCCGACCAAGCTCGTGGCCGTGCTCGCGTGGCAAGAGGTGGAGGTGTGGGCCTTGGCGCTCCACCGGGAGAAGCTCGGCGTGCCTTGGTCCCAGGTGCGAGCCGACTGCGACCCCAAGGAGGCCTATTGGGACCCCTTCATCGCCCAGAACGGCTGGTTGACCGAGGTAGGGAAGGGTCGCAAGAAGGCGATGCGGGCCTTGAGCGGCCAGTGGGCGGGCCTGCTCTCGGTCTGCCCCGAGATCGCTGAGCTTCGGGAGCGCCTTCGCGGCCTGCTCAGCGCCTGACCTACACCCTCCCCCCAAAGAGCCCCCATGGAGCTTCGCGTCGTCCGCACCCCCGGTCAGCACGACCGCGTCTACGTCCGCCTCGACGATGGCCAGGAGCGGAGCTGGTCCTTCCCGTCCTATGGCCCGATGTTGCCCCATGACCTCGTGCACCTGCTCGTCGAGGTGAGCTTCGGCCTGGAGGACGGCTTCTGGGGTCGGGTGGCCGCGGGGCTCGACCCGGCCCAGATCAACGCCGAGGCCAAGCGGGTCGGCGGCAAAGAGAAGTACGCGGGCTTCGGCCAAGACCGCGCCGAGCTCATCCTCGCCGAGGGCTACGCCGGGCTGCCCTGGTCCGCGCCCGACCTCGACGACGACACGCTCTACGCCACCCTGGGCGAGAACCTCCGCCGCATGGGGCAGCCGACGCCGCCCTTCGACGCCGCGCGCTTCGCCGCGGCCCGGCGCGCCCTCGATGACGCGCGGTCGCTGTGGGCCTCCCTCAACCCCCGGGGCGGCACGCTCTCCACGACGGTCAGCACCAAGCCCCTGCGTGTCGGGGCGCTGCGGCTCACGCCGCGCTGAGCCTACTTCGCCTCGACCTTCCGGATGAACAACAAGGTCGGCTTGGCGGTGGCGCTCGCGGCCTTGCCGACGCGCAGCTCAAGGCCGGCGGGGTCGGTCACGGGGGCGAAGAGCTTGACGTAGGCCAGGGTCGGCGTGCCCTTGGAGACGCCCGCGGGCAGGACGAGCTGGCGGCTCTCATTGACCTTCATGCCGCCGGACCAGACCTCAGCCACGAGCCAGTACTCCCCGGTGACGTCCGCCGGGGCGTTGGCGATGAGCACGGGGAGCTCGACGATGACGCCGCCTTGGCTGGCGCTGCCCCGGGCGGGGAAGTGGTCGCCGAGGGGCTTCGCCGCGGCGGGGGGCGTCACCGGGGCCATCTCCGGCTTGGGCTCGGGCTTGGGCTCGGGCTTGGGCTTGGGCGGCTCGGCGACCTTAAAGTCCGCGAGGTCGTCCTCGTCTTCAGCGGAGTACAAGGAGAAGTCGGAGGTCTTGTTCGCCTCGGCGGCCTTCTTCGCCGCGGCGGCCTCACCCTCCTTCAGGAAGGCGAGGTCGTCGTCCTCCTCGGGCGGGGTCTCCTGGGCGTAGACGGGGGCGGCGAAGAGGCCGAAGGCGAGCGCGGCGAGAGCGAGGCGCATGGGGGCTTCCAGGAGGCGGGCTCAACGAGGGGAACCCTGCGCGGCCTCGATTCTTCCGCAACCCGCGGGAGGAGGATACAGGGCGCTCCAATCTGCCACGACACGATGCACACCGGCAACCCCTACCTCAAGAGCTGGCGCAGGCAACGGGCGCATCGACGCCGGGTCGATGGCCCGCTTCTCGGCGTTCTAGGCCTGCTTCCGCTCGTGGCGCTGGCCCTGTCCGCGCCCCTGGTGCGGCCCACCCTCATGGGCTTCCTCGATCGGCCGAACGGCGTGATCGACGGCGTCATCGGCCTCGGCGTGCGGCTGGCGCTCCTGTGCACGGGGGCGATGGCCTTACGCACCTACACCGCCCTGGTCCGCGGCGAGGAGCGGCCCATCCTCGACCCCCACCCCGCCGACGTGCCCGCCCTGGTCCGGTACCTGCTGCGCCGGGTGGCCTGGGAGGGCCTGATCTGGCCCCTTGGCGTCGCCGCCTTGTGCTGGCCCCTGTGGGCGGCGGGGCCCGAGATCTACCTCACCGCCGTCGGCCTCGCCGCGGGCGGCTGGGGCGCGGGCCTGCTCCTGGGCTTCCCCGTGCACCTCGGCGCGGTCTGGGCGGCGGAGAGCCCGGGCCTCGCCGGGCTGTTCAACCTCATCCGTGGGCAGAACCCCCAGCTCCAGGCGGCGCTCCTCTACGCGCCCGGGGTGGCCTTGGCCTTGGGCGCCCTCGGCATCGGCGCCGCGGCGGCGGGGGCGCGCCTGGGGCTCAACGGCGCGGCCTGGGGCTGGCTCTTGCTCCTCACCCCTTGGCTCATGGGCGCCCTGGCCTTCTGGTTGACCCCGGCCCGCGCCGAGCGCCCCTACTACCGGGCCACCTTGCTGCTCGCCGAGGTGGACGGCGCCTTGGCCGCCCGGGAGGACCCTGAAGAGGCCCGGAGCGTCTACCTGGAGTGGGCGATCCGCTTCGCCCCGGCGGCGCTGCGCCCCTTCTTACGCCAAGACCTGCGCCACGGCTGGCGGGCGCACCGGGGCTGGGTGACCGGGGCCTGGGGCCTGGGCTTGGTGGCCTTGGCCCCGGCCTGGTCCGACGCGGCGGACGCCGGGACACGGGCGGCGCTCATCGCGGGCGGTGCCTTGGCGCTCATCGGGGCCTTGGGGCAGCGCCTCGGCGTGTCGGATCCGGCCTGGCTCGACGCCTGGCTCGCGCCGCCGCCCCTGCCGCGGCTCATCGCCCGGGGGCTGACCCTCTGGGCTTACCTGCAGGGCGTGGTGATCCCGCCCACCTTGGCCCTCGCCGTGCGCCAAGGCGGCGACGCGGCGCTGGGCTTCGCCTTGCCCGTGGAGCTCCTGGCCGTGGGGCTCGCCATCACCGGGGCCATCGCCGGGCGGCTGCGGGGCGCGGGGCTCGCGCCGTACCTCGTCGTGGCGGCCTTGGCCTGGGCGGGGCTCTCATGGGGGATGCTGACGGGAGGTGCAAAGTGAAGGTGATCGAGGTTCGTGGTCTACAGAAGCGGTACGGGCGCCACGTCGCGGTGGAGGACGTGAGCTTCTCCGTCGCCGCGGGGGAGCTCGTCGCGCTCATCGGCCACAACGGCGCGGGCAAGAGCACCACGCTCAAGGCCCTCACCGGCCAGCTCCAGCCCTGCGCCGGGGAGGTGCTCGTGGCCGGGGTGAACGTGCTCCAGGACCCCGGCGAGGCCCGGCGGCGTTTCGGCTACGTCCCCGAGGACCCCCAGCTCTACGACTACCTCACCGCCCGGGAGATGTTGGAGCTCGTCGTGGAGGTGCGTGGCCAAGGCGACATCCCCGCGACCTTGGCCGCCGTGGGCCTACAAGACGACGCCGACCGCCTCATCCGCGAGTACAGCCAGGGCATGCGGCGGAAGGCCGCCCTCGCCGCGGCGATGGTGTCTAAGCCCCAGGTCTTGATCCTCGACGAGGCCCTGAACGGCCTCGACCCGCCGAGCGCCGCCCGGGTGAAGGCCCACCTGCGCGCCTTGGCCGAGGGTGGCGCGGCGGTGCTGCTCTCGACCCACGTCTTAGAGACCGTGGAGAAGATCGCCGACCGCGTGGTGATGCTCGCCCGGGGCCGGGTGGTGGCGGATCACAGCGTCGCAGAGATCGGCGAGGAGGGCCTGGAGCGGCTGTTCTTGTCGCGGATTGGGGAGAGCTTGGAGGGCGGAAGGGGTCAGTAAGGGAAGGCGATGAAGCCTACGACATCGTCCGTGGGCTCACCGTCGTCGTACTGCTTGAGAATGTCGGAGACGACATAACTGCTGATCTCTGAAGCATAGAGGGCCCTGTCAGGCAGAAAGCTCTCTGCCCTTATGAGTACGAGATGTGTAAGTAGAGAGAAGAACATATCACCTCTTTAGCCGAATTCGGCCTACATTCTTGTGTTCGTATAGCGTGCTTGGATGTACTCGCGCAGCTCGAGAAGGTCGGGATCCTTCAACGCGATGGCCAGCAGCTTCGCGTCGTAGCGCAGCACCTGTAGCTCCTCCTTCGCCTTATCCACCTCACCTAAGCGAAGTTGGAGGATCGCCCGATCGTAGCTCGCCGCTAGGGGGCCATAGTCACGGTATGTGGCGTCGTTGTAGGTGCACTGCAGTGCGTGCACTATTCTACGCCGCTTTTCGTCTTTGTCCTCGGGGGGCCAAGCGATTGCCAATCCCACCTGCACGTACTCCGACCAGGTCTTGTGCCCAGCGGCCCCCTCAGCGCGCTTAAGGTGGGCCTCGGCGAGGGCCGCCAAAGCCTGTATCCGTGTGGCACCGTCTGCCTCAGACGACAAGAGCTCCGCTGCCGGAAGGAGGCGAACGAGGTGGGTGATCACCCGCGCGCACCAGATGAGCGTGCCCGGACCGACGAGGTCCACGCGAAGCTGGCGCAGCTCACGCTCTGCGATGGCCAAGGCGTCCACGTCAACCGGCTCGCCGAGCTGCACAACCCGATACCGCTGGTGGTTCAGGATGGCGTCGGCGTAATCCACACGCAGCCGCCCGACGACGCGACCTGGCTGACCACGAGGATCCTGCGGGATCCAGCTCCCAGCGTCGAGTCGATGAACAAGATGGCGATACAGCTCGAGCACACGCGCTGAGTCTTGGGAGGGGCGAGAGAAGCGCAGCTTGTACACCCAGTGCTTCGCGACCTCTAAGGTCACGTCGTCGCCGACCTCGTCGCCGAGGGCCTTGAGCTCCTCAACTGCCGCGTCTAGCGCGAGCGCCAACGTACTCGGCACGCTTGAGTGGTGCCAAGCTTGCCCCTCTCGCGCTAGCATGCCCCGCACCCCGTTAATACGGGCGAGCTCCACGAGCAGACGCTTAAGCTTGTCAACGTCGGCAGTGTCCTCCGAGACCATCGCCGCACGAAGCTCAGCGAGCAGATCCTTAACGCCCAGGCCAAGCGCCTCCCGCAGCGCGTTGGTGAAGTCGGCGAACGCCGCCATTAGGTCAGGCTCACGAACGTACTTGGCGGGATCGTCAGTAACAGCCAGGATCGGCGAATACGGCAGCGAGAGCCTGGGACGCCCATTCACCATCAGGGGCTGGCCATGTGGACGAATCGGACCGAAGACCTCGTTGAACATCCTCCACGAATCGTCAAGCCCCGACGTGGCCGAGCTGGGGACAGGTGAGCTAGCGAGCAGCACCGAGCGCGGCGCAGCGTCACCAAGGTCGCGCAGGATAGAGGCCGTGCCGAGGATGTTCTGCTGGTTTAGGCCACACATGAACACGACCACGTCACAGGAGCGCATCATCATCCCTGTGAGCTGGCTGAACCCCGTGCGCATGTCGAGGATGACCACGTCAAACTCATCAGACGCCTTGAGGCGGTCAACGAGGTCGGACCAGCGCCTCTCGACCTGCTCCAGCGGTCCCTCCAAGCTCACGCTGGCCGCGAGCGAGTCTAGCGCCTCACCGAGCGCGCGGGTGTTGAGACCCGGGCCGCCCGTCGCTGAGCGAACCGTGCCAGCGCCGAGCAGGCGCAGCGACCCGTTGTGCGCAGGTCTCCGTGTGAAGCCGCCGGGCGACACGGGCGCAGCCGCAGAGATAGCGTCCTCAGCAGAGAGGTCACCCAAGAGGAGCTGGACCAAGCCCGGCTTGCCGAGGAGCTGGTCCGCGTACGCCGCAGAGAGGGAGAGGCCAGGGGCTTCTGCGTCGCCGTCGATCAGCAAGACGCGCCGGCCTTGCTCGGCGAATATGGTGGCGACGGAAGTAGCGCAGATAGTGCGGCCCAAGCCACCCTTATAACCAAAAAACCCTATAACTTTAGCGGTGCTACGAGGCATGGCTCAGAGCGCTATCACAACGGCTGACTTGACCCACGCGGCTTCTCCTTCTACGCGGTTGTCCTCAGGAGTACGCTTGACTCCCACAACGCTATGATACCCTGAACCACTTCTCGGTTCAAAAAATATCACTATGCAAAAAAATTTTCCTGTAGGTGGAGTCACAAGTGCCTGTGGACATGCTGAGCCTGTTACCCAAGGACAGTGAAACGCCTATAGAAACGCTCTCTTTAGTGAGCGTTCGCGAGCACCTGTTGCGTCTCCTGCTTAGCATGCATCTGCTCGTGCGGGAGATCCCACCCAGCGAAAGGCTGCCGCCCGCGGGATGGGTTCACCCAAGCTCGCGCCTCGGCGTGCCCCGTACCCAGCCCACGCTCGCGAAGTTACGGGACCAGTGGCCTACCCCGAACATTGGGAGCTTCTACGGTAGCCTTCTCGTCCATACGGTCAAATTTTGGCGCGACTGGAGCCGACAGAGTCTTCCCTGCAGTCCCGGCTTCACACTCTTGGCGCCACCCGCGCTGTTCGAGCCCCAAGACATTGAGTGTTTAGACGGACCGCGGACGTTTCGTGTACGGCTGGCGCCGACAGGATGCCGCCCACTTCGCGAGCGTTGGGAGAGCGCGCCGATTAAGGCCTATCGCGAACCTATCCCTCATGCCGAGCCGCTCGACGGCCTTAGCTTCATCGTCGAGAACGAGCTTCAGCCCCTGAAGTGGATCCACCTACCCCCATGGATAGGGACGGGGGCAGTGCGCCCCCTTTCCGCCCGTGCCGCGGTGGAGCGCCGGGCGCCGCGGGTGTGGTTGTTCCCGCTGGAACACGGCAAGCTTGAGTTCGAGCTCAAGAACTCCCAAGGTGGGCGCGCGTGGACAGGCGGCTTCGTGATGAAGCTCGCTGAGCCGATGACCCCTGATCACCGTGAAAACCTCGAAGCTGAGCTCATAAGGATCGCCCGGCTTGTCGCAGCGCATCAAGAGACAGGCCCGAGCCGGGATGTCTTGTTGTTCCCCGAGCTATGCCTGGACAAACAAGGCGTCGTCGCTCTGCGGAGGGCGCTCAGCGAGGCGGGGGCCAGGCCCGCCCTGATGATCGCGGGCTCACACCACGCGCCGGTTGACGGCCACGCGGCGGTTGACGGCCATGCGCCGCTCATGCGTGCGCTGGCGCCGATCTTCGCGGACTGTGAGGAAGAGCCACTCTGGCATCACCAGAAGCGTGGGCCTTTTCGAGTCACGGGCGAGGAGTGGAAGAAGATGTACCCCAAGACGGCTGGGCCGCTACAGGCCGAGGACGAGCTCTGGGAGTACATCGTACCCGGCGACACCTTCACCACCTTCGACGGCCCCGGCGGGCGGGTGGGCGTGCTGATCTGCGCGGATCTCCTAGAAGAGCGGTTCCCAGCCATGCGCGATCTTGTGCGGATCGCGCTCGTGGACCTGCTCTTGGTGGTGAACTACTCGACGAAGACGACGCCCTTCCTACGCCACGCCGAGCAGCTCAACCGCCTCGGCGTCTGCGCGGTGTTCTTGAACGCAGCGGGCGCGCTCCCCGTGCCCAATCGCGCCAGCGACCCAACCAAAGGTCAACCCATCGATCCGTTCAGCGCCCTCGTCGCCTTGCCCCAACTCGCGCCCCGTGGCGCCGCTGAGCGGCCCACCTGGCTCACATGGCGCCATACGGATCAACGAGTGGATGTACAGGACAAGAAGGGCTGGCTTGAGGTACTGTCAGATGGTGTGGTCGCAAAGTTTCACCATCCTGCCGCCATTCTCGTAGACCTCAACGAATGGTTGGTGGATCCGGCAGAGCCAACGCTTTACAACGATCCTGTAGTGCACGCATTGGGCGATGCGATCCAGGCGGCGCTTACGGACAACACCCGCTCCAGAGAGGACCGGATCGCCGCCTTGCGAGCTGAAGAGAAGCAGGTGCTCCCAACGCTTGGTGCCTCACTGCCTGGCAAGGCGCAGACACTGCTCCTTAAGCTTCACCATGGGGGGATCTTTGTACCAATTGGAGTCGAGCATGGAGACACCCTCAACACCCTCTTCGCCATGCGCCTCGCTCGCCCCCATCGCCTCGCCATACCGCTAACACGGGGAGATTCGAAGAAGGCCGAAAGCAACAACACCAACGACGATTCCAGCTTCATCGTCAGCCTCACGCCCCTCGGGAGAGCGTTGGTCGAGCATTTGGAGAAGCCCGCGCGCAGCACCCGTCTCGGCGCTTAGCCCCCCCGCAGCTCAAACCGGCTCCGCTGGCGCTCCGCCTCGGCCGCCGGATCGTCCGTGGGCTCGCGGTCGAGCCACATCACCATGTCGTCGGGCTCCCAGGTGTAGGGCTCGCCGTTCAGCGTCACCCGGCCCTCGGACACCGCCCGGGTCACGTCCAGGAGGTGGTGGCCGCCGAGGTCGCGGTTCAGGGCCTCGAAGCGGCCTTGGCGAAGGGGGTCGGTGAAGCGGAAGCGCCGACGGCAGGCGTAGGCGACGTGGTAATGGGACGGCCGGAAGATCACGCCCTTGTACCGCAGGCGGCGCGCCATCAGGGCGAGGATCTGGGTGAACTCCGGCGCGAGGCCCAGGCCGGGGGCGTTCTGGCCGGGGAGCTGGGGGCGCTCGGCGGTGAAGGCCGCCCGGGGGTGCCGCAGGGTCAGCCAGTTCACGAAGAGCAGGTCCTCGTCCTTGAGGCGGTGGCGCTCCAGCACCATCTCGACGAGCACGTGCTCCTTGCCGTCGGCGGTGCCTAAGGTGCGCGCCCGGTCTCCCCCGGCGGCCTCGTCCACGGTGATGTGCAGGTTGGTGTACCCGAGGCGGCGCATCTGGTCGAAGAGGCCGTACTGGTAGCAGGCGAACTCAAGGCCCGCGGCGGTGTAGAAGCCCAGGAGCCGCTTATCTTTGTGGGGCCGCTGCCCCAAGGACTGCTCCAGGTCCTCGGCGGAGAACCAGGGCTCCTCGGCGCCGCCGAGCTGCGTCGGCGAGACCTCCTCAAAGATGCGGGAGAACCGGGCACGCAGGGGCTCGTAGTCCGCAGGGAGCGGGTCGTCCGCGGAGTCCATCGCCAAGGCCAAGGCCGTGCCCACGAGCACCCGCCAGGAGTCGTCGTGGTACCCGCCCGACGGCACCCAGACGCTCGCGCGGCCCTTGAGCGCACGGGCGACGCGCAGGTCGCGGCGGCGCGCCCCGCTGAGCGTGAGGCCGAGGCGCCCGAAGCGGTCCCCGGCGAGCACGTCGCCCCCGGCGACGACGAGGTTGAGGTCGCCCGGCGGGTTTCGTTTGAGCAAGGCGTCCAGGGCGCTCAGGTAGTCCGGGTCCCGGCAGCCCTCGGGGAGCCGCACCTCATCGACGCCCTCGGGCAGCGCGCCCCAGTCCGAGCCAGAGAGCGACGCGAGGCGCACCTTGGGGTCCCCCGCGACGCAGAGCGCCGTGCCGTCTGGCGGGTGGGCGTCGAGGTCGAGGATGAGCACCGTGCCGTCGAAGCCCTCGCCCCGCGCCACGGAGATCGCCACGGCGAGGTCGTTCACCGCGCAGAAGCCCCCGGCGCTGTCCGGCCCGGCGTGGTGGAAGCCCCCGAAGAGGTTCAGGGTCGGCCCCTTTCGCCGCAGCGCCTCCCGGGCGGCGTCGACGGTGGCGCCCACGGCGAGGCGCAGGGTGTGGAGCACCTCGTCGGGGTCGAGCTCCTCCACACGCACGGCGAAGATCTGCGCCAAGGTCTCGGGCTGGGTCAACGACTCCAAGAGCCGGCCGCTGTGCACCCGGGCCAGCTCACCCCAGCTCACCCGGCGCGGGGTGCGCAGGTCGTTCTCCCGCAAGAGCCCGAGGTCAGCCAAGGTCCAGGCCGCGAAGTCCGCGCGGCGCAAGGCCATGCCCGCGCGCTGCTCCAAGGAGGCGATGGGGATGCGGTAGGCGGGGTCGTAGAAGGTCGGCAGGGGCCCACGCATGAGGCGGGCGGCCTGGGCCTTCAGCCGGGACCAGGGGTTCATCGGTGGCTCACGGCGGGCGTAGAGAGAGCGGGACGCGCGGAAGCGTAGTGTACAGGACTCGGCGCCCGGCTCGCCCGCGTTGCGCATCGGGGCGAAGGGAGGCATCCTGCGGACATGCGCCGCGCCTGGTCCTTCGCCTTCGCCTTGACGCTCGCCGACGCCGCCCAGGCCGCCGAGCCGCCCCCCGACGTGGGGATCGTCACCCTGCGCCTCGGGGAGACCGCCGAGGCCGCCACCACCCTCGCCGCCGCCGCGGCGCTCCCCGGCGTGCGCCCCCTCGCCGTCGGCGCCCTCCCCGGCGGCGGCGGGCTCATCGACCTGAGCGCGCCCGCGGCCACCTGGGCCGAGCTCGCCGCGCTCCCCGGCGTCGTGCACGTCGGCGCGCCCTGGCGCCCGAGCGCCAAAGCCGTCGTCAGCGAGGGCCGCGCCACGCTGGACCTCTCCACCTGGGACGAGGCCGGGCTCACAGGCCGGGGCATCACCGTGGCCGTCGTCGACGTCGGCTTCTCCGGCTGGGACAGCGCGCCGGAGGAGCTGCCGCCGGACCAGGTGGAGCTCGTCTACGGGGAGGCCGGGGGCGACCCCCACGGCGCCGCCGTCGCCGAGGTGATCCTCGACGTGGCCCCCGAGGTCACCCTGCGCCTCTACCGCGTCACCAGCGCCGCGGAGTTCATCGAGGCCCTCGGCTTGGCTGAGGAGGACGGCGTGGACCTCGTCTGCGGGAGCCTCGGCTTCGACAACGTGTGGCACGCCGACGGCGCCTCGCCGATGAGCCAGGCCGTGGACCGCCTGAACGACGCCGGGGTGGCGTACGTCGCCGCCGCCGGGAACGAGGTCGGGCGCTACGCCGCGGGGCTCCTCCACGACGCCGACGGCGACGGCTGGCTCACCTTGGGGGAGGCCGAGCGGGTCTACCTCAACGACGACGGGGGCCGGGCGAGCGTGTCCTTGCGCTGGGACGAGCCCTTCGGGGCGGCGGCGGTGGACCTCGCCCTGCACGTCGAGGACGGCGGCGTGGCCTGTGACGTCGGCGACGAGGCCCAGCGCGGCGCAGGAGACCCAACCGAGGCGGCATCTTGTGTCGGCGTGAGCCTCGCCTCGGCCCGGGTGCGCTGGGTAGGCGGCGGGTCCGCCGAGGGCCTCATGGCCTGGATCTACAGCCCCGGCGGCGTCGGCGGCGTGACCTTGGCCACGGCAGGCACCCTCACCTTGCCCGCGGACGCCCGTGGCGCCTTGAGCGTCGGCGCCTTGCCCCTCGGCGACGACAGCCCGGCGGCCTACTCCTCCCAAGGCCCCACCGACGACGGGCGGCTCAAGCCTGAGCTCGTCGGCCCGAGCGGCGTGAGCACCCGGAGCGCCCCCTTCTTTGACGGCAGCTCCGCCGCCACGCCCCACGTCGCCGGGCTCGTGGCGCTGTGGATGGATCGGGCCCGGCGCGACGGCCCTGACGAGATCACCGACGGCCTGCTGCTGCGCGCCGCGGACCTCGGCGAGCCCGGGCCGGACCCGGTGAGCGGCCACGGCGCCGCGCGCGCCGGAGATCTCCCGGCACGCTGTGGTTGCGCCGCGCCGACCACCCGCGCGGCGCCGCCCTGGACGCTGATCCTCGCGGTGTTTGTCGGCCTTCGCCGCCGGACGACTTGCGCGCTTGCCGTGCGCTCTGCGATCGTATAGTCTCCGGGCCCCGCCACAGGGCCGATCGGCGCGGCGCGGCGCGTCCACTCTCCAGGCACCATGACCGTCTTCACCCAAAGCCTCAGCCATGACCTGCAGCGGCTCCCCGGGGCCTCGCACGCCTTCGTGCGCCAGGTCTACAGCCCTGAAGGCGCCGAGGTTCGGGAGGTCATCGAGCGCGCCGTGGCTGAAGCGCCGCCTTGGCTCGCCGAACGCGCCGCGGATCAGCTCCGTTCACTCGACAACCGGCGTTTTTTCCAGGGCTTCGCGGAGCTGGCCGCCGCCGCCACCCTGCGCGCCGGGGGCTGGCGCCTCGACGGCCTGCGCTCGCCCGGGGGCCTCTTCGCCGCGCGCCGCCCCGACGGCCGCGCCGTGAACGTGCTGCCGCTGGCCTTCTTGCACTCAAACCGCCAGCCCTCCGACCCCGACGCCGTGCGCCGCCTCCAGGCCGCCTTGTGCCGGGTGAGCACCAAGCTCTCCTTCATCGTCATCGTGCGGAAGTGGCTGCCGCCGCACTTCTCTCCCGAGCCCGTGCGCCACGTCGTCGAGATGTGGCTCAAGGAGGTCGAGAGCGGCGGCTGGGACGGGCGCTTCGCCGCCTACGAAGACGCTGAGGTCATGCTGGAGTTCGGCCTCACCGGCGAGAAGGTGCGCCCGGGTCGCCCCCCGGTGCGCCTCACCTTGGGGCCCTTCTTGGGCGCCCACACCATCGCCGTCGTCGAGCGCCGCCTGCTCCAAGAGCTCGACCGCGCCCGCCTCGGCCCCTACGGCGACGAGCCCCTGCTCCTGATGCCCATCGCCGACCAGCCCTTCAACGTCGGCCGGGGTTACCTGCGCGAGCTGCTCTACGGCAAGCCCCGCTGGATCCGCACCTCTGGGGATCCCAGCGAGCTCCCGTGGGAGGCCGGGCTCTCCGGCGCCGCCGAGCCCTCCTTGTTTAAGGACCCGCTCTACCGGAACGTCGTCGGCGTCGCCTTCGTCGAGCGCCCCTCCGGCGCCCAGACGAGCTTCACCGGCCGGGCCTGCTCCAACCCCTTCTCCGCCGCGCCGCTGCTGCCCGACGAGCTGCCGCTGCGCACCGCCGCCCAACACCGCATCGAAGAAGACTGCGTGGTCATTCGGTGGTTTGAGACCAAGACGCGCCTCACCACCCTCGCGGGGGGCTGATGGATCCGACGCCGCGCGACATCGGCTGGATCGAGGTCATCACGGGCTGCATGTTCTCGGGCAAGACCGAGGAGCTCATCCGTCGGGTGCGCCGCGCCATGTACGCCCGGCAGCGGGTCGTGGTGTTTAAGCCCCGCATCGACAACCGCTACACCGATGACTCCGTCGGCTCCCACTCCGGCCAGCAGCTCCGCGCCGTGCGGGTGGACCACGTCCACCAGATCCGCGGCTACGTCCAGGACGCCCGGGTGGTCGCCATCGACGAGGCGCAGTTCATGGGCCCCGAGCTCGTCGCCCTCTGCGAGAGCCTCGCCAACGACGGCCTGCGCGTGATCGTCGCCGGGCTCGACATGGACTACCGCGGCGTGCCCTTCGAGCCGATGCCCCAGCTCCTCGCCGTGGCCGAGTACATCACCAAGAACCTCGCCGTCTGCGCGGTCTGCGGCAACCCCGCCGACCGCTCCCAGCGCCTCGTCGAGGGCAGCGACCGCCTGCTCGTCGGCGCCAGCGACAAGTACGAGGCCCGCTGCCGCGCCCACTGGAGCGCGGACGGCTTTGAGCTTCGCCAACAGCCCCTGCCCCTCGGCGTGAACCTCGCCGAGCTCACGGACTGAGCGCGCCCGAGGCCCCTACTCGCAGAGGGCCTCATACACGAGCCAATGATTGTTCCCGACGTCCTCGTCCACCTGGTCCAAGGTGAGCGTGAGGTCAGGCCCGCCGTCGCCGGTGAGGTCCATCGTCGAGGCGTAGAGGTACTTGGTCTCGCTCCCGACCCAGCGGTTGTAGCCAGAGACGCTCGTCGCGTAGAACGCGCCCCAGCCCGAGAAGTCACCAGCGACCGTCGGCAAGGTCCACTTCGTCGCCGTCGTCGAGAAGCCGCTCGCGCCGCCCTTGTACACCAGCCAGTACTTGTTCCCGACCTGCGCGTCCACCTGGTCCAGGGTCACCACTAGGTCGGGCAGGCCGTCCCCGGTCAGGTCCATCGTCGAGGCGTAGAGGTACTTGGTCTCGCTCCCCACCCAGCGGTTGTAGCCGGAGACGTAGGTCGCGTAGAACGCGCCCCAGCCCGAGAAGTCGCCAGCCAGCGTCGGCAAGGTCCACTCTGTCGCCGTCGCCGAGAAGCCCTCACAAGAGAGCTCGACGTCGGCGTCGGCGTCCGAGTCGGTGTCGGCGTCGCTGTCGCTGTCGCTGTCCGAGTCGCCGTCGGCGTCCGAGTCCGTGTCGCCGTCCGCGTCGGCGTCCGCGTCGCCTTCGACGGCGCTGTCGATCGGGTCGTCCCCGACCTTTCCATCCCCAGCGGTGGGGTCACAGGCGATGAGGGTGGCGGAGAACGACAAGACGACAGGCAAACGAAGACGCATGGTTCCGTCCTTGGAGAGTCAGAGGCCCGGGCTGATTAGCCCGTAAACGACGCCCTTGTCAACTCGCTCCGGCACCCTCTCGAAGCACCCCACGCAGCAGGATATGGGCCGGATCCGCGTGGCAGCGGGCGTGCCATACAAGGCGAAGCTCGACGGTGGCGACGGACTCGTCGAGGGGGAGCGCGCAGAGGTCGGGCGCGCGCTCGGCGAAGAGCGCGGCGAGGCGGCGCGGCGCCACGAGCACACGGTCGGAGCCCGACACCAGCCACGGCGCCGAGGCGTAGCTCGGCGTGCGTATGGCGACGGGGGCCTCGGGCACGCCGAGGCGGCTGAGCGCGTCGTCCTCAACCCAGCCCGCCGGGCCCTGCACCATCGGCACGACCTGGGGAAACCGCGCCAGCTCCTCGGTGCGGCTCTCCATCGCGGTGTAGAGCAGCGGGTGGCCCTCCCGCACGAGCGCCGCGTAGCCCTCGACGACGAGGCGACGGGCGTAGAAGTCGGCGGGCAGGTGATCGTCGGTCCACATCAAGAGGTCGAGGGCGCCTTGCTCAAGCTGGCGTAAGGCGTCGGGCTCGATAGGGGCCACGTCGAGGCGCACGAAGGGCGCGCGCAGGCTCAGCCGGGCCAAGGCGGGGGCGAGCACGGTGAGCGCGCCGTGGTCGCTCGTGGCCACCCGGAAACGCACGGCGCTCGTCGCGGGGTCGAAGCGGGCCGGGGCGAAGACCCGCTCCAAAGCCGCCGAGGCGTCGGCCACCAGGGGGCGCAGGCGCTCGGCCCGGGGCGTGAGGGCGTAGCCGCCGCGGGCGCGCACGAGGAGCTCATCCCCCAAGGCCGCCCGCAGCCGGGCGAGGCCGCGGCTCGCCGTGGGCTGGCTCACGCCCAGGCGCTCGGCGCTGCGCGTGACGCTCAGGGTCTCCAAGAGGAGCCCCAGCAGGCGCAGGCTGCCGAGATCCAGGGCGTCGAGCCGGGGGTCATTCAGGTTCTGCATGATGGATCCACAAGATCACTCTACCCTGAATAGTTCCCAAGAACCAAGGGCCCGACCTTGGGGCGCGCGGCCCCGCTGGGATAAGGGGGAGGCTTCGGAGGAACGATGCTCGCTCTAGAGCCCTACACCACCGCCGCCGAGGCCGTCCCGCGGCTGCTCGACCGGCTCTTGCCCACCTTGCCCCCCGGGGCGAAGGTGCTGGTGAAGCCCGACTGGTGCGCGCGGCAGGATCCCCGCCCCGCCGAGAACAGCTCCCCGGCGTTCTTGGAGGCCGTGCTCACCTGGCTCGTCGCCCGCGGCGCCCGGCCCGCCCTGGGCCACACCGCCCTGCTCACCCCGCCCGACGTGCCGTACCTGAGCTTCACCGAGCTGCTCAAGGTCGCGGGCTGCAACGAGCTCCTGGAGTCGTTCCCCCACGTCCGCCTCATCGACCTCGAGACCGAGCCCATGGCCTTGCGCCGCAGCGGCGAGGACACCCTGCTCCTGCCGACGACGCTCGGCGAGTTTGACCTCGTGATCGTGCTCGGCACGCTCAAGACCCACATGGGCACGCTCTTCGCCGGGGGCGCGAAGTCGCTGATGGGCCTCATCCCCGACAGCGAGCACCTGCGGTACCACCGCGACGGCCTCGACCGCCTGCTCGCGGCCTTGGCGGACGTGGCCTGGCCGAGCCTCACCCTCATCGAGGGCGGCGTCGGCATGGAGGGGGAGGGCCCCCACCACGGCGACCCCGTGCCCCACGGCCTCACCTTGGGCGGTGACGACCTGCTTGAGGTGGACTGCGCCGCCGCCGCGCTCATGGGCATCGCCCCCGCCGAGGTGCCCCACCTCAGCCTGCTCGCCGCCCGCCGGGGCCGCAACTTGCCCGGCCTGCCCCCGGAGTGGGCGCCGCTCGTCCGGACCTACCGGCGGCCCGGGGCGCACATTCAGCACGGTCGCCGGGTGCGGGTCTACCCCGGCGACTCCTGCGCCACCTGCCAGGTCGCCGCGGCCTCGGTGGAGCGTTTCGCCCGGGAGAACCCCCACCGGGTGGCCGACGTCGCCGCCGTGGTCTCGATGCTCATGCTCAAGGGCCTCAACGTGTGGATGGGCCACCAGCCCGAGGGGCGCACACCCCCCGCCGGGGAGCTCTCCTTGGCCATCGGTGACTGTGCACGATCTTGGGCGGAGGCCCACGGCGTGCCCCTGGTCGGGGGCTGCCCCCTGCGTGTGCACGAGGTGCAGCCCGCCCTCGTCGAGCACATGCGCCGTCTCAACGCGGGGGAGCTGCCCGCGCCCCAAGGAGGTCGCTGATGCGGATCGTGCTCACCGGGGCGACGACCCCGCTCGGGCGCCGCGTCGTGCAGCGCCTGCAAAGCCTCAGCCCGCGCCCTGAGCTCGTGCTCCTCGTGCGCCCTGAGGAGCGTGACGCCTGGCGCGGGGCGACCCCGGACGCCGAGATCGTCGTCGCCGACCTCGTCACCCCCGACCGCTACGGGCCCGCCCTCGCCGGGGCGACCGTGTGCCTTCACCTCGCCGATCTCAGCCAGGCGGAGGACCCCCGGCTCCTGGAGGTGAACCTCAAAGGCACACAGTCGTTGTTGCACGCCTTCGGCGCCTACGCCCAGCCAGAGCGCCTCGTGATGCTCTCGACGGCGCTCCTCGACCTGCCCGCCCCAGACGACCCCGACGTCGGCCCCGAGCGCTTCGGCTCGATGTGGCTCGCCACCCGGGCCGGGGCCGAGGCGCGGGCGATTCATTGGGCGCGCCGCCTCGGCGTCGAGACCGTCATCGTGCGCGCCGGGCACCCCTACGGCGCCTCGGGCATCGAGGGCCCCCTCTCGGGCTGGCTCGACGCCGCGGCGGCCTCGGCGGAGTCCGACGGGCGCCTGCGGGTCGAGGGCGCGGAGCTCCCTCTGCCCTTCGTGCAGATCGACGCCCTCGCTGAAGCCCTCACCCAGCGGGCTCTGGGGGAGCTTCTGCCCGGCGAGCGCCGCCTCGTCGGCTCCGTCTCCCGCGCCGAGGCCGTGGGCCTCGTGACGACCTTGGCCGCCGTGCACGACCGCCTCTGCCAGTCCACCGAGCGCCAGCCCCACCGCGAGCGCCCCCGCCCGCGCCTGCGCCGCCTGCTCGCCTACGTCAGCCGCAGCGAGTCCTTGCCCGTGGTGCCGAGCTTCTTGCGCCGCCCCGTCGTGCGCGCCGCGAACCCGGCCTGGGTGACCCGGTTTGGTCCCGCCGACGTGGGCGGGCTCGTGGACGCGCTCGTGGGCGGGGCGTGCTGAGCGGCCTCAGCGCGCCAACATCCCCCACAGCGGCGCCTGGGCCGTGAGCTGGCGCAGGGCCTCGTTGGGGTCACGGGCGCCGCGCAGCTCCGGCGTCAGCGGGCGCAGGCTGAAGTCTCGGGCGCGGGTGAAGGCGTAGCGGATCGTCGCCACCCGCAGGGCCAAGGCCCAGCGCTCGACCTCTTCAGGGGTGGCGCGCTTGAGCGAGGACCAGCCGTTGATGAGGGCCTCGACCCGCTCAAGCTCGTAGGCGCCGCGGGCGTCGTCAAAGGCCAAAGCGAAGACGGCGATGGCGAGGTCGAGCAGCCGAGGCCCGCGCCCGGCGGTCTCAAAGTCTACGACCCAGGGGCCCTCGTCGCGGTGAAAGAGCAGGTTCTCGGCGAAGATGTCGCCGTGGAGGATCGCCTGGGGCAGCTCGTCCAGGGCCCCGGCGACCTCACCCTCGGGGGCGTAGACTCCGACGGCCTCGCGCACCTCCGGGTGCGCCGCCCGCAGCGCCTCCTCGACGGGTGAGACGTGCCGGGCCCAGAACGAGGCCGGGTCGTAGAGCGTCGGCGCCAGCTCCGGCGGGGCCTCGACGGCGTGGGCCTCGGCCATCCAGCGGCCGACGGCGGTGAGCTGGGTGAGGCTCATCGTGGCCTTGGGGACGACGGCGCCGGGCAGCTCCTTAAAGAGCACCGCGGGCTTGTTGAACGCCCAGATGAAGGGTTTCCCCCCGGCGGCGGGGATCACGTCGGGCACCTGCCGCCCCACGAGGCGCCGCAGCACGTCGAGCTCGCGGCGCACGTCGTCCTCACCGGCGCGCTCGGTGAGGCGCAGCACGAAGCGGCCCCGGGTGGTGAGCAGGCGGTAGAGCGTGTTCGTGGTGCCCTCAGCGATCGGGTCGATGCGCAGGGCGCGCATCCCGTAGGCGCGCATGATCCCGTCGATCTGCGCGGCGCTGAGCGCGGTGATCACCGCCATGCCTGGCCTCTCGTCAACATCTCGTCCCAGGGTGCTGTCGTTGGGCTCATCCTACCCGAGCGCCGACCAAATGGCATCCACCGCCGCGACCTTGGTGTCGTGGTCCGCCGCGCCCGATGTCGCGACACCCCTTGGGACCGCGTCCAGGCCCCGCTTACGCCGCATGGCATGAACCTTGCTATAGCGCCCTTTGAACCAACAGGAGACGCCAATGCGACGGACGCCGACCTCTACCCTGCCCCTCGTCCTCCTCCCGCTCTTGGCCTGCGGGCAGCGTGAGCTGACGAACCTCAGCGCCGATGAGCGCGCCGTGGTCCTCGGCCACAATGAGCTGGCCCTCGACCTCATGGCCGCCGCGCCCGCCGAGGAGAACCTCTTCTTGGGCGGCTTCTCGATCACCTCGGCCTTGGGCATGACCTACGCCGGGGCCGCCGGGCAGACCGCTGAAGAGATGGCCTACGTCATGCACGTCAGCGTCGAGGACCCGACCTTTCACGAGGCCCTCGGCGCGATGACCCAAGACCTCAACGGGCGCCACAAGGGCTACGAGCTGCTCTCGGGCAACCGGCTCTGGGGCCAGAAGCGCCTCGACTTCAAGCCCGACTTCTTGGACATCACCGACGCCCACTACGGCGCGGAGCTCAAGACCCTCGACTTCGCCGACGACGCCGAGGGCGCCCGCCGGGACATCAACCGCTGGGTGTCCCGGCAGACGAAGGGCCACATCGACGAGGCGGTCCAGCCCGGCGACCTCAGCGCCTCGACCCGCCTTGCACTCACCAACACGATGTACTTCCACGCCGACTGGGCCGACGCCTTCGAGTCGGAGAGCACCTCCAGCGGCGACTTCACCCTCGCCGACGGCGGCATCGTGCAGGCGCCGATGATGCGCGGAGCCAAGCCCGCCGGGCTCTACACCGACGAGGAGGTCTCGGTGCTGCGCCTGCCGTACAAGGGCGAGGAGCTCTCCTTCGTCGCGGTGCTGCCCGCCGCCTATGACGGCCTCGCGGCCTTGGAGGAGGGCCTCAGCGTGTCCCAGCTCGACGCCTGGCTCAACACGATGGACGCGGAGGGGGACGCTGACGTCTCCATTCAGCTCCCCAAGCTCTCGATGCGCACCCGGATTCAGCTCGACACTCTGCTCAGCGACCTCGGCATGGCCTCGGCCTTCGACCCGGCGAGCGCCGACCTCTCGGGCATGACCGACGACGCCGCGCTCTACATCGACCGTGTCGTGCACGAGGCGCACATCGACCTCGACGAGGAGGGCACCACCGCCGTCGCGTTCACCATGGTCGTCACGACCGAGCTCTCGATAATCGCTGAGCCCCGGAGCTTCGTCGCCGACCACCCCTTCGTCTTCTTCATCCGCGACGACGTCACCGGGGCGATCCTGTTCATGGGCCGAATCGCCGACCCCTCCCTCGCCGCGCCCGAGGGCTGAGCGCCGCTCACTCGGGGCGCCGCAGCTCCGGGGGCGGGTCCGGGGGCAAGGGGCCGCGCCGCTGCCAGGTCGAGGGCCAGGCCGCGGCGCTCATCGGGCGTGGCGGCGCCCAAGAGCGCAGCCAGGTGAGCCCATAGGGGCGCCAGGGCGGCTCCTCGGCCACCTCGGGCAGGTAGAGCCAAGGCACCATCGGCTGCCGGTGGTGGGTGAGGTGGTAGTTGAAGCGCAGGTAGAAGAGGCTCATCCAGCGGGGCATCGCGAGGTCAAAGGCGCCCTCGACGAGGTGGAGCGGCGTCCGGACGTGGTAGACGTACTGCTGGCTCGCCCAGAGCGTCGCGAAGGCGGCGAGGCAGGCCAAGGTCGGCCAGAGCGCGAGCTGCAGGCCCCAGGCGAGCCCCGCCCAGAGGGCCAAGGTGAGGGTGACCTCGGCGCGTACGGCCCAGGGGCGCACGCCCTCCAAGAACGACAAGAACTCGGCGAGGCGGATGTTGCGCGGGCCCGCGGCGGGGCCACCGCCGACCTTTGGCCAAGGCACGACGCAGAGCGCCAAGGCGAGGAGCGGGCTGCCGATCCAGATGAGCCCCGAGATCAGGGCGTAGTAGGAGAGGGTCTTCTTGAGGCGCTCACCGGGCCGGTAGAGGTCGATCATCTCCTCTTCCGAGCGGTTGCGGCGGTGGTGCAGCAGGTGGGCGGCGCGGAGGATCGAGAAGGCGCCGGGGAACAGGGCCCCCAAGAGCGCGCCCAGGGCCTCGTTCACCCGGGGGTTCGGGTGCAGCTTGCCGTGCTCGGCCTCGTGGAGGAGCGCGAAGGCCGGCTGGCCGAGGGTGCCGTAGACCAGGGCGCCGAGGAGCGTCCAGCCCCAGGCGCCGCCGTGGGTCGCCAAGGCCAGACACAGGAGCTGCCCGACGACCACCAGCGCGGTCACGACGAGGTTCAGCCCGCTCGGGATCGGCCAGCTCCGCAGCTCTGCACGCGCCATTCGCCGAGCATAGCGCCGCGCTTTGCCCAAAGCCAGCCCCGTCGACGCCAGGGGTCGCCCACGTTATCCGGCTCGGCCCGCTGAGGTGGACCGACATGCCCGGGAGCGTCGAGGCGCTGCACGCCGAGTTCTTCAACGCCCTCGTGGCCGTGCTGCCCCAGCTCGACCACCTGCACTACGGGCTCAGCGACCCGGCGGACCGCTCGATCTTTGGCGCGCCCCGCCGCCTCGCCCGGGGCCCCGCGGCGCTCTTTGACCGCCTGATGCGGCTCGGAGACATCGAGGGCCTGCTCAGGGGCGCCGTGGCCGTCGATGTGGGCTGCGGCCTCGCGGCGAGCGGGGTGCAGCTCGCCCGGCGCTACGGGCTCGTCGTCGAGGGCGTGAACATCACCGAGGCCCAGGTGCCCTTGGCGCGGGCGCGGGTGGCGGCGGCGGGCCTCAGCGACCAGGTGCGGGTTCACCACGCCGATGGCCGGGCGATGCCCCTGCCCGACGCCTGCGCGGACCTCGTGATGCTCGTGGAGTGCGCCTTCCATGTGCCGGACAAGGACCGGCTGATGGTGGAGATCGCCCGGGTGCTCAAGCCCGGCGGGCGGCTCCTCGTCGCCGACCAGGAGCGGGTCGGCCCGCCGCTGGAGGTCATGGGCATGTTCTTCTTCGGCGCCGAGGGCACCCTGGCCCGGGCGGGCGCCGAGGCCGGGCTGCGGCTCATCACGCAGGAGGACGTCTCGGCGGAGATCGCGGCGTGGATGCTCGACTACGCCCGGGCGGGGGACTATCCGGCGCGGCTGGGCCTCGCGGCCTGGGCGGCGCTGCGTGGGCGGCCCGGGGCGGCGGCGGCGTTCTGGCGGGGCTCCCAGCGCTTCGAGGCGCTCATCCGTGAGGAGCTCCGCGCCCGCGGTGGGCAGGATCGCCTCGGCGAGAGCCCCATCCGCCGCCTGCGTGAGCACACCGCCCGAGAGCTTCGGGACGGCGAGTCTCGTTATGTGCTCCAGCGCTACGAGCGCGTGGCCTGAGCCGGCGCCGGGCCGAGGAGGGCGTCGAGGTCGGGCGCGCTCACGGCCTGGGTGATGCACGCCAAGATCTCCGCCTCGCCAAAGGACTCCACCCGCGTTGACGCCCAAGGCGGCAGCGGGCCGAACCGGGCCTCCAAGAGCGTCGTCAGCGAGGTCACGAAGGCGCCTTGACGGCCGCGGTGCTCACCACGCTCAAGGCCGCGCCGCTCTCCCTCCTCCCTGAGCATGTCGGCGTAGGTCATGGTGTCCTCCTTCACGTCGCGGGGCAGGTCTTGGAACAGGCGCCGCCGGAGGGCCTCGCTCGGGGCGCGCTCGCTCACATCGATAACATACCGCAAGATCTGGAGCGTCGGCAGCGACCCTCGGCGCTGCAGCAGCGCGCGGAGCAGGTCGCGGTGGGCGTCTAAGGTCTCCCAGAGGTCACGCCGGTGGGCGTGGCGGAGGAGCAGCAGCGCGAGCTTTCCCCCGTCGTCGCTCGGCACGGCGTCGTCCTCGGCGACGGTGAGGTCCTCCAAGAGCAGCCTCAGCTCGGGGAGGTAAGGGCGCAGGCGCTCGATGGCCTCCGGCGGGGCGTCGTAGAGCTCACTCAGCGCCTGGGGCGTGGACCAAGGCCGCGGCCCGTGGAACACGACGAGGGTGATCACCACCGGCAGGCGCCCCGGCGGCCGCGGCTCGGCCTGGGCGGCCTCCCAGGCGCGGAGGGTGTAGCGCAGCACCCGCAGCGGCATCTCAGGGTCGGGGCTCGACTGGTGCTCGACGAGCAAGCCGAGGTGCGCGTGGCCCCCACGACGCCAAGGGATGCGGAAGCGCAGGTCGGAGAGGTGGGCGCGCAGAGCCTCGTCGATGAAGTCCGAGGGCTGGGCCTCGACGGCGCTGAGGTCCATCAGGCCCACCACCTCAGGCGGGAAGACGTCTCGCACAAGGGCGGCGACCTCGGCGGAGTCTGAGAAGATGGCGCGGAAGAGCTGGTCGTGAGGATTGCTCATGCGCGGGGCTTAACGAGGGCTTGCGCCTCAAATTGACCGGCCTTGGCGCGACTTGATGAAGAGCGCCAAGGCGCTCAGCGCCCGACGCTCGCCCGGGGGAGCTGGCCCAAGAGCCGCTCAACCTCTAAGCTCGCCTCCGCCTCGGCGCTCGCGGCGAGCCCGGCCTGCTCCAGCTTGGAGATGTCGCGGGAGAGCCCGTCCACGGCGGCGTCGGCGAGGCCCCGATCGCCGAGGGACGAGAGCGCCTCCAGCTCTCCCAAGGACTCGCTGACCTCCTCCAAGAGCTGACCCGCGCCGCCCTCCAGCTCAAGCTGAATCGCCGCGCCCTCGACGACCTCCCGGGTGCGCAGGCGATCGGCGTTGTAGTCCAAGGTGTCGGCGAGGCGGTCCAGGCGCTCCCGCAGGTGGCGGAAGGTCCCGGCGACCTCCTCGACGGAGGCGGAGACGGCGGCGCGGTCCGCGTCGGTGACTTCAGCGCTGCCCGGCGGCGCGGGCACCACCCGGGGGAGCTCCTTCATCGCGCGGTCGAGCACGGACAAAAACTCCCGGACGAGCCCCGCGGAGCGCGCCGTGTCCCGGGCGGCGGCGGCGAGGGCTTCCGGGGCCACATCAGTCACGTCGGGCAAGGGGTCGAGCCTCGGGCGCCGCCGGGCGACGGTCGCGAGCTGCACCCGCGTGAGCAGGATCGCCCGGGTCTTCCAGACCGTGCCCATCACCCGCCGCGTCGCCCCCGCCCGGCGCTCCAAGGCGTCGAGATCCGCGCTGTAGCGCTGGGCGAGCTCCCCCCGGCCGGGCTTCGCCGCGAGCTCGGCCTGCTTCACGCTGAGGTGCTGGAGCTGGGTCTGGGCGGCGCGGTACGACTCCAGGAGCTGCAGCTCCAGGGCCTCCAGGCGCGCCGGGAAACGCGTGAGGTCGTCCTCCTCCTCGTTGAGATCGGCGAAGGGGTCCACGTCGGGCTCATCGAGGATGTCCCGCCGCTGGGGGCGCGCCGGGGCCGCGGGCGCCTTGATGTCCACGATGTATTTGGGCGGAGGGTCTCGTTTGCCCAGCACCGCCGAGGACGCCGCGCCCGTGGCCTCCAGCGCCTTGTCTTTGCTGCGCAGCACACCCCAGAGCACGAGGCCAAGGCCCCCGAGCACGAACAAGCCGGCGAGCACCACCAAGGCGACGATGAGGAGCATGCTGGTCATGATCCCTTGTAGCTCAAGGCGGGGAAGGTGGTCAATCCGGGCGCCGGGGCGCGGCGATCTCCGTCGCGGGCAGGGCCGCGCGGATGGCGGCGACGGCGCCCGGGCTCAGCCGGGTGAGCCCGAGCCCGAGCCAGGCCACGTCGCGGAGCTTGAGCAAGGCCGGGAGGTCCTCGTCGCCTAAGGCCGTGTGGTGGAAGCTCAGAAGGCGCAGGCCGCGCAGGGCGCCGATGCCACGCCGGTCCTCCGCCGAGAGCACACAGCGGCCGAGGTCGAGCTCCTTGAGGGTGGCGCAGGCCCCGAGCCCGGCGAGGCCCGCGTCGCGCAGCTCACAGCGGTACGCGGCGAGCTGGGTGAGGCGCGGCAGCCGACCGATCGCCGCCAGGGCGCCGTCGTAGAGCGTCAGCTCGGCGAGGCTCAGGCTCTCGACGCCGGTCAATGACGCGAGGCGCTCCCCGTCGGCGCCGCCCATCGCCCCGCCGCCGAGGCGCAGCCCTACCAACGAGGACAGGCGCTCGGTCCCGGCGGGCAGCCCGCCGACCCCGGTGAGATCGACGACCTTGAGCGCCGGGCAGGGCCCGAGCCCGCTGAGCCCCGCGGGGCCGAGGGGCGCGTTGGGCAGGCTCAGGAGCGCGAGCTGGGGCCAGGCGAGGCCCTGAAGGTCCTCCCCCGCCGTCGGGGTGTCGGAGAGGTCGAGCACCCGGAGGCCCTGGAGCCGCCCCAAGCTCTGCAGCCCCGTGAGCGCCTGGGTCGGCGCGGCGAGGCCAAGCGCCGCGCAGGCCGCGTGGAGGCGCTGGAGCCGGGCGCTGCCGCTGAGCCCGTCGGCCACGGCGCGGAGGTCCTCGGCCGACAGCGCGGGGATCGGCGCGTCGGCGGCGGGATCCGGCTCGACGGCGAAGGGCGCCCCGTGGGCCTCAAACCGCAGCTCGTAGCGGTCTTGCCAGACCTCGGCGAGCACCTCCCGGGCGCGGGGGTCCTCGGCCTGGGCCTCAAAGGCCGCCCGGAGCGCGTCGATCTCGACGAGGGGGCAGTGGGCCAAGGAGAGCCGGCTGAGCCCGCCTAGCCCGGCCAAGGCCTTTAGGTGGGGGTGCTCGACGGAGGTGCCGCCGAGGTCGAGCTCGTCCAAGGCCGTGAGCCCGCTGAGGTGGCGGAGCCCCGGCCCCCGCAGCCCCGCCCGGCCGCGCAGGGTCAGGCGGCGCAGCGCCCGGAGCCCCACGAGCGGCGCCAGCTCCTCGTCGGTGAGCGCGCCTTCGCCGCTGAGGTCAAGCTCCTCCAGCGCCGTGAGCCCCGCCAAGAAGCCCAGCGCGCTCGGCCGCAGCCCGGCGAGGCGCAGCGCCCGCAGCTCGACGAGCGCCGCGAGGGGCGCCAACGAGTCCCCGTCGAGGCCGGTGTGGCTCAAGGTCAAGGCCTGGAGCCCGGTGAGCCGCCCGATCACCCGCGCCGCCGGGGGCCGCAGCGGGCAGCGCGCCAAGGAGAGCCGCCGCAGGCCGGTGAGCCCGGCGAGGGCCGCCCCGTCCCGCACCCCGGCGCCGCCGAGGTCCAGGACTGCGAGGTCCGGGCGCTCCCCGAGGCACTGCAGGCCCTCATCGGTGACCCTCGGCGACCGTAAGCTCAGGGCCTCCAGGGTCTCCAGCCCGGCGAGGGGCCCCAAGGCGGCGTCGACGGCGCCCTTGAGCCCGACGCGGCTGAGCCGATGTTCGTTGAGCTCGGCGACGGCCAAGGCCGTGAGCGCCGCGTCTGTGGCGCGCTCCTTGGGCTGGACCCACCAGTCGGCGCCCGGCGGAGGCCGGAGCCCGCCGAGGCCCTCTCCTTCGGCCACGACCTCGCCTCTGAGCACGAGCTCCCAGCGGAGCGGTGGAACCATGATCTTCCTCCTGCGGGCTGCGCCTTCTTGCAGAGGCTCACCCACCCGCAGCCAAGATTCAAGCCCCAGCGCAGCGGCGCCGACGCGCTCCAGACGACGCTCCCCCTCCAACTCGCGGCGGGAAGGTGGTAAGGTCATGCGCCCGACGCCGGAGGCCCTCGATGGCTGAGTCCAGCCCCGACAACAAGCTGACGATCCGCATCTTCATCGCGATGGTGGCCGCGATCCCGCTGGGGCTCCTCGCCCACAGCTCCGAGGCCGTCGCGGGGCTTATCCCTTACGTCTCATGGCTCGGCACGCTGTTCCGGCAGATGTTGCTGCTCATCATCTACCCCCTGGTGCTCGCCTCGATGGTGACCGGCGTGGTCAGCCTCGGCGACATCCGGCACGTCGGCGGCCTCGTCGGCCGCTGCGCCGCGTTCTTCGCCGCGACCACCGGGATCGCCGTGGTCATCGGCCTCGTGCTGGTGAACGTGCTGCAGCCCGGCCAAGGAGTTGACCTCGGGGTGACCGCCGGGGCCGCGCCGCCTGAGCTGGCGCACCAGAGCTTCGGTGAGTTCTTCTTGGCGATGTTGAAGAACACGCTCAAGAACCCCTTCGCCTCGATGGCCAGCGGGGACGTGCTGGGCATCATCACCTTCGGGCTATTGTTGGGCGCTGTGCTCTCCACCATGGGCGACGACGCCAAACCGCTGCGCGCGCTCTTTGAGTCCCTCAACGCGGCGATGATGAAGCTCACGGACTGGGTGATGGAGATCGCCCCCCTCGGCGTGTTCGCGCTGCTCTTGCAGGTCGTCGCCTCCCAAGGTGTCGACGCGCTCATCGCGGTCGGTCGTTACGTCGTCGTCGTCGTCGTCGGGCTGCTCCTCCACGGCGTCATCGTCTTGCCCGCCCTGAGCTGGGTCTTGGGCGGCGTCTCCCCGCTCAAGCTGCTTCGCGGCGCCCGCACCCCGCTCGCGATCTCGTTCTCGACGGCCTCCTCGTCCGCCACCTTACCCGTCACCATCGAGACCGCGGAGCGGGAGCTGGGCGTGAGCCCCAAGGTCGCGGGCTTCGTGCTGCCCCTCGGCGCCACGGTGAACATGAACGGCACCGCGCTCTACGAGGCCGTCGCGGCGATGTTCATCGCCCAGGCCTACGGGATTCAGCTCGATCTGGGCCAGCAGGTGCTCATCTTCATCACCGCGACCTTGGCCGCCGTCGGCGCCGCGGGCATCCCCAGCGCGGGCCTGATCACGATGAGCCTCGTGCTCAACGCCGTGGGCTTGCCGCTGGAGGGCATCGCGCTCATCTTGGCGGTGGACCGGGTGCTCGACATGCTGCGCACCTCGGTGAACGTGTTCGGAGACATCGTCTGCGCCGTCGTGCTGCAGCGCTGGGAGGCGCCGGAGCCCAACGCCGCCCCCGCCTCGTCTTGACCTCGCCGCCCTGATCCGCCTGGAGCCGCCGTGCGCACCCTCTTCGTCATCGACCCCATCGACACCTTCAACCTCCAGGGCGACTCGTCGTGGATGCTCATGGTCGAGACGGCCCGGCGCGGCTGGCCCCAGGCCTGGTGCCTCGTCACCGACCTGCGCGTGCGGAACGGCAAAGCCGTCACCCAGGCCCGCACCCTGGAGGTGGACGTCAACGCCTGGTCCTACCGCTACGACGCCGAGCGTGAGGAGCCGCTGGACGCCTTCGACGTGGTCTGGATGCGCAAAGACCCGCCGTTCAACATGGACTACATCTTCGCCACCTACATCCTCGACCTCGCGCTCAAGACGACCTTGATCCTCAACGATCCCCGGTCGATCAAGGCGAGCAACGAGAAGATGGTGGCGCTGCAGTGGCCGGAGCTCTGCCCGCCGACCTTGGTGACCAACCGCATCTCCGAGATCGTCGCCTTCGCCGACGCCCACGACCGCATCGTGCTCAAGCCCTGGGACGGCAACGGCGGCCGGGGCGTGCTCGTCACCGACCGGAACGACCGCAACCTGCGGAGCATGGCTGAGCTGCTCACCAGCGAGGGCCGCGCCTACTGCATCGTGCAGCGGTACCTGCCCGAGGTGCGCCAAGGCGACAAACGAATCATCCTCGTGGACGGCGAGCCCATGGGCTGGTTCCACCGGGTGCCCGCCGAAGGGGACCACCGCGGCAACATGCACGTCGGGGCCACGGTTCACGCCTGCGAGCTCACCGCCCGGGACCAGGAGATCTGCGCCGCCATCGGCCCCCGCCTCAAGGCCGAGGGCCTCGTCTTCGTCGGCATCGACGTCATCGGCGACTACATGACCGAGATCAACGTCACGAGCCCCACGGGCCTGCACGAGGTCCGCCGCCTGCAAGGCCGCCACCTGGAGCGGGACATCGTGAGCGCGTCCTTTGAGCGGCGCCAGCGGATGTTGTCCCCTTGACCCTCGGGCTCCTGACCACGCTCTGGCTCACCCTCGCTGGGCCCGCCCTCGCACAAGACGACGAGGCGGCCATCGAGACGGTGACGGGCGGCGTCGCCGTGCCCAAGGCGGCGCTCCCTGCGGGCCTGCCCGGTTCCCAGGCCCCGGACACGCTCGACCACGCCGCGCGCCTCGACGCCTTGGCTGGGCCCTTGGACGTCGACGCGGCGCTCTTGCACGAGTCTTGGCGCGGCGTCGAGCTGCTCTACCTGCGCCGCTACAAGGACGGCAAGGCCCACTTCGACGCCATGACGACGCGCTGGCCCCAGAGCGGCGTCGGCCCCGCCGGGAACGCCCTGCTCTACCAGGGCATGATGATGGAGAACTTCGACTTCAAGTGGGAGCGGCAGTACACGACCCACTCCAACCAGGCCGTGCAGACGCTCCAGGCCGCGCTCAAGACCCCGGGCGCCGAGCCCTGGGAGCGGTTCTTGCTCGGCATGATGATGGGCGTAGAGTCCATCCACAAGATGCGCAAGACCGACTACTTCCCCGCGCTCAGCCGCGGCCTGGAGGCCATGGAGCACCTCAGCGTGGCCCAGAAGCTCGCGCCGGGCTTCATCGACGCCCAGCTCGGCGACGGCCTCTACCTCTACTGGCGCTCGGTGGTGACGCTCTCCCACAAGGCCCTGCCGAGCTTCGGGGACGCCCGCCCCCAAGGCATCCAGATGATGCAGAACGTCGAGCGGGACGGCGTCTTCTTGAGCCCCGGCGCCACCTTGGGCCTGGCCTTCACCTGGATCGAGGAGCGCGACACCGCCCGCGCGCTGGAGGCCTGCCAGAAGAACCGCCGCCGTTACCCCGACAACGTCATCAACAACCTCGTCGCCTCCCGGGTGCACTTGAGCCGCCGGGAGCTCACCCTGAGCCTCAAGCTCCTCGACGAGGTGCTGGAGGACGCGCCGGACAACGAGCGGGCGCACTACTACTACGCCACGGTCTACCTGCGTATGGGCCGCCTCGACGACGCCGAGCGCGCCCTTGACAAGTACCTGAGCTTCAATCTGGAGCCCGACCAGCGCGCCCAGGCGCTCTACCGCAAAGGCGACGTCGCCTTACGCCGCGAGCGCTTCGCCGAGGCCCGGGGCCTCTACGAGCAGTCGGCGGCGCTCGGCTACAAGCCCGCGACGGAGAAGCTCAGCCGCCTGCCGGGCCTGGAGCGGGCGGCGGCGGCACGCTGAGCCCTCTTTGGGGCGCTCACCAGTTGCCGACGCCGCCCAAGTCCGCGACGTTCTGGAAACCGTGCTGCCGGAGCAGGGCCGTGGCCGCGGCGCTGCGCCCGCCGGAGCGGCAGTAGACGACGTAGCTCTTCGTGGGGTCAAGCTCACCGATGCGGGCGACGAGCTCCTGCACGGCGATGTTCTTGGAGCCGGGGATCGCCCCCGCCTCGTGCTCCATCGGGGTGCGCACGTCGAGGAGGATGGCGCCGTTCTGCACGGCCAGGCGCGCCTGAGGGCCGTTGACGAGGCCGTTGTTGGCCGCGCCGAAGAGGTTCGTGAAGAAGGACATGGTGGGCCTCCGAGGCGCGTCTACGCGCCGAGTGTTTGGAGCGGGTGTGATGTTCCGATGGATAAGCAAAGGCCGTGCCACGCTCCGAACCGTCGCCGAGCGGCCGCGGCGAGGGATCCCGTTTCAGCGCACGTTTCAATGGTGCAACACCTGGCCCAGGTGTGCAACATCCCGGTGGAACAGGGGAGGATCTTGGACACCACGGTCTGCGCGAGCGCGCAGCGTCGAGGGTTCTCGGCGTCTTACCGTGCCAACGCCGCGCCCGTCACGCCGCTCGCCGAAAACTTTGCGCCTGCGCTGAGGAACCCTGTGTATGCTGCGTTGCGGCATCAACCCAGGAGCCCATCATGCCTCACCTGAGCTTCCTTGCCCTCATCACGCTCACCACCGCCGAGGCGGGCAGCAGCCGCTGCACGGTCACCAGCGTCGGCGCCTCCTGCACCTACCGCACCACCACGCTCTACACGGGCTCCTCGGGGACCACGGCCCGCGACGTGCACTACCAGCTCCCCTCCGGCGCGGCCCCGGCGGACGGCTGGCCCGTGGTCGTGGTGTACCAGGGCTCGTTCATGCCCGCGGAGCGCACCTTCTCGTCCTCGGTGTGGGACGCCTACGGGGCCTATCAGCTCACCCGCCTCGTCGATGAGCTGCTGGGCCGGGGCTACGCCGTGGTGGCGCCCGAGGCGGCGTATGGCGGCGCGCTCTACTGGCAGACCAACATCCCTCCCTTCTCGACCTCCTGGTGGACGGCCACCGACGCCTACCTCGTGCAAGACCTCCTCGACGGCCTCGCCGCGGGCACCTTCGGCGACATCGACACCAACAACCAGTTCGCCACCGGGCTTAGCTCCGGCGGCTACATGACGAGCCGTATGGCGGTGAGTTATCCCGGCGAGTTCAACGCCTTGGCCATCCACTCCGGCAGCTACGCGACCTGCGCGGGCGGCGGCCTGCCCTGCTCCGTGCCCACCCTGCCGTCCGACCACCCGCCGACCCTCTTCTTGGTCGGCGCCTGGGACACCATCGTCCCCTATTACTCTATGAGCCCCTACCTGAGCCGCATGGCGAGCCAAGGCCATGACTATGATCTCGTCTACAACGTCTACGCCGGGCACCAGTGGCTCAGCGACGCGGTCACGGAGATCCCGGACTGGTTTGACCTGTATTTGGAGTGAAGGAACGTGTTACTTGGCGGGGCATGAAAGATGTCAATCGCGTTCATGTCAGCGGCTACCGCTCCCTCAAAGATGTCACAGTCCAACTTGGTCCGCTCACCTGCCTGATCGGGCCCAACGGCGCAGGTAAGTCGAATTTTCTGAGCTTCTTGCGCCTGCTCGGGCACCTCCCATCCGGTGGACTTCGCCTGTTTGTAGGGAGAGCAGGCGGCGCCTCTGCCCTGCTCTCGCGAGGACGGGGCGCCCTGGCCACGATCACTTGGCTCGTTGAGGCCGAGGATGAGCAGGGTGTCGTCTCGTATTCTGCTCGCTTGGGCCGGGCTGGGGAGCAGCTCGTATTTGAGGCCGAACAGGTCTTTGGAGCCACACCACTCGACGGCCCAAAGGAGACGGCTCCCTTCGGTGTTGGGCTCCATGAGTCCGCGTTGCCCCAAGTCGCCGAGCACAGCACGCTCTCCAAGCTCGCGCTCTGGTCTATCCAGCGGATCAACAGCTACCATTTTCACGACACCGGACCCAACGCGCCGCTGCGCAGCAACGCCCGCGTCGCGGACGACAGGTACCTTCGAACCGACGGCAGCAACCTCGCGGCCATCCTCTTCGCCCGGCGCCACAGCCAGCGCACGGACCAGCAGGCGGCGTGGGTGATGCTCTCTGGCCTTGTTCAGCGCATCGCGCCCTACATCCACAACCTAGAGCCGACCCTCAACGACGACGGCGCCACAGTTCGACTCGACTGGGAGGATGAAGACCACGAACGGTATGGTGTGGACGCGCTCTCTGACGGCACCTTACGCGCCATCGCGCTGTTCACGGCCTTGACCCAGCCAGCGGCGACGCTCCCGAAGCTCATCACCATCGATGAGCCTGAGCTTGGACTCCACCCGGCGGCCCTCAGCCTCCTTATCGAGCTGATCCGCTCCCGCGCCGCTGACTGCCGGGTCTTGCTCGCGACGCAGTCGCCCGCGCTTCTCGATTTGCTGCACCCAGACGAGGTCGTCGTGGTTGAACGCGAAGAGGGCGGTAGCACTTTCAAGCGCCTTGACGCTGACGCGCTGCAGGATTGGCTCGACGACTATCGGCTGAGTGACCTGTTTGATCGGGGCGTGCTGGGGGGCAGACCGTGACCAACCTCGTGTTCCTGGTGGAAGGGCAGACCGAAGAGGCCATCGTGAAGGGCCTACTCGTAGACCACCTCCGAGGCTACCACATCACGAGCCGCGTGGAGATTGTGGTCACAGGGCCTACTCATGCTGGCGGCGGTGCATGGCGCGGATGGCGTAGGCACATGCGCGACCTCAACAGGCGCTGGACTGCGCCGAACACCACCTTCACGACGCTCATTGACCTCTACGGACTCCCTAAGGACCTGCCCGGTCGCGCCACACTGCTCAGCGAGCCTGACACGAACCGGCGCACGATTCAGGCCGAGCAGATCATCGCCCGAGAGGCCGTCGATCCCCGCTGGCTCCCCTACGTGCAGCGTCACGAGGTCGAGGCGCTCGTGCTCGCCGCGCTCCCGCAGCTCAGGTCTATGCTCAGCGAGAAGGACCAGCTTGACGGCCTCGCTGCGTTGACACGCGATATCGCCGGGAAGCTCCCAGAGGACGTGAACGACGGCGAGCACACCGCCCCATCCAAACGCCTTCTAAAGCGCATCCCCAAGTATGTGAAGACCCTCCACGGCCCCAATACACTCAGGATCGCTGACCTAGCCCAAGTGCGCGCGGCTTGTCCCAGATTCAACGCCTGGGTGAGCCGCTTAGAGTCCCTCGGGGCCCCCTAGCCCACCCCCTCCAGCGCCCTCCGCCAATGCTCACTCGTCGCGGCGAGCGTCGTGACGTAGCCCCTCACGTCCTCCCGAGCCTGCGCCCCCAGGCGCCGAAACGGGACGATGTGCTCCTGGGGCACATACCGGAAGGTCAGGTTCACCCGGCGGGTACGAAAGCCCTCGATGGTGGGGCCCAGAAGCTCACCGCGTTTGTCCTCGACACGCTGAACGCGGTGCAGGAGCGCGTCTTTCCACACCGGGCCGGAGAAGAGCTGGAGCATGGAGTCCTCCAGCCACATCGAGCGCACCGGGGGCTCGTCGCCGCGCTGGCCCCGGCGCACGAACTGGAAGAGCGCCCGGTCCCCCAAGGAGAGGCTCGCCACGGGGCCGGGCTCAAAGTCGCGGTGGTCACCCACCCGGGCGGCGTCGACCCAGCGGCCGTTGTCGAGGCGGTCGCCGTAGAGGTTCACGAGGCAGGTGTTGAGGCGCCAAGCCTTGGGGATCTCCGCGGCGGGGAAGGCGCGGCGGGCCCGGGCCTCGGCGTCGGCGGCGATCTTGGCGAGCACCGGCGGGAAGGGCTCGGCCTCCACCGCCGCGTCGAGCACCCGCCGGGGCGGCTCGTAGTAGCCCAAGCAGGCGAACTGCCAGTTTCCCAGCCAGATCACCGGGCGCAGCAGGGGCCGCTGGGTCTGACCCGGCGGCGGAGGGCGCAGGGTGGAGTAACGCTGCTCCCACAAGGGCTGGGCGGCGGAGAGCCAGGCCAAGAGCGCGGCGCGATCCGCCGGGCTGAGGGCCTTGGGGACGAGCACGAGGCCCGGGGCGCGAGGATGGATGAGCGGTGCGCGCATGGCCGCCCCGCTTAACCCGCGGCGCGTTAGGGAGTCGCCTATGACCACTCGACCCTATGATCTCATCCTGTATGGCGCGACGGGCTTCACCGGCCGCCTCGTCGCCCAGGTGCTCAGCCGCCGCGCGCCCCCGGGCCTGCGCTGGGCCATCGCCGGGCGTGACCTCACGAAGCTCCAGGCGCTCCGCGACGAGCTGAAGCTCCCCGGGCTCCCGACGCTGAGCGCTGATGCCTCAAAGCCCGAGAGCCTCCGCGCCTTGGCGGCCTCCACCCGGGCGCTCATCACCACCGTCGGGCCCTACGCGCTCTACGGGGAGCCTTGCCTCGCGGCCTGCGCTGAAGAGGGCACCCACTACGTCGATCTCACCGGAGAGACGCCGTGGATCCGCGACATGATCGACCGCTACGACGCCGTCGCCCAGCGCACGGGCGCGGTGATCGTGCCCTGCTGCGGCTATGACTCCGTGCCTTCAGAGCTCATCACCTTGCTCCTCGTCGAGCACAACCGCGCCCGCGGCCAAGGCACGGCGACGGTGCGCGCCTTTCACGGCGGCAAAGGCGGCTTCTCCGGCGGCACCTTGGCCTCGATGCTCAACATGGCCGAGTCCGGCCTGACCAAAAAGCTCATGGACCCGGTGCTGCTCAACCCGCCCGGCGCCCCGGTGACCGCCGACCCCGACCTCCAAGGCGCCATCTACGACGCCGACCTCGGCGGCTGGGCCGCGCCCTTCATCATGGCGGCGATCAACACCCGGGTCGTGCGCCGCTCCGCCGCCTTGGCCGCCGCCGCCGGGCGTCCCTACGGCCCGATGTTCAGCTACCAAGAGGCGATGTGGCTCGGGACCAACACCGGCCGCCTCGCCGCAGAGGCTGTCGGCGTCGGTCTCCTCGGCGCGATGCTCCTCACCGGCACCGGCCCAGGCCGCGCCTTGGCCCGGCGTTTTGGCCCCGCCCCCGGCGAGGGGCCCTCCGAGGCCGTGCGGGAGTCCGGCTGGACCCGCAGCGTCGCCTTCGGGGTCGCCACCGACGGCGTGAAGGCCAAAGCCACGCTCAAGGGCGACGGGGACCCGGGCTACAAGTTCACCTCGCTCTTGCTCGCCGAGGCCGGCCTCACCTTGGCCGACCCCGACCGCACGCCCACCCCCGGCGGCCTGAGCACCCCGGCGATCGCCCTCGGGATGCCCTACGTCGAGCGCCTGCGCGCCGCCGGGGTCACCCTCACCGTCGAGGCGGTTTAGCCGTCTACCCCGGTGCCTTCGCCGTCGAGCTCATGCCCGACGTAGACCGTGACCCCGGGGAGCAGCTCCGCCAGGGCCTTGAGCGCGCTCAGAGACTTGGCGTTCATCGCCTGGTCAGAGGTGAAGCTGCCGGGGGTGACGTTGTGCTCCCAGCCCCAGATCGTGTGGCAGGTGTCCCCGGTGAACAGCACGGGGCCTTCAGTCGTGCGGGCGAGGTAGGACATCGAGCCTGGGGTGTGGCCCGGCGTCGAGAGCGCCCAGAGGCTGCCGTCGCCGACGAGGTCGTAGGCCTGGGCGATCGGCCCCAGGGGCACAGCGCCCACGCCGTCAAGCTCCCGCAGCGGGGCGTGGCCGTCGAGCGCGGCGTTCACCGTGCGGCGCAAGAGCCGGTTGCCCCGGCCCGTGGCCGTCGTCTCCCCGGCGCCGACGTAGATCGGCGTGCCCGGGGGCACGTCCTGCAGGCCGAGGAGGTGGTCGAGGTGCATGTGGGTGATGAGCACCCCGGCGATGGGCGCCCCGGCGCTCGCCAGAATGTCGCCCAAGGGCTCGACGGGCACGACGCTCTTGGTCGCGAGCGTCACCGCGCCTCGGGCCGGGCCGCGCCCCCCTTGGAGCGTGTCGCGCTCAACGCCGGAGTCCACCACAAACACCCCGGCGCTGGGGTGGACGAGGCGGTGCACGGGCAGGACGATGGGCGTGTCGCCGTCCTTGAGCTCCACGGCCTGGGGGTCGTCGAGGTTCACGAGCCCCGAGAGCTTCGCCGACCAGCGCGCGGAGAGGTGGGCGCTGTGCACGATGGGCCCCGGGGTGTTGAGCAGGGCGATGAGGTCCGCCGATTGTGTCGCCGCCGGGACTTGGGCCGGGGTGACCGGGTGGCGGGTGACGACGCAGGCCGTGAGCAGGCCCGGGAGCACGACAGAGAGCAGCAAGGAGAGACGCACAGACACCTCGGGATGACCTCCCCTACCCCGCCCAGCGCCGGGCGGCCCCTGGCGCCCGCGCCAACCCGCGCCGACGCCAAGTCCGCGCCGCTGAGCTTAGTCCTCCTCGGGTAGGGGCCGCCGCTCGTCCACCCCGGTGCCGATCCCGTCGGTCTCCGCGCCGACATAGACCTTGAGCCCCGGGAGGCTCGCCGCGAGCTCCTTGAGCGCCGCAAGGGACGCCGCGTTCTGGCCGTGGTCGATGGATCCGTGGGTGGGCGCGACGCCGTGCTCCCAGCCCCAGATCGTGTAGCTCGTGTTGCCCGTGAAGAGCACCGGGCCGGAGGGGGTGCGAGCGAGGTAGGACATCGCCCCTGGGGTGTGCCCCGGCGTAGAGAGCGCCCACAAGCTCCCGTCGCCGAGCAGGTCAACCGCCGCCTGAATCGGCCCCAAGGCCACGGCCCCCGCGCCGTCGAAGGCCCGCAGGGGATCGTGGCGATCCAGGGTGTTCTGAATCGTGCGCCAGAGCGCGGCGTTGAAGGGCGTCTCGTAGGAGGTGTCCCCGGCCCCGGCATAGATCGGCGTGCCCGGCGGCACGTCCCGGAGGCCGAGCACGTTGTGGACGCTCACGCTCGTGAGCAGCACGCCGCCGATGGGCGCCCCGGCGCTCTTGAGGATGTCGGCGAGCGGCTCCTCAAAGGTCTGGGTGTTGAGGAGCGCGAGCCCGAAGCCTCGGGCGGCGCCGCGCCCACCCCGGGTCATGGCGCGCTCAAAGCCGGTGTTCACGACAAACACCCCGGCGCTGGGGTGAATCAAGCGGTGCACCGGGGTGACCACGGAGATCTCGCTGTTCACGAGGCCCTCGGCCTTGGCGGCGGGGTGCTGGAGGTCCAGGAGCCCCTCGATCGTCGCCGTCGAGCGCCCGGAGATGTGCACGCTGTGCACGATGGGCCCGGGGGTGTTGAGCAGGGCGATGAGGTCCGTCGCCGCGACCGTCGTCGTAGGCGGCGCCGCGGGGACCACGGGGTGGTGGGTGACGACGCAGCCCGAGAGCAGGGCGAGGCTGAAGATCACGAGACGCATAGACACCTCGGAGAGGGCGACCGACACTACACAGCCCGGCCGCCGCGCATTCACAGCGCCCCACGAGGGGTGACAGCTTCTCGACAACATTGGCGTTCGCGCTAACTCGCTTTGGCGCCAGAATCCGCCTAACTCGGCGCGACACATCCCCTCCAGTTGGTTATGATTCTGGGCATGACCCGTGGCCTCCATGACAAGCTGTTTAAGCTCGTCTTCTCCGCGCCCAGGGAGGCCGCGCGTCTGCTTGAGCTGGTCTTGCCGCCGCCCCTGGTGGCGCTCCTCGACCTCAGCCGCCTGGAGGCCCGGCCCGTCGACCTCATCGACGAGTCCCTCGGCGAGCGCCTCTCCGACCTGCGCTTCGCCGCGCCGCTGCGTGGCGGGGACGCCTGGGTCACCCTGCTCATCGAGCACCAGTCCACCCCCGACCCGAGCCTCCCCTACCGACTCCTGCGGTACACCCGCGGGGTCTGGGAGCAGCTCCGGGCCCAAGGCGCCCGGGGCCTGCCCCTCGTGGTGCCCGTCGTGGTCTGCCACGCCGCGCGGCCCTGGCCCGCCGAGCGCAGCCTGCGGGCGCTCTACGACGCCCCCGCCGAGGCCCTCGACGCCTTGGCGCCTTACCTCCCCGACGCCGACCCCCTGCTCTACGACCTCGCCGCCCGGCGTGACGACGAGATCGGCGGCGAGGCCGCCACCCGGCTCACCCTCCTGCTGCTCCGCCACGCCCGAGACGACGACCTCTGGGCGACGCTCTGCGCCGCGCGGGCGCTGTTTGAGGCCCTGCTCGCCGAGCGTGGACCGCGGGTCGGCGAGGCGGTGCTACGTTATGTCCTTGAGGTGAGCCGCCGAGGGCCCACTGAAGAGGCGTGGATGGTGATCCGGGAGACGATGGGCGAGGCCGCAGAGGAGGATCTCCGCCGCTACGCCGAGCAGCTCCGCGAAGAGGGCGCGGCCCGGGCGCTGCAGCTCCTCCTCCAGATCCTCCGCACGGGCCCCTACTCCCACCTGCCTGACGCCACCTGGGATCGCCTGCAGCGCGCGACCTTGGCTGACCTGGAGCGCTGGCTCGCCGACTCCCCCGACGCCGAGACTCTGCTGGAGCGGCTCGGGCGCCCGACCGAGGCCTGAGCCGAGGTTCGCGCTCTCGCCGATCCGACAGCCGCCGAGTTAAGCGCCTCTCACCTGCCCGCCCTGCGCCGGGCGATCTGGGAGATCCGCGATGCCCGTCGCCCCGCTGCTGATGCTCCTTGGCCTCACCCCGCCGCCCAACCTCACCTGGCAAGAGGTCCGCTCCGGCGCGACCACCGTGCGCTGCGCGCCGGGCGAGGCGCCCTGGTGTGTGGCCGAGGCGATCCTCCAGGCCCCGGCCTCAACCCTGGGGCGGATGCTGATGGACTTTGAGTCCTACCCCGCGATCTTCTCGCGGATCACCGAGGCCCGCGCCCTGGGGCCCGGCCTCGCGACGCTCACGATGCGCCTGCCCGCGCCGCTGGCGCCCCGGGACGCCGTGGCCCGCTTCACCACGGCCCAAGACGGGCTGACCACGCGGGTCGACTGGTCCCCCGCCCCGGACGCCGCGCCGCTCGTGCCCGGGGTCGTGCGCCTCACGGGCTACGCCGGGCGCTGGACGCTCACGGAGCTCGGCGACGGCCGCGCCCGGGCCCGCTGCGAGTGGGCCTCCGCCCTCGGCGGCGACGTGCCCGACTGGGCCTTGCCGACGGCCTGGTCGATGCAAGGTGCGGAGATGATGGAGGAGCTTGAGGCCGCGGCGCGGCGGTGATCCAACCGGCCTCGCGGCGCGTTAAGCTCGCGCGATGCGAAGCACCATCCTCGTCCTGTCTTTCCTCCTGAGCGGCTGCGCCGTCACCACCCTGATGACCATGGGCAAGAGCCTGCCCACCCTGGAGGGTGAGGTCGGCGCCCCAGGGCTCAGCGCGACGACGGTGATTCACCGCGACGAGCGCGGCGTGCCCCACATCCGGGCCGTCACCGAGGCCGACGCGGCCTACGCCGTCGGCTACGCCCACGCCCAGGACCGCCTCTTCCAGCTTGAGGCCGGGCGTCGCATCCTCTCCGGGCGCCTCGCCGAGATCGTCGGGCCCGAGGTCGCCGAGATGGACGCCTTCATGGCGTCGTTGGACCTCAAGTCCAAGTCCGAGGCGAGCCTCCTGGCGCTCGACATCGACACCAAGGTCGCCTTGGCGGCCTACGCCGCCGGGGTGAACGCCGGGGCGCGCTCCCTCGACGCCTTGCCGCTGGAGCTGCGGCTCTTGGGCATGGACAAGTGGCGTGAGGACTGGACCCCGGCGGACAGCCTCGGCGCGCTCCAGCTCTTCGCCTGGACGATGTCGGACTCCTGGGGCCAAGAGCTCGTCGTCTGGGAGCACCGCGACCGCCTCGACCGCGACGTCATCGACGCCATCTTCCGCACCGAGGCCGAAGCCAGCGCCGCCGACGCCTACTGGGGCAAGCTGCGCACGGCGAAGACCGGCCCCCTCACCCCGCGGTTTAAGGCCTTCATCGACACCTTAGGCGACGTGAACGCGCCCCAGGCCTCCAACGCCTGGGTCATCGGCGGGGCCCGCTCCGTCGATGGCAAGCCGATCCTCGCCAACGACACCCACCTGCACAAGAGCCTGCCCTCGCCGTTTTATGTCGTCGATGTCGCGGGCGGCGGCCGCCAGTCCGCGGGCTTCACCGTGCCAGGCCTGCCGTTTGTGGCCATCGGGCACAACGGCGCGCTGGCCTGGGGGCTCACGAACACCTCGGCGGACTACGTCGATCTCGCCGTGGTCAAGCGTGACGGTGAGCGTGGCTACATCCTCAACGGCGTCAGCAAGACCCTTGAGGAGCGGAAGGTGTCGGTGAAGGTGAAGGAGGAGGCCGCCCGGGAGGTCGTCACCTACCACACCGAGATCGGCCCCGTCGTGAGTGAGCTCGGCGACTCGAAGGACCTCCTCGTCATGCGCTGGACGGCCTTGGAGCTCGCCGACCGCAGCGCCGACGCCCTGCGCGCCATCGGCGCGATGAAGACCGCCGCCGAGGCCCAGACCCTCGCCACGATCCCCATGGCGCCGTCGTTCACGCTCACCGCCGCCGACACCCAAGGCGACTACCTCACCCAGGTCCTCGGCTCGATCCCCAAACGAAAGGCCCACACCGGCCGCCTGCCTTACCCCGCCTCGGAGCCCGAGCACGGCTGGGACGGCGTCTTGGCCGGCCTCCCCGGCGAGCGCGCCCCCAAGAAGGGCTACGTCGTGACGGCGAACAACGCCCCCAGCGTTGAGGGCAAACGCCACCCCCTCGCCGCCCAGATGAACGGGGTCTTCCCTTTGCCTTGGCGCGCCCAGCGGGTCGCCGAGCTCATCGAGGCCGCGCCGCAGCACAACGTCAGCTCCGTCGGCGACATGCAGATGGACACCCTCGACCTGCACGCCAAGGCGCGGCTGCCGGAGCTGCTCAGCGGCCTCAACCCCACCACCGAGGGGGCGAAGCGGGCGATGGAGCTGCTCTCGGCCTGGGACTTCAACGCCACGGTGAACACCGAGGCGCCGCTCGTGTGGATGGAGTTCCAGCGGCAGCTCGTGAAGCTGGCCGTCGGGGAGCGCCTCGGCGACGGCGGCACCCAGATGTTGCTCTCGGCGACGGACCCCGGCGACAGCCTCGTGGACGTGGCGGGGGGCCTCACCAAGCTCGTGCCCGACCGCAGCGCGACGCTCCGCCAGGCGCTCCTGAACGCCTGGGACGCCTTGACCCTCAGCCACGGCGTCGATCCCACCGCCTGGGACTGGGGCGACGCCCACGTGCTCCGCTTCAGCCACCCCTTCGCCGACGCCACGGGCAAGCTCGGCCTGCTCAACGCCGGGGAGTTCCCTTGGCCGGGCACCAACACCACGGTCTCCGTGGGCGGGGTGAGCTGGCAAGACGGCTGGGAGACCCAACACATCGCGGCGATGCGGCTCATCGTGCCGATGTCCGATCCCTCAAAGGCCGAGTTCATCCTGCCGCCGGGCAACTCCGGCCAGCCGTCGAGCGACAACTACCAGGACCAGGTCCGCGCCTGGGCCCGGGGTGACCGCCTCCAGCTCTGGACCAAAGACGATGACGTGCTCAAGCACACGGCGAACACCCTGACGCTCAAGCCCGAGTGATCCTGCGGGTCTTCGTGATCAGGGCGTGCCCCGGCGCGGCGCGTGTATACTCAAGGGGAGCGCGGGCCGCGCGCCCGCCCCTCACGCTGGAGTTCTGCCCATGATCCGCTCGGTCCTCAGCAAAGGTCTCAAGAAGGTGCTCGGCCGCGAAGAGGCCCAGGCGCCCAAGGCCTACCCCTTCAAGTACGAGCCTCAAGCGGCCAAGCCCGAGCCCGTCAAGGCCGTTGAGCCGGTCAAGGCCGTTGAGCCGGTCAAGGCGCCGGAGCCCGTCAAGGCGCCGGAGCCCGTCAAGGTCGCCGAGCCCGTCGCCGAGGCCGCCCCGGCGATGGCCGCGAGCGACGACACCGTCTCTGGCCCGGCGATCGACCCCGCCGCGGTGCAAGAGCTCCTCGACGAGATGGTCCGCCCGGCGCTCCAGGCCGACGGCGGCGACATCTTCTTCATCAAGGTCGAGGGCCCCGACATCTACGTCAAGCTCGTCGGCTCCTGCTCGACCTGCCCCTCGTCGATCATGACGATGAAGATGGGCGTCGAGGCCCTGTTCCGCGAGGAGTTCCCCGGCATGGGCCAGCTCATCCAGGTGGAGAGCTGAGGGCCGCGCGCTGAAGGACGGGCCACAGCCACTCCCGCAGGGTCGTGATGACCTCGGCCAGAGGGCGATACTCGTCGCGGGTCGCCTTCTCGAGGAACTTCTTCCAATCGTGGTTTTTGGCTGGGTCGTCCGCGAACTGCTCGCTCAAGCCGATCGGCAGCTGGGTGGGTAGCGGCGTCTTTCGGCGCTCAAACGTCGCCTTCACGGCGGCGACGAGGGTGTCGTCAAACTTGACGTGGTGCTGGAGGTGCTCCAGGTCGTAGAGGTCCTTCATGCGGCTCGTGGTCAAACCACGCACCACGAGGGTCTCCAGCTTCTCGGCCACGACGGTCTCTGGGGGATAAGCGCGGAGGCGCCCCGGCGGCATCCCCAACATCGACCCGACCTCGACATGCGGTGGCGACGGCACGATCGTGTCGCCCATCCCTACGTCCACCTGGAGCTTCATCCTGGCGCTGTCGAGCCGAAAGGGCACGATCAGCCGAACTCCATGGTACAGCGCATCCTCACGGATCGGCTGGCCGACGATCTCCTCGGGGGAGAACACCAGGCCGTCCTCCTCACAAGGAACCCGGACGACCTCGCGGAAAACGGAGACCAATCGTGCGACGTCGGGCTCCCCACGACCGTGCAGATCGAGGTCTTTCGTGGCCCGATGCGGCGCACCAAACCAGTGCGAGAACAACGTCGCGCCCTTGAGCACGAAGTCATCCGCGCAGGGCGACTCGGCGAGCCGATACAGGAGCCGCTCGATGGCGTAGCGGACCACAAGGCGCTGATAGTCCTCGCCGTCGCGGCGGCTCTTGTCGAGGAGACGCGCGCTCACAGAGGCGGCTGGGTTCTTCTTCATCACGACAAGGTCTCCAAATAGGGCCGAATCTTCTTCTGCATCTGGAATCTCCCCGCGAGCTCCCAAAGCAACACACGCCCCATTCGTTCGCGGGCGAGGTAGGCACGAAGGGCGGCGATGGCCACGTCGAGCCCTACCTTTGAGCGGTGCGCGAAGCAGTCGATGACGGTTCGGTCGGGGTCGGTCACCGGCAGCTCGATGCCCTCGACCGGGTGGCGGGTGACGCCAACGTCGAAGAGCGAAGGCGACACCCGGGTGACCTCCAGGCGTGGGCCGTCGAGCTTGGGCACCCGACCCCCCGTGCGGATGGCGATCCAGACCGAGTGCGGGAGCTCGTCGGTCAAATCATGGAAGGCCAGCGCAGACAGCAGGTTGACCACCGCGTGAGGCACCCGGGTCACCACCTCGACCAACGAGTGGTGCTCGCTGATCTGCGCGTCGGGGCTCATGTACAGCCCTCGCCCCACCTGAAGAAGCGCGCCCGAGTCCACCAGACGACGCAGCACCACCCACGCGATCCCGAGCGGAGCCAGATCGCGTGCTCGAATCACCCCTTTGGAGCGGGCAAGCGCGAGGACTTGTTCGGCCTGCTTGGACTGCATGGTGCGGATGCTCTCTCGCCGTCCCTTTGGATGCGCCTCAACCTAACCCAAGAATGTTGGAAAACGTCATCTATCCGATCTAATGTGTGACGTTATCCAACAACGCCCGAGAGGCGGCGACCCAGCGCTCCCCTACCCCACAAACCCCAGCTCCGTGAGGTAGGTCTTCTCCAGCGTCGACCGCGACGTGCTGAGCTGGCTCCTCAAGAACAGGCCCACCCCCCAGGCCATCGCGCCGAGGCGCTTGAGGGCGCCGACGGGGGCCTCGGGGATGATGCCGAGGTCGCGGCCCTGCTGGCGGATGCGGGCGCTCACGAACTCGACGAAGGGGCCGAGGTGGCTCAGGACGGGGTGGCCCTCGGCGCGGCGGGCGAAGGGCCGCACCATGAGGCGGGCGAGCACGATCTGCAGCTCCAGCAGGCCGTAGTAGGGCCAGCGCAGCCAGGGGCGCTCGGCCAGCATCGCCCGGGTCTCTTTCTCGCCCCAGGCGACGTGCTCCTCCTCCTCACGCACCACCACACGCAGCTTCTTCTTGATCTCGGGCACGGCGGGGTGGTCGTCGGGCAAGGTCTGGAGCAGCACGTCCTTAAAGATGTCGAGCACCATGCCCTCGCCGATGGCGTGCTCCATCAGCACCTTGAGCGGGTAGTAGTTGTTGTGCGCCGAGAGCAGCTTGACCACCCAGTGCGCCGGGACTGGCGTCATGTCTAAGGCGCGGAACACATCGGCGAAGAGCTCCAGGTGGTTGAGCTCTTGCCGGGCCTGGCGCACGTAGAACCGCGCGGCCTCCAGCGAGCGCGCCGCGAACAAGGACTTGCCGCAATAAACCCCCGTCGCCTCGCCGAAGAGGGCCTGGGAGAGGATGAAGCGCACCAGCTCCCGGTCTTGGGGGTCGCTGAGGTTAAACGCCGCGCCGCCGAAGTCATAGCCGTGCTGAATCTTGTCCATGGGCTCAATCTAGCGCAGGATCAGGGGGTCGGCATGTCGGAGAGCACAATGAGCTGGAGCGAGAGACGACTCACCCTCGGCGCCTGGCCGAGCCCGATCCGTTCCCTGCGCGCCTTACGCCGCGATCTGTGGATGAAAGACGACGGCCTCTGCCACCCCGCCTACGCTGGGAACAAGGTGCGTAAGCTGGAGCACCTGCTCTATGGCGCCAAGGAGCGGGTGATCACGCTCGGCGCCGTGGGCTCCCACCACGTCCTCGCCACCGCCGTGCACGGCCACGACGCCGGGCACAAGGTCGAGGCCGTCGTCATCCCGCGGCCCTTCGACCCCCACATGCTCGACGTGCTGCGCGCCACCTTGCCCCGGGCCACCCTGCACCGCGCGCCGAACCTGGTCGAGGGCCGCCGGATGCTCGCGGAGCTGGGTGAAGGCGCCACGGTGCTGCCCGCCGGGGGCTCAAACCCCGTCGGCGCCTTGGGCTACGTCACCGCCGCCATGGAGCTCGCCGAGCAGGTCCGGGACGGCGTCTTGCCCGCGCCGCGCCGGGTCTTCGTCGCCTTAGGCACCGGGGGCACCGCCGCGGGCCTCGCCGTGGGACTCAAGGCCGCCGGGCTCGCCTCCGAGGTGGTCGCCGTGCGGGTGGTGCCCACGTCATGGCTCGACCTCGACGCCCTCAAGGCCCTGGTGAGCGCCGTCTCGGAGATCACCGGCTACGCGGAGGCGCCGATCACCGTGCAAGACGCCCAGCTCGGCGCGGGCTACGGCCTGCCTACGGCGTCGGCGAAGGAGGCCGTGGCCCTGGCGAAGGCCGCCGCGGACCTGCGCCTGGAGGGCACCTACACCGGGAAGGCCCTCGCCGCCGCGATGCACGCCGGAGAGGGCCCGGACCTGTTCTGGTGTACCCTCTCCCGGCAGGCGATCGAGCCGCTGTTCGGTGAGGGACCGCCGCCGGATCCCGCCGCCTGGGGCTTCGTCACGACATGAAGGACGAGTGATGGCTGAGGACTCCCCGCCGACGAAGGCGCCCTCGCTCTACGCCGCGCTGCTGCTGTTCCCGCTCTTGCGCGGGAGCTTCTGGCGTGACGTGGCCCACCTGGGGACGGGCTACGGCATCGTCTACGTGCACGTCCTGCTGCTGCTCGTGTGGGTGCCCTTGACGGTGCAAGGGCTGCGCCTCATCGACCGGGTGGAGCACGAGTACGCGCCGAAGGTGCTGAACGACTTCCCGGAGATCATCATCCACGGCGGCCGGGCCCGGGTGCGCGGCGTCGAGGAGCCCTGGGTGATGGTCGATCCCCAGACCGACCTGCCGTTTCTGGTGGTGGACACCACGGGCCAGGTCACGAGCCTCCGGGGCCGCCCGGAGTCGGCCCTGCTCACGAAGACCGAGCTCATCGTCACCCACCTCGACCCGCTGCCGACCCAGGTGATCCCCCTCACCACCGTCGAGGCCTTCTTCTTGAACCGCGCGCTGCTTGTGGAGCTCCTCGACGAGCTGAGCGGCTTCGTGCGCTGGGCCTTCTTCCCCTTGGCCTTCTCTCTGTCGATCAGCTACCGCGCCGGGTTCTGGGCGGGCTTCGCGCTCTTCGTGTACGTCTACTCCCGGCGCCTGTCGCCGGAGGGGCTCACCTGGGGCGCCTGCGGGCGCTTCGGGGCCCTGGCGCTCACGCCGATCATGGCCATCGACACGGTCTTCACCTTGGCCCAGTGGACGCCGCCGCTCTGGGAGCTCCTGAGCCTCGGCGCCGGGGGCGCGCTCGCGGCCTGGGGCGCCCGTCAGAGCCTGCCCCGGGCCGCGTAGGCCGCCACGGCGACCACCTCCCGGGCCGCGCCACGCAGCCGGGCGCTAAAGGGGCCGACGCTGCCCACCCCGCGGACCTCGGGGAAGTACCGGGCGAACACCCGCTCAGCGCGCCAGACGTGGTAGGCGTCGGACACCACGATCACCCGGGCGCCCAGGGCGATCGACGAAGCGTAGCGCGCGTTCTCTTCAGTAGAGCTTGACTGGTCCTCCAGGCGGATGGCCGAGGCGGGCAGCCCCAAGGACTCCGCGTGCCGCGCCGCCGCCGCGGCCTCGCTCACCCCGCCCGCGCCGGTCCCCCCGGTGAAGATCACCACCGGGGCGAGGCCGTCTCGCCACAAGGCCACGGCCCGCTCCGCCCGGCGCGCCAAGGCGTCCGAGGGCCGCCCGGAGGGGTGAACGCGGCAGCCCGCGACGATGATCACGTCGTAGGGCCCCACAGGAGGGGCGCGGTGGCCGTAGCGGTCGAGGGCCACGGCGAGGGTCAGCCAGAGGGTGAGCACGGCGAGGATCGGCACACGCAGGCGTCGGGTCGAGAGGTTCATCGGGCACCGGGGGTGAGGGGCTCCCGGCCCTTGAGCAAGGGTCGTGCCAACGGCGGTGGCGTCACGACGCCCAGAGTGTACGGCGATTCGCCGCGCTTTGTGGCAGACTGGGCGTTCGCGCCGAACACCACCGGCGTCGGAGGCCACCCCCCTCATGCTGATGCTCGCCTGGATGACCCTCGCCGACGCCAACGCCTCGGCCTACTACTTCGCCGACGTCGGCGTGCGCGCCTTCGGCCGCGGCGGCGCGTTCATCGCTGGGGCCGACGACATCAACGCCCAGTACTACAACCCGGCGGCGCTCAGCCGCATCAAGGGCGGGCGCTTCACCTTAAACGTCGCCGCCGTCGATCAGTACGTCTACTTTGACCGCGCCGACGAGGTGAACGGCGACACGACCGAGGTGTTTGACCCCGTGCTCAACGTGGCCAAGCCCTACGTCATCCCCAACTTCGGCGTGTCTTGGGACGCCGGGCGGGAGGGCACCACCTTCGCTTTCGGCTTCTACCCGCCCTATGCCCCCGACGTCTCCTACGACCCGAACGGCCCACAGCGATACACCCTCGTGGACACCTCGGTCATCCAGACCAACCTGGGGCCGTCCGTGGGCCACCGCTTCGTGGAGTGGGCGCCCTGGCTCAGCGTCGGCGCCGGGGTGAGCTGGGCCTTGATGTACGCCGAGCAGGAGCTCGTGCTCACCACCTCGGGCAACGACGACCCCTCCGGAGACATCCGCTTCCGCCTCTCCGCCACCGACCGCGCCCGCTTCACCGGCAACGCCGGGATCCTCATCGAGCCCGAGTCGGGCCGCTTCGCCATCGGCGCCTCGGTCACCCCGCCGGTCAAGTTCCTCGCTGAAGGTGGCATGACCGGCGACTTCACCACCCATGGCCTGTACACCGGGGGCTTCGTCACCGACCCCATCGTGCAGGACGACGCGATCTCCTTGGCCATCACCATGCCGCTCATCCTGCGGGCGGGGGTGCTCGTGCGGCCCATCGACGGCCTGGAGGTGGAGCTCGCCGGGGTGTGGCAAGACTGGCGAATCGTCGAGACCATCGTGGTGGACGACGTGGAGATGAACCTGCACACCCAGGCCGGGGACATCGTGATCGAGGGGCCCATCGAGCTGCCCGCGGGCTACGAGGACGCCTTCTCGGTGCGGCTGGGCGCGGAGTACGACGTGAACGACCAGCTCGCCCTGCGCGCGGGCGGCCTGTATGAGTCTTCAGCCATCCCCGCCGCCACCCAAGGTGTAGGCCTCGTGGACGGCCCCAAGTGGGGCTACAGCGCCGGGGCGACCTACCGTGTCGGCCGCCGCTACACCCTCGACGCGGGCTTCGCCCAGCAGCTCATCATGCCTCGGGAGATCACCAACTCCCAGGTGCGCCAGGTCCAGATCGACGCGACCTCGGGCGACGTCGACGAGGGCCGCGTGGTCGGCAACGGCGTCTTCAGGAGCCGGGTGACCATGTTCGGCGTCGGCCTGAGCGTCGATTTTGACCTCAAGGACGCCGCCGTCACGGCGGCGGGCGCGGCGGCGGACGGTTAGAGGGCGCCATGCTCCCGCCCAACTCCCTGCGCTCCCGGCGCGTGCTCATCCCCGTCGCCCTCACGCTCACCCTCGCGGGCGCCGTGCTCGCCGGGATGCCCACCAAACGCCCCGAGGACCACGTCCGCGGCCGCACGGTGTTCATGCAGAGCTGCTGGCAGTGCCACGGCGCGTCCAACAACGGCCAGGGCCCCGCCGCTGAAGCCCTCGTCGGCGGCGTGCCCGACCTGCGCGGCAAGATGAGCGAGGACCGTTTCGACGCCCTCATCCCGATCATCCTTGAGGGCAAAGGCAAGATGCCCGCCTACGCCGAGGAGCTGGACAAACACGACGCCCGCCGGGTGCTCGTCTACCTCCACCGCCTCGACACCGGCGAAGAGACGCCGCCCGCCCCGCCCAAGGCCCCCAAGGCAGGCCAAGGGGACGAGGACGAGCCGAAGGGGGAGGAGGGCGCCGTTGAGGTCGCCGCGCCCCCTGGGCCGAGCCTCACGCCGGGCATGCGGCCGCCCACTCCGACGCTCAAGCGCCCCGAGGGTGAGGCCGGGGGCTGAGCGGCGCGCGGCCGGGCTCGTGAGGCCGGGTCGCTGAGCCGCCGCCTCAGCCCGCGGAGGTGTTGTCGACGTCGCCGATGGGGTACTTGCCGCGAACGCCGGAGTCGCTGTAGCTCCAGCTCACGTTGAGGCCGATGCCCCAGCCGCCCGCGGAGTCCGAGGTCAAGGGGCAGTTGTCGAGCAGGCCGCCATAAAACGCGCCCGCGCCGTCCTTGTTGGCGCCCCAGGGCCCGCTCGCCCCCGTCGTCGAGGTGCTCAGGGTGACAGACTGGGAGTAGGGGCTGACACCGCAGCGCGCCTGGTCGTTGTCGTGGCCCTCATCGTTCCAGGTGTTCGTCGCCGCGTTGTGGCACTTGTCGCCGTGCGCGGGCATCTCGCAGGTGATGAGCGGGGCGACGTTCCGTTTGTAGTCGTACTCGACGCCCGGGTGGAAGAACACGGTAGTTTGGTCAATCGTCCAATTATGGGCGTCCTTGTCGTCGGTCTTCCGGGTGTACTGCTTGTGGTGCGAGCCGCTGCAGCCGCCGATCCCGCAGCCGTCGGCGTTGTTCACGAACTGCGGGTGCGCCCCGGTGAAGTCGAGCTTGCTCGCCACCACGGGGTCGGACTCATCGCGGGACTTGACGTGCCACACGAACGCGACGGTGGGGTCCGCCGAGTCCACCTGGATCACGACGATGTTACCCTCGGCGTCGCCGCAGTGGTCGGCGCTCGACGCCACCTGGTTCGCCCAGAGGTAAGCGTGGAGCATCTGGAAGGTCCAGGCCCCGGTCGTGCAGCCCTCGGGCAGCTTGGAGCAGGAGCTGATCTTCCGAACGGCCATGTCGTAGGTGGCCTGGGGCGCGCAGAGCCGCCAGCCCCCCGGGCAGTCGTTCGTGCTGAGGCTCTCGTCCTTCGTGACGTAGTAGGGGTGGAAGGCGCGGGCGAGGACCTGGTGGAGGTTGGGGTCGTTGCGGTTGGCGACGAGGCTCTGGTTGAACTTGATCTTCCGGCCGTTGCCGCTCGTGCCCACGACGGCCTCGATGCAGTAGCCCTCGTGGCAATAGCCGACGTCGTTGTCGCTGCCGTTGGCGCTCCCGCCCTTCGTTTGGGTGGCGAGGGTCGGCGGCGGCGCGCCTAAGCCGTTGTCCGCCGGGGCGACATAGACCGCGTCACCGCCGAAGGTGGTCGACGTGCTGGTGACCGAGGGTGAGTCCGGCGTGGTCGCGTGGCTTGAGCCGCAGCCGGAGGACAGGAGCGCGCTCAGGGCGAGCGCGGCGGGGGTGAGGGTGGGGATCGGGCGCATGAGGGCTCCTGTCTTAGGAGGGTGGGGATCGGGGAGGTTTTCAACAACGTCATCTCAGAAGATCAACATCTTACGCCACACGAGCTCCAACGAGCGCCCGGATTGGCCCCCCCAAACCTCAGCGCGTCGAGCTTGCCAGCCGGGCCGGGCCGCTCGACCAAAACAGCCTGAGTCCACGCTCTAATTTTTTTGTCCCCCCGACGAGCCCGAGCCCTCAATGGCTTCTTGGAGCGGGGCATGGGCCGCGCGGCCTGAGCTCAGCCCCCGGCTTGCCTGCGGATCTCCTGGGCGCGGCGGGCCCGGCCGAGGTAACGCCCGAGGAAGTTCACGAGGTGCTCCTGCTCGGGGAGGCTCCGGAGGTTGATCTTCTGTTTGCCCGACGCCGTGGTGAGCACGAGGTGTTTGCCGAGCACGCCGTCGTCGAGGGCGGCGTTGGTGATCTCGTCGTGATTGAGGCGCCAGCCGTCATGGGCGATGCCCTCCCACGAGAGCACGACGGACTCCACGCCCTGCTTGTCGTTGTAACGGAGGGTCGGGAAGTAGTCCTCGACGAGGGCGATCTCCTCCGGGGTGCGCGGGGTGAGCTCAATGGCCACCTTGAGGCGCTGACCGGCGGCGAAGCGGGCCTCGTAGTCCGCCCAGAGCGCCGCCTCGACGGCCTCGGCGACGGGGATACGCCCGTGCCAGCTGTCCTCGACGGGGGCCGTCAGCACCTCGGGCCAGGCGGACTCCGGCAACGAGACGTTCAAAGCGGCGAAGCGCTCGGTGTTCGGCGGGTGGCTGTCCATGGGGTGAGGCGTCTCGCCGCCGCGGATGCTCAAGAGGCGCTCCGAGCCGACAAAGTCCGCGAAGCCGCCGCGCACCCGGTCGGCGATGTTCACGGAGGAGAGCACCTGGGACTGGCGGAACAGCGCGTCCTCGACCTCGGCGCGGTACCGCGACCAGGCGGCGATCTTGAGGAGCGCCCGCGCCACGGCGTCCGGGCGGGTCTGCTCGGCGGCGATGCGGTCCGCGCGCAACTCTCGCTCCCGGCTGGTCTTGGCCAAAGCGAGCTCAAACCCCCGCCAGAACGCGAGCATCGTGAAGAACACGGGCATCGAGAGCGGGTTGCCTTGAAGCACCTGGAGGTATTCGGCGTACTTCGCGCGCATCGGGGCGAGGCCCCGGGAGTGGGTCGTGTCGCCGCCGCTGAAGTGGGCGAGCTCGTGGCACATGACGGCCTCGGCCTCGGCGGCGTCGAGGCCCCGGAGCAGCGCGAGGCTCATGAACAGCGTGCGGCCCTCCAGGCGCGCGTCGCCGAGCTGCACGGCGTTCTCGGTCACGAAGAAGTTGTCGTCGATGCCGCCGATCACCCGAGTCGGGGGCTCGGTGCCGATCTTGGCCGCGAGCTCTCGCAGCCGCGCCCAGAGCGCCGGGGCGTCGGCCTCGGTGATCGGCGCGCCCTCGACCGGCGTGACCACATCAACCTTCGCGAAGATCCCCAGCAGCACCGCGCCGACGCCCCACAGAGCCAACAAGGCGGCGACGACGATGAGCTTGACGACGTAGACCTCCAAGAAGTAGGCCGTCACCCAGTACGAGAGCGCCACGGCGAGGCCGCCCTGAAGGACCACCTGGACGGCGCTGATGACCCGCAGGCTGCCCCAGGCCACACGAAAGGCCGGGAGCTGGGCCGCCCGGGAGCCCATCGCCGCGGCCACGGCGACGCCGCCGATGAGCCCGGTGAGCAGGCCCAAGGCGACGGAGAGCATCCCGGCTTGTTTGATCCAGCGGAGCTGATCGTACTGCGAGCAGGCCTCGCCGAGGGTCACGCGGAGCTCGTCTTGGGCGGGGTCGTCCCCGGCGCAGACCTCGCTGGGTCGGACCGTGCTGTAGAAGAGCCGCAGGCCCTCCCGGTCGCCGTCGGAGAGCCCCGGGACCGAGTCGACCTGGGCGAGGGCGCCCTCCTGGAGCTGCTGATCAAATCGCCCAGTGACGTACCCGCCGAACCACCAGGCGAAGGCGGGGATGGCGAAGATGAGCAGGGCGGGCTTCAAGAGCGCGCTGAGGAGTGACGCGCCGGACGGGGTCTCAACAGGAGTAGACATAGGCGTCATTCTACATGAAGACCACGCGCCGGATCGGCCATGTTGAAACCCTCCGGCGCGGCCCGCATCAGACGAGCTGATGCGTGTGTTCGCCCTCACTCCCCTCGCCGTCTTCGCCGCTTGCAGCGGGTCTTTCCCCTGCGCGGAGGACGAGCTGCTACGCGCGGACGGGGTCTGTGTCCCCCGGTGGGCGGGCGATGACAGCGCGGCCAGCGGCGCGGACTCCGGGGACGACGACGACACCGCCGACACCGGCGAGCCTCCCCTCGTCTGGTCCACCTTGCCCACGTCCTGTGAGGCCCCGGCGAGCCTGCCGACGGACACCCTCACCCAGACCGGCCAAGACAAGCGGGGCCAGGACAAGCCCGGCCAAGGCTTCTTCGTCGAGCTCATCGACCTGGAGCTGCACGGCGAGCGCGCTTATGGCGTCGGCCAAGGTGGGCTGATGGTCTACGACATCGCCGACCCCGCCGCGCCTGCGCTCATCGGCGCGCACCCGCCCGCCGGGAACGGGCGTTATCACCGGGTTGAGGTCATTCGGGACGGCCTCGTCGCCGTCACCCACCGCGACCGGGGCCTGGAGCTCGTCGACGTCAGCGACCCCGCCGCCATGGCCACCCTCGGCGTGATCAGCCGCGCGGGCCTGGAGGGCATGGCCTGGGACGGCGACCGCCTCTGGCTCACCGACCGCGCCCGGGGGCTCCTGCCGGTGGACCTCTCCGACCCCACACGCCCCGTCGAGGGCGCCGCCACGCCGGGCCTGAGCGCGCCTTGGGAGCTGAGCCCGGTCCAGACCGGCTGGTCTTACGTCGCAGACAACGCTCTGGGCGTGGTGCCCATCGACCTCTCGAACCCCGACGCCCCGGTAATTCACCCCGCCGTGGCTCTGCCCGGCGCCACCCAGCACGTCGCCGTGGCGGACGGCCACCTCTACGCGGCCATCGGCGGCGCGGGCGTGGCCGTGCTGAGCCTCGCTGACCCCGCCGCCCCGTCGCTCCTGCGGGTCGTGCCCACCGGGGGCAGCGCCGCCCAGGTGAGCGCCGCCGACGGCCTCTTGTGGGTGGCCGACCACGAGGGCGTCGTCGTCTACGATCTCAGCGACCCTGCCGACCCCCAGCCCCTCGCCCGGGAGCAGACCGAGCAGTTCGCCTTGGCCGTGCGCGCCGCGCCGGGAGACGCCGCCTGGGTCGGCGACTGGAACATCCTCTCCGGCTGGGTCCTCGACCGCGACGGCGCCGCGCCGTCCCTCGACCCCAGCACCGACAGCCCCCGCCTGCCCGCCGAGGGCGGCGAGGCCACCGTGCGCCTCACCAACCGGGGCGACGCCCCCCTCACCCTCTCCGGGGCGACGGTCGGAGATGAGCGTGTCACCGTCGAGGTGAGCGCGGCGTCGATTGAGCCCGGCGAAGAGGCGCTGCTCCGCCTCACCTGGGCTGGCGGCGAGAGCTTAGACACGACCCTCTGCCTCGCCTCCAACGACCCCGACGAGCCCACCCTCAGCCTCAAGCTCACCGCGGGTGTGGTCGGCGACTACTTGGGCCAGGCCGCCCCGGACTTCGCCCTCACGGACCTCGACGGCGACACCCACCGGCTCTCCGAGCAGCTCGGCGCCCCGGTGCTCTTGGCGTACTTCGCCACCTGGTGACCGGTCTGTCCGTCCGAGGTCTCGGACATCAACGCCAGCGTCCTCCCCACCTACGGCCCGCAGGGCCTCAAGGTCTGGGCGATCTCGGACGAGCCCCAGTCCACCCTGGAGGCCTTCCGTGACGCCTTGGGCCTCACCTTGCCCATCCTCATGGACCCCGGCGGCGCCACCCGCAAACAGTACGCCATGGTGAACGCCTTCCCCACCGCCGCTTACCCCCAGCAGTGGCTCGTCGGCGTGGACGGCACCATCGTGTTCTTCAACAACGAGCTAGAGCACGAGGCGCTGACCACGGCGATCGAGGCCGAGCTGGCGAAGATGGCGCGCTGAGGCGCCTACTCCACCACCGTCCAGCCCTCACCCTGGACCACACGGTAACGGTAGCCGCCGCCGAGGGTGTACTTCTCGACCGTGCCCGCCGCGTCGGGCCAGGTGATGGTGACCTCGGCCTCACAGGCGCCGCCGAGGCCGACGTGCTGGATGAGGTCCTCTTGGTTGCCCCACTGGCCGTGGCCGCCGTCGACATAGCGGGTCTGGGTGGCCTCGGCGGTCTTCACCTCGACCCGGGCGCCTACGGCGGCGCGGTTCGTGCCCTCGGCGCCGACGAGCTCAAGCTGGAGGTAGTTCGTCGCGGCGGAGTCGGTGAGGTTCTCAAAGAGGCGGATGGTGAAGGTGTCGTAGCACTCCTCGTCGCAGCGGGCGCTGGAGTGGCCGACGACGAGGTCGAGGTCGCCGTCGCGGTCGAAGTCCACCGCGGCGCTGCCGTGGCTACGCCAGTGGTCGATGCCCTGATCGACGGGCACGGCGACAAACTGTTCGGGGGAGGTCTGGTGCCAGAGGCGCCCCCGGGAGCCCGCGTAGTCGGAGTCGCCAATGTAGATGTCGAGCCAGCCGTCGTTGTCGATGTCGAAGAGGCTGCCCGTGATGTCGCCGTCGTTCCAGGCCGTCTCGGTGTGCTCCCGCACGAGGCCGGTCACGTCGTTCCCGGGGCGCTCAAACACGATGTCGGGGTCTTGGGTGTTGAACAGGGCCTCGCTGGGGTCGGAGGAGCTGCCCACGTCCCAGTGCACGATCTCCGTGGTGACGAGGTCCATCCAGCCGTCGTTGTTGAGGTCCCCACACATCGTCTCGCCGCTGTTGCCGCCCAAACGGAAGGGCTCGCGGTCGTAGGTGTGGTCCCAGCGGAAGGCGTCGGCGTCCTCCTCACAGACGATGCGCGGCGCGGGCACCCCCTCGCAGTCCTCGTCGTCGGGGTGGAGCGTACACCAGCAGCGCGCGGACTCGTTGTCGGTCCAGTCCGTGCGGTGGTCGTAGGCGTAGTTGGACGCCACGGAGCGGTTCTGAAAGGTGCCGTCGCCGTTGTTGCGCCAGAGGTGGTTCGGGGCGCGGCCGTAGGAGGGGCTCAGCAGCTCGGGGAAGAGGTCGTTGTTGAGGTCGCAGGCCAAGGCCGCCCAGGCGTAAGTGTGGGCCTCGGCGTTGTTGATGTCCGCGACGGAGCGCCAGGCCTTCGTGGTGAGCCCGGCGGTGCCGGTGACGTCCTCAAAGCCCCCGGCGCCGTCGCCGAGGTAGAGGTGGTCTTGTTTGGCGTTGTACTGGGTGATCCAGAGGTCGACGTTTCCGTCGCGGTTCACGTCGGTGAACGAGGCGCCGTAGGGCTCGTCTTTGGTGAGCGAGATCGCCGTGGCCGGGGCCAGGCTGAAGGTGCCGTCGCCGTTGTTGAGGCGGATCTCGCTGTACTCCTCCAGGGTGTTCTCGGCGTCGTTGAGCCCGGTGTAGACGTCGAGGTCGCCGTCGTTGTCTACGTCGGCCCAGGCCCAGGTGACGCCGGGGCGACCCCGCAGGGGGTTGCCGTCGCGGCCCACGAAGATGCCGCTGGCCTCGGTGACGTCCTCGAAGGTGCCGAGCCCGGTGTTCCGCAAGAGCCAGGTGTCGCGGGTGCCCGCCGCGATGTCGTCCGCGCCCGCGCCCTTCCGCACGGCGAGGTCGGTGTAGCCGTCGCCGTCGAAGTCAACGGCGGTGAGGCGCACCCCCGTCGCTTGGATCGCCGTGAGGCCCCAGGCGTCCGTAGCCTCGGCAAAGAGGGTCTGCCCCTCGGACCAACGGGTGCCCTCGTGGCAGATCGCCGGGGGCGTGGTGTCCTCGGGCTTGGGCTCCGGGACCTCCTTCTTGCACGCGAAGAGCGCCAGCACGACGAGAAGCATGGATCCTCCGGGGGAGAGCGCCCAAGCATACCCCAAGCCAGCTTGATCCGCTCCGGCGGCGGATCTTCTCCCGGGCTTCGCCGGGGTGGCGCCGCGCCCGCGCGAGGCCGGGCTTGAGCGGACGGCGGATCTGTGAGATACAAGACGCTCAACCCCACAACACGAGGGAGCGACAAGATGTCTGAGAAGGTCATCCGGTTCGAGCCAGAAGAGGACGCCCCGACCGAGATCGTGAACCGGCCCAAGAACGACGAGCCCGCCCCCGCCGCGCCGAGCACCGTGGACCTCACGACGAAGACCCCGAAGGGCGGGCGCAAGAAGAAGTAAGCTCCCTCACGCGCCGCCGCGCCACGTCCGCGTGCGCTGGCGCGCCTTTGTGCGCCCCACGCCCGATCTTGGTTGGTCAACCAACCAATGAGCGCGCGCCGTCTTCGAAGCGCCGAGGGGTCACGCCGCTGCGCTGAATCAGCGCCGTCGGGTCCGCCGGGTCGTCGCAGCTCGCCGCCGCGAGGAGCGCGGGCTCAAAGCCGGGCAGCCGCCGCGCCACCCGCACGAGCAGGCCCAAGGGCAGATGCACCTTTCTCGCCGGGCCCCGCCCCATCGCCGCGGCGAGGCGGTCGATGATGCTGTTGAACGGCAGGGCCTCGGGCCCGCCCGCGTCCAGCGCCTCCCCCGGCAAGCCGCCCTCGATGAGCGCGAGGCCCGCCAAGGCGAGATCCTCGACGTGGATGGGCTGGCGTAAGGCGCGTCCGTCGCCCGGCACCGGCACCACGCCCCGGCGCACCCAGCGCGCCAAGGTGTGAAAGCTCTCGGGGTGTCTGGGCTGGTGGCCAGGCAAAGCGGGCCCATACGGCGCCGAGGGCCGCAGCGCCGCCCAAGGCAGGCCCGAGGCGGCGAGGCGGGCCTCGTCCTCCCGGCGGCCCTGGGCGTAGGCCGTGTCTTTGGGCCAATGAACGCAGGTGCTCGACCCGTAGAGGATCGGCGCGCCGACGGCGAGCACGGCGTCCATCATGCGGCGGTTGAGCCGGGTCGCCGCGGACTCGGGCCCCCCCGCCGGGCCGCTGCCCATGACCTTACAGGCGAGGTGGACCACGACGTCGGGGCGCTGGGCGGCGAGCTGGGACGCGGCCTCGGCCCCGCCGAGATCCAGGCGAAGCGTCGTCACGCCAGAGAGGCGGAGCGGGGTCTCCAGGGCGAGCCCGATGACCTCATGGCCCCGGCGCGCCGCGGTCTGGCAGAACCACGCGCCGACGAAGCTCGACGCCCCGGTGACGACGAGGCGCACCGCTCAGCGCCAGGCGGGGCGGACGACGTCGCCGACAGCGAGCACGCCCGGGGTGATCACCTGGGCGCAGACGCCGCCGTGCCCGATCATCGCCGCGTGGCCGCCCTCCCCCAGGACCTCCTCCATCCGCTCGCAGGGGTCACACACCCCCGTCGCCTCCAGCTCGACGCCGCCGACGGTGAAGCGCCGCCCGAGGAGGCTCAGGAGGTTCACCCCCGAGACGAGCACGTTGCGCCGCAGGAGCAGGTAGTCCACGGGGCGGCCCAGGAGCTGGCCCACGACGGCGACGTGCTCGGCCTGGATGAGCGTGACCTCCCGGCGGCCCGGCCGACCGTGGTCGATGCGCCGGGCGGTGAGATCCCACGCGGGGACCGGCACCAAGGGCTCGCGGCGCTTGGGGCGCAGCGCGACGCCCTCGACCCGGCCGAGCTGGGGCGCACGCTCGACGAGCGCGCTCACGGGGAAGCTCCACTTCTTCATGGCTGTTGACCTAACGCGCGCTCCCAAGGAGGGCGCTATGCTGGTCTGACGTTCTGAAGAGGAGGAGACCTCATGATCATCGGCTTCTGGCTCAGCCTGCTCTTGGCCTGCCCCGCACCCGTGCTCAAGCCCGTCGACGACTCCGGCGGCGACGACACCAGCGGGGATGACTCCGGCGGCGGTGACGACTCCGGCGGCGGCGACGACTCCGGCGGCGGCGGCGACTCCAGTGCCCAGGACTGCGACGGCTCGGATCTCGTGTTCACGGCCCACGCCCTCGACGGCGGCGACAACGAGATCGGCGCATCCTTCGTCGCCGGGACGATCGTGAAGGGCATGGGCCGGGTCACAAACCCCTGCGAGATCGACCTCAGCTTCACGACGAGCGACTCTTGCCTCGTGAAGGTCTGGCGGGTGCTGCAGGACGGCTCGGTGAAGGCCGAGCTGGGTCAGACCTGCGACGACGCGGAGACGGAGTGGACCGTGCCCGCCCAAGGGGTGGTCGAGGAGATCACCTTGCTCTCGGATCGCCACACCTTCACCGCCGGGGCCTGGACCCTACAGGCCGAGTTCAACATCGGCGACAACCGGCCCGAGGTGGAGATCACCGCCGTCGCGGAGTGAGCGCGACGGTGGTGACGCTCAGCGGCGCAGGCGCACGCCCCGCGCCCCGAGCGCGCCGCCCTCAACGGCGGCGATCATCGCCTCGCAGGCGGCGTTGACCTCGTCAGCGCTCAAGGCCTGGCCCTTGGTCGTCTGGAAGGTCAAGGCGTAGGTGAAGGTGCGCGTCGGCACGCCGCCCTCGTCGTGCTCAAAGAGGTCCACGATGGCGACCCGGATGAGGCTCGGCGGGCCCGCGGCGCGCAGGGCCTCGCTCACCGACCCGGCCTCGACCTGCGGCGGCAAAGAGAACGCGAGGCTGCGGTCGATGGGGTGCAGCTCCGGGGGCTCCTCAAAGCGGGGGGCCTGGGGCGTCGCTGAGAGCAGGGCCGTCTCGTCGAGCTCCAGGTAGACCGGGCGGCCCTTCCGCACCTTGAAGCCCTTGAGCACCGAGGGGTGGACCTCACCGACCACGCCGACGACGGCGCCGTTGAGCCGCACGCTCGCCTGACGGGCTGGGTGGAGCAGAATGGCCAAGGGGGCGTCGGCTTCAGCCGGGCCGAGCTCAAGCGTGAGGCCCAAGGCCACGCCGAGCTCCTCCACGACGCCCTTCATGAAGAAGAGGTCCGCCGGGCGGCTCTTGTCGAGCCAGGCCCGGGGGCGGTCTGTGCCGGAGGCGACCATCCACAGCACCCGGCGCTCCGTGCAGGGCGCGCTCAGGCGGCCCGAGGGCAGCTTGTGCTGGGGGGCCGGGTGGAAGGTGCGCGTCCACTCATACGCCTTGACCTGCTCGTTCTTGACGCGCTGGTTGAGCGCGACGAGCTCGACGGCCTGGGGGAAACAGCTCAGCTTGAGCAGGCTGTAGGCGCGGTCGAGGGCGTTCTCGGTCTGGACGTGCTCGCGGAGGGGGTGGACCTCAGGGAGCCCGAGGCTCTCGATGAGCGCCCGGCCATAAAAGCCGTCGGTGAAGACCTCGTAGAAGCCGAAGGACTGCAGCAGGCCGTCCACGACGTCGCGGCGGAGCTCCGCGGGGCTCGGCAAGGCGCCCATCTCGACGGGAGGCAAGGCGACGGGGGTGTTGTTGTAGCCGATGGACCGGGCGAGGTCCTCGTAGAGGTCGTCGGCGTACTCGACGTCCCAGAGGCGCCAGGTGGGCACATAGGCCGTGACGGTGTCGCCGTCGTCGGGGGAGACGTGGGCGATGTAGCCCAGGCGGGCGAGGATCTCGACGATCAGCTCGCAGGGCATCGGCATGCCGAAGAACCGGGCCGCCGCCGCCGCGGAGAGGCGCACGATGCGCTCCGGGTTCACCCAGGCGCCGACCTGGCCGGTCTGACCGACCCGCCGCCAGGCGCCCGTGCCCTCCAAGAGCTGGACCACGCGGCCCGCGCCGACGAGGGGCCGGGCGGGGTCAGCCCCCCGCTCAAACCGCGCCGTGGAGTCGGTGTGGATGCCCAGGGCCCGAGAGGCGATGCGCACCTTCACCGGGTCGAAGGTCGCGGACTCCAACAGGATTCGCCGGGTGGCCGCCGTGGTCTTGGACTCCTCACAGCCGATCACCCCGGCAATGGCCAAGATCTTCACGTCGTCGGCGATGACGAGGGTGCCCTCGGGCACCTCGACAGGCGCAGCGGTGAAGAGGGGCCAGGCGCGCTCCCCGGCGCGGGAGAGGCGGATCGTCACCGCGCCGACGAGGGTGTCCGCGTCGAAGACGTGGGTGGGCTGGCCGAGCTCCAGGTTGGAGAGGTTCGTCGCGTCTACGGGCGCGAGCACCGGGGCGAGGCCCGCGGCGCGCAGAGGGGCGAGGGCCTCGTCGCTGAGCTGCCCGGCGCCGGCGCCGACACGCTCCAGGAGCGTCGCGGTGTAGACGAGGCAGAGGTCCGTCTCCAGGCGCAGCGGCCAGGGGGGCTCGCCGATGGAGAGCGTGGCCACGGGCGGCGGGGTGAGCGCGCCCCCGGTGCGGCCGGTGATCTCCCGGGCGACGCCCTCGTAGCAGTGGTGGTCGCCGCGGTTCGCGAGCAGCTCCAGGGTGAGCTGGCCGTCGGGGCTCAGGCGCTTGACCTCCAGGCCGAGGTCGTCGAGGAGCAGGCGCACCTGGCGGAGCGTCTCGGGCAAGGCGGTGTAACGCCGCAGCACATCAACAGAGATCTTCATACGCCGCTCCGGTGCAGGCGGGTGTGCACACGCAGGTCTTGGCCGTAGAGGAGCGCCACCTTCGACACGCCGACGCGCTGGGGGGCCATGCGGGTGGTGCCGAGGCCGAAGGCGATGCCCGAGACCTCGCTTGGGTCGTAGCCGAACTCCTGGAACACCTTGGGGTGGACCATGCCCGCGCCGAGGATCGTCACCCAGCCCGCGCCGTGGCAGGCCTCACACTGGGCGCCGCCCGCGACCTCACCCTCCCCCGCGCAGACCCCACACTGGAGATCCACGCCCACCGAGGGCTCGGTGTAGGGGTAAAACTTGGGCTTGAAGCGCACCGGGCGTCGGCCGTAGAGCGCCTGGGCGATGGTGGTGAGCAGGCCCTTGAGGTGGGCGAAGGTGAGGCCGCGGTCGATCCACAGGCCCTCAAGCTGGTGGAACATCGCGAGGTGGGTGGCGTCGACGGCCTCGTTGCGGTAGACGCGCCCGGCGCTGGCGATGCGGATGGGCAGAGGCGGCCGCGACTCCAGCACCCGGGCCTGCACCGTCGTCGTGTGGGAGCGCAGCAGGTAGCCGCCGTCCACCCAGAAGGTGTCTTGCATGTCCCGGGCGGGGTGATGGGGCGGGATGTTGAGGGCGTCGAAGTTGTAGTAGGGGTGCTCCACCTCGGGGCCATCGACCCGCACGAAGCCGAGCTGGCGCAGGACGGCGAGGCAGTCCTCCTCGACGGTGATGACCGGGTGGCGCGCGCCCCGGGGCGGGGCGAGGCCGGGGAGGCTCAGGTCCAGCCACTCCTCGTTGAGCCGGGCGGCCAAGGCCCGGGCCTCGATCGCCGCGCCAGCCTCGGCCAAGGCGCGCTCCATGGCTTGGGCGACGTCGTTGACCTCTTTGGCGACGACGGCGCGCTCGTCAGGGGGCAGGCCGCCGAGGCCGCGCAACGCGAGCTTGATCTCGCTCTTTTTGCCCGTGTGGGCCTGGCGCACGACCTCGATCTGCTCGGGGGTGGTGGCCTCGGCCAAGGCGGCGGTGAACGCGGCGAGCATCGCCTGGGTGTCGGGGCGGTTCATGATGGGCTCCCGTTGGGACGCGCCAACGTAACCGAGGCGCCGAGAGAGGGTAGACTGTCGTAGCGGCGTGTGGAGGTGCGGGATGAGCGAGGCCCCGAAGACGGCGTTGGCGACGCTGGTGATGCGGGTGGTGTGGATGTCGGCGCTCGTCGGCCTCGGGATGCAAGCCCTGACGCTCACCGTCGGCGTCGTCTTGGGCGGCAGCCCCACCCTCGCCGCGGCGGTCATCGGCGCCGTGGGCAAGGTGAGCTGGTCCACCACGGTCTGCGCCGCCTTAGCCGTGGGCCTCGCCGTGCCCCGGGCGAGCCTGCCAGGCACGGCCCTGTGGGGGCTCATCGCCGCCCCGGCCTCGTTCCACCTCGCCCGGGCGGTGCAGCAGGCGCTCAACGCGGCGGCGGGGCTCAGCGCGGCGGCGGCGACCCCCGCCCTCGTCGTCTGGGGGACGGCGGGGCTCAAAGGCGCGCAGTACGCCTCCCTCGGCCTCCTCTTGTTGAGCCTCAACCGCCGCGCCGAGGCGCCGCTGTCCCGTTACCTCGGCGCCGGGGCGCTCACTGGGCTCCTCTTCGGCGGGCTGCTCGTAGGCCTGGGCGTGAGCGGAGGTGTCATCGCGCCGACGGCGCTGGCCATCGCCCCGGCCGCGGTGAACGAGCTCGTCTTCCCGGCGCTCTGCGCGGGGGTGGTCTACCTCACCACCCGGGCCGAGGCGCTGTTGGGCGGCGAGCGCACGAGTTGACGAAGGCGCAGATCCTCGGTCGTTTTCTGGCTGAGCCTGGCGATAAGGCGCGTGGATGGCTCAGCCTCACGACGCGTTCTTCAAGCTCATCTTCAGCGAGCCCGCCGAGGTCGCGGCGCTCGTTCGGGATCTGCTCCCTGTGGAGATCACCGACCGCTTGCGCCTGGACGAGGCCAAGCAGCTCCCCACGGAGGGCGTCGCCGAGGACCTGAGCGCACGCCACGCGGACCTGCGCTTCGTGATCCCCTGGCGCGCGGGCGGCGCCCTCGATCTCATCCTCGTGCTGGAGCACCAGTCGAGCGTCGATCCCCAGATGCCGCTGCGCGCGCTGCGGTACACGCTCCAGGCCTGGGAGTCCGCCGCCCGGAGCGCCCAGCGGCTCCCCGTCGTGCTCACCTTCATCGTCTTTCATGGGCCTCGGCCCTGGACCACGGCGAGATCCCTCTCGGAGCTCCTCGACGCGCCGCCCGAGGCCTTGCCCGCGTTGCGCACGCTCACGCCGGAGCTCCGGCTGAACCTCATCGACCTCACCGTGACCGCGGACGACGAGGTGCCAGGCCGCGGGGGCGGCCGCCTCGCGCTCCTCCTGATGCGCCACGCCCACGAGCAGAACCTCTGGGACACCCTGGAGGACCACGTGCAAGACTACCGCGCGCTCTACGATCGGCGGGGCGACATCCCGACCCGCGGGGTTCTGCGCTACATTACCCAGGTCACCGAGCCCGCGCCGACACCACGACTGCGCGCCCAGATCCGGCGCCTGATCAACCCTAAAATTGAGGAAGACCTGATGTCATGGGCTGACCGACTCCGCGAGGAGGGCTGGCAAGGCGGCAAACAGCAAGGCCGACAAGAGGAGCGTGACCGCTCCAGAGCGGTGCTCGCGCGGAGCGTCGAGCGCCTCATCACCCTGCGCTTCGGCCCCCCGCCGGACTGGGCGCGCGTGAGGCTCCAGGACGCGGAGCTCCCCGCCCTGGAGCGCTGGTCCGAGGAGATCCTCACCGCGCCGAGCCTGGAGGCGCTCTTGGGTGACGAGGCGCGCGGCGCTTAGGGCACCTCGAGGCAGAACCCGACGGTGATGAGCGAGTTCGGCCGCGGATCCGTGGCCCCGAGCTGGATCTGCGCGTCGTAGATGCCCGAGGGCAGGTCAATCTTGTACTCGTCGCCGTCCGTCGAGACAGACTGCTCCTCCCCGGTGGTGATCTCAACGAACCGCACGATGAGGTCGTCGGTGTTGGACGCGCCGGGCAGCTTGCCGCCGTCGTAGGTCACCAAGCCCGTGACCTCTTCGACCTGCAGGTCGAGGTTGAGCCCCGCGCTGCTCTTCACCTCGACGCCCCGGCGCACCGTCGCCAAGGAGTTCGCCCGGGGGTCAAAGGCGCTGAACTGCAGGGCGATGTCGTAGGTGCCGAACGGGACGTGGATATCGCCCATGCCGCCCTCAAAGCTCACCGACTGGGTCTCGCCGGTGGAGGTCTCGGTGAACAGCACGGAGACGTCGTCGAACCCCTGCACGCGGGGCACATCGCCGCCGTCGTAGGTCACCTCGAGCGAGACATCCCCCACCTGCAGGTCGAGGTCGAGGCCGCCGTCGCCGCTCACCTCGACGTCGCGCCGCACCGTGGCCAAAGAGTTGGCCTTCGGGTCCGACGCGCCGAACTTCAAGGCGATGTCGTAGGTGCCATGGGGCACGTAGACCGTCTCTTCGCCACCGTCGAAGCTGTAGCTCTGCGTCTCGAGGGTGGACGTCTCGGTGAACAGCACGAGCACTTCGTCGCCGCTCAGCGACCTCGGCACGCTGCCGCCGTCATAGGTCACATTGAGCTTAATCTCCCCCACGGGCAGGTTGAGGTCGAGGCCACCGTCGCCGCTCACCTCGACGTCCCGGCGCACCGTCGTCAAGGAGTTGGGGCGGGGATCCGAGGCGCCGAGCTGCAGCGCGATGTCGTAGGTGCCATACGGCACAAAGACCGTGTCCTCGTCGCCGTCGAAGCTGTAGCTCTGGGTCTCACCGGTGGAGGTCTCGGTGAACAGCACGAGCACGTCCGAGCCGCTCGACGCACCAGGCACCTTGCCGCCGTCGTAGGTCACCTTGAGCTTGATCTCCCCCACGGGCATATCGAGGTTGAGGCCCGCGTCCCCGCTCACCTCGACGTCACGGCGCACCGTCGTCAAGGAGTTGGGGCGGGGATCCGAGGCGCCGAGCTGCAGCGCGATGTCGTAGGTGCCATACGGCACAAAGACCGTGTCCTCGTCGCCGTCGAAGCTGTAGCTCTGGGTGTCGCCGGTCGTCGTCTCGGTGAACAGCACGAGCACGTCGTCGCCGCTCGACGCCCCGGGCACCTTGCCGCCGTCGAAAGTCACCTTGAGGTCGAGCTCAGCGATGGGCACGTCAATGTCATAGAGACAGTCGCCCGAGGCGCAGAGATCCGTCGTCTCATCACATTCACGCTCGGGCTCAACGTCCTCAGTGTCGTCCTCGACGGAGGTGTCGTCGGCGCGGTCGTTGTTGGAGGATTCATCGTCCTTCGACAGCAGCCGGCAGGAGACGAGGAGAGAGAGGGCGCCCAAGCCGAGGCCGAGCGAGAGGAGCGGTCGAGTCATAGGGTCCTTCCTTAGAGTGTTCTCAGCCGTGGCGCGTCTGGTAGCTTAGGTCCACGCCGCGGGACGTCCCGGCCCCGCCGCCCCCAAAAGGCCGCAGCGAAGAGGGCCCGTCATGACGTGCGCGTCGTGGGCGCTCGGGTCAAACCTACGCGGCACCACGGAGGCGACGACGACGCACGATCAAGAGCCCCAGCCCCAAGGCCAGGGCTGGCAGCGGGGCCGAGTCACCGCCGCTCGAGCACCGGAGCAGCCCCCCCTTCTCGTCGCCGTCGTCATTGTTGTTTGAGTCGGTGTCGGAGTCCGCGTCAGCGTCTCCGTCGCTGTCAGAGTCGCTATCAGAGTCGCTGTCCGAGTCGCTGTCCGAGTCGCTGTCGCTGTCCGAATCGCTGTCGGAGTCGCTGTCGCTGTCGGTGTCCGAGTCGCTGTCGGCGTCGGTGTCGGCGTCGCTCTCGCCGGTGTCACAGTCGATGCCGTCGTCCGCGGTGCCGTTGCAGTCGTCGTCGCGCTCGTTGCAGTACTCGGAGCCCTCGGGGTTCACCTCCGCCCGAGAGTCATCACAGTCGCCCTTCACGCGCACATAGCCGGTAGGCGTATCGCAGGCGGACTTGGTCCGCCCGTCATCGCCGTAGCTGTCACCATCGGCGTCCGCGTAGAAGACGGTGGTGGTGGACGACGACACCGAGCCGTCGGCGTCGTCCGAGACGCCGTCACAGTCCTCGTCGAGGTCGGCGACGTCACAGAGCTCGTCCGCCCCGGGGTTGACGCTCGCGCTGGTGTCATCACAGTCATCGTCCGTCGCGGACCAGCCGGTGTCACCATCACACACGACCACCGTGCCCGTGCTGCCGAAGCCGTCGCCGTCATCATCGACGTAGCGCGTGGTGCCGACGCCCACCTTGGTGTCGCCGTCGTCGCAGTCATCCGCGCCGACGACGCCGTCGCCGTCTTCGTCGGAGTAGCCCCGGTAGACCTCGGCCTTGCCCACCGCAGACTTGGAGCCCGTGTAGCGGTAGGCGCCGATGATGAGGTCGGCCCAGCCGTCGCCGTCCACGTCCCCGGCGCCGTCCAAAGAGCTGCCGTAATACTCGTAGGTGCCGCTGCCGCCGAAGTTCTGGACGTAGGTGGACGACACCCCCGAGGCGCTGCCGAGGTAGAGCCGCGCCTCTCCACGGTAACTGTTCGCCTGGTCGATCCCGACCAGCACGTCGTCGTACCCGTCGTTGTCCACGTCGCCGACCCCCGCGACGTCCCAGCCGAGCTGATCCGAGGCGAAGCCCCCCGTCATCGTGGTCGTCGCCGTGGAGAAGGTGCCGGTGCCGGAGTTGTGGTAGACATACGCCCGCCCCAGCGACGTCCTGGAGCTGGTGCTGTAGCCGTATTCTCCCACGATGAGGTCGGGCCAGCCATCGCCGTTCACGTCTCCGGCGCCGTCCAAGGCCGAGCCGAAGGTGCTCGAGCTCAAGGTGCCCAAGGTGGTGGCGCCGGTGAGCGTCAGCCCCGTCGAAGAGCCGAGGAGGATGTTCACCGTGTCCCAATACGGCTCAGAGACGGCGACGTCGTCGTAGCCGTCGCCGTTCACGTCGCCGAGGCCCGCGACGGCGGTGCCCAGCGCCGCGACGTTCAGCGTGCCGGTCACCGTCGTGGCGCTGGTCGTGGAGAGGCCCGTCGAGCTGCCGTACAGCACGAGCATCAGGCCGCCTAAATAGTAGGTGCCGGTGTAGCCTGGCGCGCCGACCAGCACGTCATCGTAGCCGTCTCCGTTGAGGTCCCCAGCGCCGTCGATGGACGAGCCCAACGCGGCGTTGGCGGTGGTCAGCGACGTCGAGAAGGCCGCCGTAGAGGAGACGCCGGAGGCGGAGCCATAGTACGCGTCGATCCTGCCGCCGCTGGAGCTGTAGTAGGGATCGCCGACCATGACGTCATCGTAGCCGTCGCCGTTCACGTCGCCGATGCCCGCGACGGCGTCGCCAAACCGCACAGTGCCGCTGCCGCGCAGCGTCGTGGTGGCCGTCGAGGAGATGCCCGCGTAGGAGCCATGAAACACATACGCCCGATCGATCCCCGCGGCGCCGACGATGACGTCGTCGTAGCCGTCACCGTTCACGTCGCCCGCCGCGGCGACGGAGCTGCCGAGCTCCTCGCCGAGGCTGGTGCCGGTGAGGGTGGTGTCGGCGGTGCTGTACACGGGGTCTACGGTGACGGGGAAGACCGCGCCGCGCACGTCCACCTCGACGATCAGGCGCTCACCCTCGACCTGGGTCGTCGTGAGCAGGGCCTCGCCGTTGTTGTCCCAGGCCACGGCCTCGGAGACCGACCACAGGCGGCCATCGGCGGCGGTGATCGCCGCGCCCTCACCGACCGCCATGACCGACGCCGCGCCGTCCACCTCGACGGCAAACGACAGGCTCGACGCCCCCGCGGGCGCTTCAGCCACGGTCCAGCCGAGCTCGACGCCGCCCGTGAGGCCGATCCACCAGGTCACCACGCCGTCGTGATCCTGCTCCAAGCGGCGCAGGCACTCCCCGCTCAGGCCGACCGCGGGCCCACAGTCGCCGAAGGCGGGCTCCGCCGCGTCTACCGGGCGAAGCGCCCCATCAAAGCCCCAAGCCGCGAGGCCGACGTGCACCGGGGCCTCAAGCCCCAAGGACGCGCCGTCTTGATCAAACCGGATGAGGGCGTCCGCGCCCAGAACCTTGGTGAAGAAGCCCTCGTCGTCCTCCTGGATGGCCCGCGCCTCGTCCGCGAGCCGCGCGGTGACATCGGGGAGCCAATTCGCAGCGGGAGCAGCCTCCCGCTGTTGTGAGCACGCCAAGAGGAGAAGAAGCATAGGAGTACCATCATGGAGTGAAGGGAACGCCAGCCGCGACAGACTACATCCACCCGTGGGCGCTCGCAACCGCTCCCGTCAGTAATAGATGAGGCGAACAAGAATGTTCGGCGCGTCCCCCACCCGCTCGGCGCCGCTCAGGCCCCCTTCGCCGCCTCTCGGCCCGCGTCGGTGAGCCGGGCGATGCCCGTGCCGCTCTCGTAGTCCAGGAGCCCCTCGGCGACCATCTCCTCCATGAGGTTTGAGAAGGCCCGGTGGGCGATGAAGTAGCGCTTCTCGCTGTGGTCGTGGAGCTCACCGAGGGGCATGGCGCCCCCGGCCTCCTGGACCTTCGTGAGCAGGCCCTTCCGCGCCCGGGCCATGAACTTGCGCTGCTTCTCTTCGGCCTCGGCGTCTTTGGGGGCCTCGACGGGGGCCTCCGCCGGGGCGGGGC
>JAKLKD010000253.1 GCA_023150845.1 Myxococcota bacterium | reverse complement strand
GCTGAAGTTCGCCTCGGGGCCGTCCTACCCAGTGATGCCGAAAGGCGTTGAGCACAAAGGGCCGCCGCGCTGGGCGTGGTTCGTGAAGGTCCGCCGTCCTACCCAGTGATGCCGAAAGGCGTTGAGCACTTCTGCCAGTAAGTTTCGGCCTCTCGCTGCGCCGTCCGTCCTCCCCAGTGATGCCGAAAGACGTTGAGCACAAGGTCCAGGCGCTCGTGCTGGAACGCGACCATGTCCCGTCCTACCCACTGATGCCGAAAGGCGTTGATCACGGCCCATACGCCCGCGCGTTGTGCACGGAGAGCTTGAGCCGTCCCACTCCGCAATAGGCAAGCGGCCGTGCCAACTACGCTCCGCACGTCTCACGCCCCCTACCCCGGCCCCCGCCCAAAGTACGCCGGGTCATGCCACACGATCTCCAGCAACACCCGATCGGGATCCTCCACCATGAGGCCATGATAGCCGCGCCGATAGCGCAGCACCATCCTCCCCTCCCCCGCGGGCCGCACGCCGAGCTGGGCGAGGTGGGCCTCGACGCGGTCCAGGGCCTCGACGCTCGGGACGGCCAAGGCGACGTAGTGGACCCCGGCCATCTTGCGGTGCTGGCGCTGGCCGAGAAACCTCGGCTCGACCTGGGAGAGCACGAGCACGGCGTCCACGCCGTTGGTGAGGCGGACGTACTCGCCGGGCGCTCCGTCGGCCTCGGTGAAGCCGAGGGGCTCCAGCACGGCGAGGTAGAAGCGCAGCGAGGCGGCGAGGTCGGTGCAGTTGAGGGCGACGTGGCTGAACATCCGCCCCTCCTAACCCGACCTCGCCCGCGCGCTCAGCAGCGCACGACGAAGCGGTGGTGGTACAGCCGCGCCTGGGCCTCCACGGTCAACGACACAGGCCCATCCCCAGCGCCCGCCAGCCGAAGGCGGGCCTCTCTTGGACCGTGCAGGGTGAGCGCCTCGACCCCCACCTCAGGCCGATCCGCCGCGACGGTCGTGCCGCCCTCGTAGAAGAAGCCGTCCTGCACGACGCGCAGCCGCACCCGGTCCCCGTCACGGGAGACCTCCACGACGGGCTCGGGCAGAGGCATGCCCCAGGTCTCGGCGTGCAACGTTGGGCCCATCGGCGCGCCGCGCTCGTCGCCCTCCATCCAGAGGTAGTCCATGCTGACCGTGTGGGGTCGGTCGCCGGAGGTGTAGCAGTCTGTGGCGGCGAAGGCCGCGACGTGGGGCAGCTCGTGGTTGAGCCGCGCGGGGGCCGAGAAATGCCGCCCTCCGGCCTGAGAGTTGCTGGCGTAGAGCCGCCCATCGGCCATCAGCACCATGATCAGCCCCAGCCCGTCTGTGCGCCCATCGCCGAAGCGGGAGGGCGTCGCCCGCGCCGGGAGGGGGTCGTCCCGCTTGGGGAACGGGGCGAGGGAGAGCGCCGCCCGGTGCCCCGCCTCGGCCTCGATGGCCTCGACGACGGCGTCGCCGGGGAGCACGTTTACGGTCATGATCTCCCGCCCCCGCCGCAGCAGCACGGGGAGGTGGAAGTTGCCGCGGTGGTCCACGACTGGCGCGGCGAGGGCCGGTGCGCCCTGCCAGCCGTCGCCCCAGGTCCCCGCGTCCAGCCGCTCGGGCACCTCACAGAACGCCCCCGCGGCGTCTGTGGAGCGATAGAGCGCCTGCTGCACCCCGTCACGCCCCCAAGACGCCACCGCGACGAGCACTTCGTCCCCAGAGATGGCGAGGCGAGGCCCACCGAGCCCTCGCGGCGCCGGGAGACGTGTGGTGGTCGTCTGCCGCCAGCCCGAGGGGCCCTCGTCGGCCTCAAGGCGCGACAACACACAGTCTCCGGTGCGGGCGTCCCGCCAGCCGACCACCACGAAGGCCGGGGGGCGGTCCACGACATGCCCGATCGGCGCCTGCGAGAAGCTCAGAGACGGCAGCTCCGGCGCGTCGTCGCCCGTGTCCAGGCGATGACCATCCAGCAGGAGGCCCGTGGAAGTGACCCACACCACGCTCGGCGCCCCGCTGTGTTTGTTCAGCGCGAGCTGCGCCGTCAGGACGCCCTCCGACGCCAAGAGGCGGCGCGGCGCCAGCCCGCCTAGCTCCAAGAGCGAGAGCGCCCCATCCTCCACCACGAGCGCCCAGGTGCGGCGGCGCACCTCATCCCGCACGGTCTGCGCCAGCCCCCCGACGAAGGGCCGCGTGGAGCGCTGCCGCGAGGAGATCGGCCTCGCGTGGTGAACCTCGGCCTCCGCCTTCCACACTCGCGTGTTGGTCGTGGTCGAGACGGGCTCGCCTGCCATCGCGAGGTCGGCCTCGTCTGGCCCAAGGTAGAGGAGGGGGCGAACGGGCGTGACCTGGTCGGCGCGAAGCACACGCTGGAGCTTGCTCATGATGACCTCCAATCTGCGCACCCGAGAGAGGGGCGCTGATGGAGAATATCGTTTGTGTCGCGGCGAGCGGGGTCTCCCGCTGACCGGGGCCGCCTACAGCGCCAGCACGTCCACCTCGGCCAGCGCCACCTCCCGCCCGAGCCAGTCCACGCCCACACCCCCGACGAGCAGCGCCCGGCCATCCGGCGCCTGCGCCGCGACGTGGCCCGCCCGAGGCCGAGACATCGGCGGGCCGGGGGTCCAGGCGGCGGTCTTGGGGTCGAGGAGCCAGGTCTCGGCGGTGGGGGCGCCGTTGAGGACACCGCCGGTCAGGAGCAGGCGACCGTCGGCGAGGGGCGTCGCCGCGAAGCGCCCCTCCAGCGGCTCACCCGGAGCGTCGAGCATGACGGCGCTGTCCACGCGGACCAGGAGCCCAATCGCGTCGCCGGGGTCGGCGAACATCGGCTCCAAGAGCGCCACCTCGCCCCCCACGAGCACCACGGAGCGCGCCCACGCTTGTCGCTCGGGGAGCACGGGGCCGGGGACGAGCTGCGCGCCGTCAAACCGTGAGGCCCAAGAGACGACGCCCTCCTCAGGCATCCCGGTCTCACCGCCCAAGAGGAGCGCCTGCCCCCCGGGCGCTGGGAGCGCCACGCTGATCGTGCCGAGTCGCCCGGCGCCGGGAACGTCCGACCAGGCGTCGCCGGGCGCGGCGGCGACGCGCGCCTGCGCGGCCAACGTCGTCGTCGTCAGGTCGGCCTCCTCCACATCAAGGCGCTCGACCACCCAGAGGAGGCGCCCGTCGCTCAGCGGCAGCATCAGGCTCGCCCGCCCATCAGCGGCGGCCTCGGTCGTGAGCTCGCGCCAGGTGAGCCCGCCATCATCTGTGTTCCATATGCCGAGGGTGTCGAGCCGCGCGCCCCAGAGCGTCAGACGATCGCCGACGACCTCCAGGCGCAGGTCCAGGGGGAGCCCGCCAGGGAGCGGCGCCTCGTCCCAGGTGAGCGCGGTGAGGTCGAGCCGCGCCACGCGAGCGTCGGTCGGAGAGAGCACGACGAGCCGGTTCGCCACGACGAGTGCGAGCGGTGGCGTGTCGACGCTGAGCGCGTAGGGCAGCGTGGCGAGGGGCGCCGGGTCGTCGAGCCCGCAGGCGGTGAGCAAGCAAAGGAGGAGCATTGGGCGATCATAGCCAAGGGCGAGAGACAGCGCTGCTTGGGGAGCGCGGCGGTGGCGAGAGGTTCAGCCTTGCGCAGAAGGGCAGAGTATGTTCGCTTGGAGACATGGTCGGAGAACGTATAGCCGGATGGAGCGCACTCAGCCTGCCGCTGCCGCTCGTCGAGCCCGCCGGGATTGGGGCCGTACCTCATGGAGAGGACCGGCCCTGCGTTGTGCCGCTTGTGCCCGGCCGGGGCACAACCTGGCGCCGCGGGGCGCCGCAGAACGCCCAGGAACGCCCAAAAACGCCCATTCTGAGGAGTTCGCCGTGGACACGCTGTTTCTGGAGCGACTCCTGGTGCTCCTCGCCCGCGGCAGCTTCACGACGACCTACAAGTACGCCTTGCTGCTCGCGCTCATCGACCTCAACCTGGAGGGCGCCGGGCGCGGCGCCGAGGTCACGAGCGTCACGACGCGGCAGCTCGCCGAGCGGGTGGTGACGCTCTATTGGCCCCACACCCGCCCCTTCCAGGGCCGTGAGCTGACCCAGAGCCGCGCTGGCCAGGGGGAGGCCGCGGTGATCCGGGCGATTCAGGAGCTCCGCCGCGCCGTCGCCCCCGACGACGTCTCGCCCCTGCGCGCCGCGAAGGCGAATCCCGCGGGCTACGCCCGGCTGGTGGACGAGGTGGAGTGGGTGTTTGTGCGGGAGCCGATCCCCCGGCTGCAGGTGATCGGCGGCGCCCAGGACCTCTTCTTGTACCGTGTGGAGTGGACGATTCAGCAGAGCTCCGGCGCCCTCATCGACCCCGACTTGCCTCTGCTCAACCGCAGAGCCTTTCGCGCCGGGGAGATCCCCAACGTGCTGCGGCTCTTCCCCGGGGTGCATGAGCGCCTCGTCGGCCTCGCCGCGGTGCTCCGCCCGCTCATCCACCGCCAGTGGACCGACCTCGTCGCCCAGATGAACCGCCTCCCGGAGCGCGCCTTGGAGGAGCACCTCTTCGGCCGCGCCCGAGAGGATCTGGAGCCTGTCCGCCGCCCGCTCTGGGACCTCCAAGCGGGCCGCTGCTTTTATTGTGGGGGACCCGTGCCCCTCGCCCAAGCCCAGGTGGACCATGTGCTCCCCTGGTCCCGATTCGCCGAGGACGCCATCGAGAACCTCGTCGTCGCCGATGGGCCCTGCAACCTCTCCAAGCGCGACTTTTTGGTCGGTCGGGAGCCCCTGGAGCCCTGGCTGGCCCGCCCCCGCGCGGACCTCCGACAGCTCGCCCAAGACCTCGACTGGCCCCAGGGCCACGACCGGGTGCGCTCGACCTGCGCTGTGGCCTACCGCCACATGAGCCCGGGGATGCCGCTCTGGCGCGGACGAGGGGCCCTGCGGGGGCTCAGCGCTGAGGAGCGCCGCTGGATCCTCGACGCCTTGGCCTGAGCCCCGGTGTAGACTCAGCCCGACCCCGAGGCCCGCCCGCCGATGCTCAGCCTGCTCCTCACCCTCGCCGCCTGCGCCACGACCCCGCAGCCCCCCGACGCGCCCGAGGCCCCCACGACGCCGGAGGCGGCCACGGCGACCCAGCGCATGACGATCCTGCTGGAGCCCTCGCTGATGACCTGGGACGACGCCGCGGGCAGGGTCACCTACTCCCCCGGCGCCGACCGTATGTCCGCGGAGTACACCCAGTTTGTGCTGAGCGCGGCGAGCGTCGAGGCCGCCTTGGGCGGGCGCCCCACCGAGCCCGTGCGCGTGGAGGTCGAGGTCAGCGGCCCGGCGCTCACCGCCGAGAGCCCCGACGACCCCAACCTGCCCCAGCCCCAAGGCGGCTTCCAGATCACGACCTGGACCGGGCGCGTCGTGCAGCGCGCTGAATAGGGCCGCGCCACGGCGGGGATCGTCCGGCGAAGCTCAAGGATCACGGCGCCGACGCCCTGCGCGTCGCCCGGTCACACGCAGGGCGTGTGTCTCGTTACGCTCCCGGCGCAACGTCCCAAAGCCCGCCCTCTCCGCCTGGAGCCCATGATGCGCCGCACCGCTCCCCTCGCCCTCCTCGCCCTGGTGACCGCCTGCAAAGACGGCGGCGGAGACGACACCGCCGTCGAGGTGACGCGCTGTGAGGTCGCCATCGTCGGCGGCGGCGTCGGCGGGCTGTACACGGCCTTCCGCCTCGCCCCCACACTCGGCGACGCCGTCTGCCTCTTTGAGCGTGAGGCCGCCCTCGGCGGGCGCATCAAGGACGTCTCCTTGGACGAGTCCGACCCCAACGCGCCCCGGGTCGGCGTCGGCGCCCGCCGGGTCATGGAGGGGCAGACCATCCTGTTGGACCTCGCGGACGAGCTCTCCATCCCCCTGGAGGCCGCGCCGGGCACCGCCGACCTCGTGAACGCCCGGGGCGAGTTCGCCTTCTCGAAGGAGGAGCTCGTCGATCAGTACGCCCTCACCCCCGACCCCAACGGCGACACCGAGACCGCGCTCTACGACCAGCTCCGCTTCGGCCCTGAGCGCGCCAACGCGAGCAGCTACGCCGACTTTGGCTCCTACGTCGAGGCCGTCGTCGGCGCCGAGGGCTACGAGTTCTTGCGCGACATGTCCCGGTTCCGCGCCGACTTTGAGTACCCCTTGGATGCCGCGGGGTACCTCGACTACCTCGACGAGGAGTGGGACGTCTGCTGCGAGCCGTCTTACCCCGTCGGCGGCATGTCGCGGTTCATCGTCGGGATGCAGGAGCAGGCCGAGGCCAACGGCGCGCGCATCTACACCTCGGAGACGGTCACCGACATCTCCCGCGCCGAGGGTGGCTACGCCCTCACCACGAGCACGACCACCGTAGACGCGGACAAGGTCGTCATCGCGATCCCGCCCCACGCGCTGCAGTGGGTGACCGGCGACGTCGTGGACGACATCCGCGCCCAGACGGCCTACCAAGACATCGTCGGCGTGAAGGTCGTCACCATCACCCAGTGGTGGCCCGAGGACTGGTACTCCCAGATCGTGAACCCGGACGCGACCGAAGGCGCGAACGTCTGGCGCGCCTGGACCACGGAGCACTGCCTCAACTTCATCGAGATCCCCCAGGAGCCCTACGCCGCCGCCGGTCTCGTCACGCGCAGCGTCTACAACGACAACCTCGACTGCAGCGAGAGCTGGGAGGCCCTGGCGAACCAAGGCGAAGACGCCGTCGAGGCCGCGGTCAAGGAGGGCCTGGAGCACCTCTTCAACAACAACGGCGTGTCGAGCCCCGCCACGGTCACCATCCCCGACCCCCTCAAGACCACGGTGCAGGTCTGGCCGGACGCCTGGCACTGGCTGGGCGCGGGGGCCTCGGTCACCAACGCCGAGCTCATGGAGTGGGCCGCGGCCCCGCTCGGCGACGAGGACGTGGCGCTGGTCGGCGAGGCCTACAACGTGCAGCGCTCGGGCTGGAGCGACGGCGCATACAAGAGCAGCATCCACCTGCTCAACACCCGCTACGGCCTGAGCCTCTGAGCCGCCTCGGCCTGAGGCTCAGCGCCTGACGCTCCGCGCCTGAGGCTCCGCGCCTGAGGCTCAGAGCGTGAGGCCCCGGTCGGCGGCCAAGGCCGCGGGGCTCTGTCCCGCGCAGGGGTGGTGCCGGTCGGCCCCAGCGGCGAGCAGGGCCGTCACCGCGGCGCGATGGCGTGGGCGGGGGTCAAACCCCGTCGTGGCGCCGTCGATGGCGAGCCAGAGCGCCGTGCGGCCCTCCGGGTCCGGGCGATCGACGATGGCCCCGGCGAAGATCAAGGCGGAGACGGCCTCGAGGCGCCCGCGCGGGCGGCGAGCTGCAGCGGGTGCGCGAAGCCGGGCACCGGGCCGTGATCCGCGGGCACGACCTTGAGCAAGGAGGTGAGCACGGCGAGGTCCTTCTTCTGCAGGCCACGCTGGGAGAACTCCGCGAGGAGCAAGGCCGTGGTCTCCGCCCTCGGCGGCTTGGTGAGCAGGGCCTCGACGGCGGCGGTGCGACGCAGCTTACACGCGACGCCGAGGGGGGTGCTGCCTTGGGGGTCTTTGGCGTCGGGGTCCGCCCCGGCGGCGAGGAGCGCCTTGATGACCGGCGCCCCGGCGTTCGCCGCGGCGAGGTGCAGCGGCGTGCGCCCCATGCCGTCGAGGTTCACCGACGCCCCAGCGTCGAGCAGGCGGCGAGCGACCTTCGCGTCCGTCGTGAGGTGCAGGGCCCCGACCCCGTCCACCCGCAAGGCGTTCACGTCGAACCCCGACGCCAAGAGCAGGTCGAGGCAGCGCAGCGCCCCCGCTGAGGCGGCGCTGGCGACGGGGGTGAGCGCCGCGAGGCCTGGGTCCGCCAGCAGGGCGTTGAGGGCGGCGGGATCGTCGGCGCGGAGGGCGCCGCTCAGGGCGGTGAACAGGGCGGACATGATCGGCTCGGGAAGGGGGCTGTAGGGGCCTCAATAACCTTCGTTGAGGGGGGATCCAGCGGTCAAAAGATGGCTTAGCACCAGAGCACATTAGAGTGTCACCAGGAGTCTGACCATGCGTATGCCCTCCCTGCCCTGGAAGGCGCTCCCCTACCCCCTCGTCGCCCTCGACCTCGACACCACGGGCTTCTTGCCCCGGCGAGATCGGGTGACGGAGATCGCGGTCATTCGCCTCGCCCCGGACGAACCTCCGCGCTGGCTGGAGAGCGCCGTGAGCCCCGACGGCGGCCGCCTCTCCGGCGCCCCGGGCTTCGTGAACCTCATCCCCGCCCTGCGCCCGCTGCTGGAGGGCGCCGTCGTCGTCTCCCACAACGCGGCTCTGGACGCCTGCTTCTTGTCCGCGGAGCTTGAGCGTGTCGGCGGCCGCTGGGGTGGCCCGCACCTCTGCACGCTGGAGCTCGCCCACCAGCTCTGCCCCGATCGGCTCTCGTACTCGCTCACGGCGCTCTCCCGTGAGCTCGGCAGCGGCCTCGAGCCCGGCCTGCTCGGCGAGGGCAACACGCTCCAGCGCGCCTGGGAGCACGCCGCGCTCCTCGCGGGCCTGCTCCGCCTCGCCGAGCACGACCACAAGCTCACCGACACCGTGCGCTCCCTGGTGCGCCTGCCCCACTACCCGACGGCCTGGCCCCCCGTCGTCGGCAGCCTGCTCCGGCCCCAGCCCCGGGCCGCCGACCACGGCTCCCGCCAGGCGAACGAGGGCTGAGCGGCAGCTTGTCGCACCCCGCGGCCCCAGGCGCGGGACGGGTTACTCCTCGTCGTCAAAGGAGCGCCCGTGTCGAAGCTGATCCTGCTGTGTAAGCTCTTGTCGGTG
>JAKLKD010000252.1 GCA_023150845.1 Myxococcota bacterium | reverse complement strand
GGGCCAGCGCGGTGACCCCGCCGTTGCCTTACGGTATGGCGGCGCCACCCCCGGCGCCGTCGGCGTGGCGGCCTTCGCTTTGGCCGCCGCGGCGGACGCGCCCTTGACGGCGACCCGCTGGCGCGACGTGCTCGTGCTCCACGCCGGGGAGCAGCGCGCGCTCATCGGCCCCTGCGGTCCCGGCGACGCCCCGCCCGCCGAGGAGCTGACCCCCACCGAGGAGACCCCGCTCTCCGCCGCCGACCTCATCGACCTCGCGCGGATGGAGCAGCTCGGCTGGGCGATGGAGCGCGGCGCCGTCGACGAGGCCCTGGCCATCGACGCCACGCTCCAGGCCCCCGAGCGCTGGCCCCGCTACGCCACCTTGCGCGCGAGCCTGCTCGCCTGCCAAGGCGTGGCCGTCCGGGGCCTGCCCGTCGAGGACCTCGCCTTCGTCACGGCCTGGGCCGCCTACTGCGGCGAGCGCCCCACCGCCGAGGCCCTCGCCGCCCACCACTCAAGCCCCGTCACCGTCGAGGCCCTCATCGCCCTGACGGCCCCCCGCGACACGCTCCGGCCCCGCTGCGCTGATCCATGGCGGGTGCGTCCGCCGGGCTGAGGTCAGGTGCCGAAGGGCTCGAAGCAGTCGTAGTTGTGGACCTCCTCGATCCGGCCCTCGTGGAGCCGAAAGAAGACGGCGAAGCGCCCCTTGAGCGCCCCGCCCGCGGGCAGCCCCAAGGCCGGGACCGCCAGGACCGCGCGCCACTGGAGCTCCGCGGCCACTCGCTCCCCGTCCACGAGCAGGCTCAGCGGCTCGTAGCGCTCCTCGGCGAGCAGGCGCGCCCCGGCGGCGAGCCCAGCGAGCATCCCCGCCCGGTCCTGGGAGGATCCCCGCGGGGAGAGCAGGTTGGGCCACTCGTAGCGCCGCACGGTCGGGCTGAGGAGCGCGTCCAAGGCCGCGGCGTCCTTTCGTTCGATGGCGCTCAAGAACTCGACGACGACCTCACGCGGGCTCACAGGGGCCTCCTCGCTCAGCGCTGTTCAGAGATTCGGCGCCGTGTTCAGAGATTCGGCGCCGTGTTCAGCGACCTCCCGGCTCAAACCAACGACATCCCCCCGTCCGCCACGATGACCTGGCCGGTGATCCATCCGGCCTGGGGCATGAGCAGCAGCTCCACCACCGCGGCGAGGTCGTCCGCCGTGCCCAGGCGACCAAACGGCGTGATCGCCTCGGCCGTCTGGATGAGGCGGGCCTTGTCGGGGAAGTAGTTGAGCGCGTCGGTGTCCACGAGGCCGCCGCAGACGGTGTTCACGCGGATCTTCTTGGGGGCGAGCTCCACGGCGAGCTGCCGCGTGAGCGCCTCCATCGCCGCCTTCGCCGCGCCCATCGCCGCGTAGCCCGGCACGAAGCTCCGGCTGCCCAGAGACGACAGGCCGATCACCGAGGCCCCCGGCGTGAGCCGGTCGGCGCAGAGCTTCGTGAGCAGCCAGAAGGGCCGAACTGAAGACTCCATCGTGAGATCCCACTGGTTCGTGCGGATCTTGTCGTAGGGCTTGAGCACGCCGATGGCGGCGTTGTGGATCAGCGCGTCGAGGCTCGGCAAGGCCGCGGCGAGGCGCTCTAAGTCTTTGGGATCCCGCACGTCCCCCTGGATGACCAGGGCCTCGGCGCCTTTGGCCTCGACCTCACGGGCGACCTCCTGGGCGGCCTCCTCGCTGCGCACGTAGTTCACGATGACCCGGCCCCCTGGGCGGGCGAGGCGGTTGGCGATGGCGCGACCGACGCCCCGCGAGGCCCCGGTGATGAGCACGTTCATGACTTCCTCCGAAAGAACGGGAGACGACCGCCCAGACGGCGCGCCAGGGCGCTCTGGACACGATTCACGACCTCGACGGCCTCGTTCACGCCGAAGACCCAGGCGAGGCCCAAGCAGAGCCCCATCGCGAGCCCGCCGCCCAGCGCCCCACGCAAGAGCGCACGGGACGTCGGGCCGACCAACCCGTCCGGGCCGAGCAGCGCGCCGACCCCTTGGTCGAGCGCCTCGCCGCCGAGCACACCCAAGGCCGTGATCAACAGCATCTTGAGCACGAAGCCCACGAGGGTCGGCGCGTCGGGCCCGGCGAGGGTCGCCCGCAGGCGCAGGCTCATCACGACGGTGTAGACGGTGATGGCGACGGAGCTGGCCACGGCGAGGCCGACGCCGCCCAAGACCTCCCCGAGGAGCCCATAGAGCGGCCAGGCGAGGACGGCCACGGCGCTGCCCCAGAGGCTCGGGAACCAGGTGTTCTGCTGGGCGTAAAAGCCCCGAGAGATGAGTGACTGCGCCGCCCAGGAGCCCAAGGCCCCGCAGAACACGGCGTTGAGCAGGCCGATCTCCTGGAGCTCCGCCGACGTGAACCGCGTCGTGCCCCAGATCACCGCCGCGAGGTGCTCCCCGGCCACGGTGAACGCGGCCTGGCTGGCGAAGGCGAGCACCAGCATCACCCGACAGGCCCGGATGAGGGTCTCGTAGGCCTCGCCGCCTTTGCCCTCGGCGACGAGCCGGGCCAAGGTCGGGAACGCCGCCGCCCCCGCCGCCATGCCGAAGATGCCCCAAGGCACCTTCATCAGGGTCTTCGCGTACTGCAGCCGCGAGACGACACCCTCGCCGACCAAGCTGCCGAAACGTTTGAGCAGCCAGTCATCGACGACGACGATGGAGAACGCGAGCATGATCGGGAACGACAGCCAGACGTAGCGCCGGAAGTCGGGGTGCCCCAGGCGCATCAAGGGCCGCCAGCCCAGGCCGTCCTTGAGGCAGCCGTAGAGCGGCATGCCGAAGGGCCCCAAGATCGAGCCCACGAGCACACCCCAGGCGAACCCTTCAGCGCCGAGGCTCGGGCCGAGCAGGAGTCCAAACCCGACGATGGACAGGCTGTAGCCGAGGTTCGCGAAGGCCGGGAGCGCGTGTTTGTCCCGGGCCTGGAGCACCGCCGAGAGCAGCCCACCCAGCACATGGAAGATCTGCGCGGGCAAGGTGATGCGCGTGAGCTTCACCAGCAGCTCAAGCTGCCAGGGCTCAAAGCCCGGGGCGACGATCGGCGCCAAGGCCGGGGTGAGCGCCCACAACACCCCGGTGACCCCGATGAGGGCCACGGAGACGAAGTTGAAGATCGTCGAGAAGACCCGCCAGCCCTCGGCCTCGTCTCCCCTGGCGACGTGCCCAGCGAAGATCGGGATGAACACCACCGAGAGCGCCCCGCCCGCGAGCAGGTAGTTCAGGTAGTCCGGCAGCACGAAGGACGTCCAGTAGACGTCGGCCTCGGCGCCGCCGCCGAGCACACGGCCGATGACGGCCTCACGCACCACGCCGATGACGCGGGAGAGCAGGATGCTGAGCCCCCACAGGAGGGCGGCGACGCCGACACGACCGGACATGCGGCCTCATGTACCCCGTTGACGCCGTGCCTGGGCGCCATTGACCCCAGCCTGACGGTGCGCAGCATTCCTGAACATTCGGAGCTGCGCACCATGGCTGGACCCGCCTTCGGAATCTTCACCTTCGCCAGCTCGCTGGGCCTCGTGCTCAACGCCGCCACCAAGGGCGGGCGCTTCCCGGCGGTGTTCCTCTCCATCGTGCTCGGCCTGCACGGCGGCAGCGCGGTCCTGCTCCAGCCCGCCTTGGGGCCCCTGGGCTGGGCGCTCTACCCCCTGCAAGCGGCGGTGATCCTGCACTTCTGGCGCCTCGCCAACCCCAGCGACCCCTCCCGGGCCTGGCGCACCTTCGTCTCTCTGCCCGCCTCGGCCTTCTGGGCGGCGAGCTTCTTGGGCCTGCCCTGGGCCTTCGCCTCGGCGCTGGGCTTCACCCCCGCCGGGGTCTGGATCCCCTTCCTCGGCGCCGCCGTCGGCCTCGCGGGCACCTTACGCCTGCGCCCCGAGGAGCGGGACCTCCCCCTCGACGGCGCGGTCATCGACGGCCTCCGCCGGGTGAAGCCCCCGCCGACCCCCGCCGGGGGCCGCCCCCTGCGCATCGTGCAGATCACCGATCCCCACCTCGGCACCTTTATGCCCGTGGAGCGCCTCAAGGCGGTCTGTGAGCGCGCCGTCGCCCAAGACCCAGACCTCGTGCTGCTCACCGGCGACTTCTTGACCTTCGAGACGAACGGCACCCGGGGCGCCTTGGCCGAGGCCCTCTCCCCGCTCAAGGCCCTGCCGGGCCGCGTCTTCGCCTGCCGCGGCAACCACGACCTGGAGGCCCCCGAGGAGGTCGCGCGCTCCTTGGCCGCCGTCGGCGCGCGCCTGCTCATCGACGAGGCCGTCGTCGTAGACACCCCCTCGGGCAAGGTGCAGCTCGTCGGCGCCGACTTCCGCTTCCGCGACCGCGCCCAGCACCTTGGCGCCTTGGCAGCCAAATACCCCCGGATTCCCGACACCTTACGCCTGTGGCTGCTCCACGACCCCATGGCGTTCACGTCGGTGCCCGAGGGTGAGGCCGACCTCACGCTCTCCGGCCACACCCACGGCGGCCAGGTGGGCCTCGTCGCCTTTGGCCTCGACTGGACCGTCGTGAGCGGCCTCTTCGGCCTGCCCGACCACGGGCTCTGGGCCCGCGGCCGCGACCGCATGATGATCCACCGCGGCACCGGCCACTACGGCTTCCCGCTGCGCCTAGGCGTGCCCGCTGAAGAGAGCCTCCTGCGGGTGTGGTGGGGCGGCCCCACCCCGGCCTGAGCGCCCGCCCGACTACCGCCCCTGCGCGCGTCAGAGCGCCGTCGGGTCACGCTCATCCAGCATCGCGAGCACCATGAGGAGGGCCCGGCGCGCCTCCTCCACACCCTCGGCGTGCAATCGGTCAACAAGTGACCGGAGTTCTGGATCCCAAGAGTCCGTCTCCTCCTCGACGTCGAGGAGCTCGTGCAGCGGCGCGCCCAGGCCCGCGGCGAAGCGGGTGAGGGTGACGAGGGAGGCGACGCGGCGCCCGTTCTCGTACTTGCTGACCTCGGGGGCGCCGATGCCGACGAGGGCCCCGAGCTCCGCTTGGGATTGGCCGTTGAGGAGCCGTAGCTGACGTATCCGAGCGCCGATGAGCACCTGCAGTCGCATGTCACCACCCGATCAGGCTGAGCGTTCTATTCCTTGTTGGACTATATCCAACCCGGAGCGCTTCAGCACAAAATCGCCGACAAATCGGGCGATCCGCTACGCTCAAGCGCCTGATTTTACGGCGGATCCGTCAGCAGGGCGAGCACCAGACGGCGGGCGATGGCGATCACCTTGTTCGGCTGGTTGCGGAGCGCGGAGACGATGACGTCGAGATCCGACGAGGGCTCGCGCTGGTTGAGCGTCATCACCTCGGCGATGGTCAGGCCGAAGCCATCGGCCAGGCGCTCCAGGCTCTCGATGCTCGGGGAGCGCTCGCCGGTCTCGTACCGGCTGATGTCCCCCTCACGCATCCCGACGCGAGCGGCCAAGGCGGTCTGACTGAGTCCCCGCTCCAGCCTGAGCTGGCGCAGACGGGTCGCTACCTGTTCACGAATCGGTGCATTCTGGCTCATGCGCGTAGATTATCCTCCCTTCGGCAACCGATCAAGGATCTTCTTTCGCTTGCCCGGAGGTGTCATGTCACAGCGCACGACGCTGTCTCGTGACGTGTCACAGGGTGACACTAGGTGACACAGGCGCAGAGTCACCCCCGCGCAGCGCGCTAAATTTCAAAGGTCTTACATCGGGCTCTCATTGGCACAACCCTTGCATTTGAACGCTGCGTCACCCGATGGTGAGACATGAGGCGGTCACAAGCCGACTCGTGAGGAACCACCGGGGTCTGAGGGCGCTCACGAGGCGCGCTTGGACGACAGCTCAAAACGACGGGTAGTGCATGGGGGTGCGACGTCGTTGGGCTTGGGGGGGACCCGCTGAGCTGCGCCGGGTTCGGAGATTCGCTCTCCGAGCCCGGTTCTCTTTTTTTCGGCGCCCGGGTGAGATACTCCACGAGCGATGGGGCCTCTCACCTGGATGATCGCCGCCGCCGCCGTCGCGGCCACGCGCCCTTGCCCTACGGAGGGCTTGGGCTGGATGAGCCCCGGCCTCGCCGCGGTCTCGGCCTCGGACACCGCACGTTACGCCGGGGACCGCCCCCTTGCCCGTGACTGCCTGGAGCTGGCGCTCACCCTCGGCGAGCCCGTGGCCGAGGGCATGGCACGCCTGCGCCTGCTGACGATGAGCGGCAACCTGGGCCCGATTCAGCACGGCGCGAAGATCACTGAGGCGCTGAACCAAGGCGTGGGGCCCTGGGGCTGGCTCGCCTGGGCCGACTACTACCTCTTCGCGCCGGAGTACGCCGGGGCCGACCGTGCGCTCGCGAGGTCCGCCGCCGAGCAGGCCGCGCTCTGGCTGCCGGGCCCCGCGGCGGCGCGGCTCTACCTCGCCACCGGGGAGCGCCGACACCTCGATCTCCTGCGGGTGAGCACCCAGCGCGACGGCCTCGGCGACGCCTTGGTGGCGGCGGACGGGGTGCTGCCGGGGCAGCCGAGCACCTGGTTCTTGGGCCTCGGCCTCGCCGGGGCGCCGGGGGTCGGCTTCGGCGGCGGCCTCGTGTTCACCCACCCCGACCTGCTCCTGCGCGGCGGCTCAGCCCAGCTCTCCCTCACCGGCACGACCCGGGGCGCCTACGCCGTCAGCGCCCGGCTGCGCAGCCCGGGGCCGGTGTTCGGCGTCGTCGGCGGCGCCGCGGGCCGGGGCGTCGTGGACGTCTACACCGGGGACACCCCCACCCGGGTCACCCAGGACCTCGTGGCGCTCAGCGGCGGCGGCGGCGTGCGCGACGACGGCCGCTCCGCCCAGCTCACCTGGGTCACACGCTGGGACGCTTGGGGGGAGGGCTGGCTCGCCGGGCACGGCCCGAGCCTGAACCTCGGCCTCGACCGCAGCGCCGGGTTTGGGGAGACCCGCGAGGGGTTCGTCATCGGCCTGAGCACCGACGCCGCCCTCGTCGGGTACCCCCACTGGGGCGTCAGCGCTGACCTCCGGGGCTACCGGCCAGGGCTCGGCGGGGTCACCGCCGCGCGGGTCTGGGTCGGCGCCGAGCTGATGAAGGGCGCGCCGGTCCTGCGCCTGCCCACGGTCGGCGGGGCCGAGCTGCACCGCGGGGCCTGGGCGGGCCGGTACCGCGCCCCGCTCATCGGCACCGTCGATCTGGAGCAGCGCTGGGCGCTCATCGGGCCCTTGGAGGGCGTCGTGTTCGGCAACCTCGCCTATGTCCTCGACGACGGCCTGCACCCCGCCGGGGGCCTGGGGCTGCGGCTCATCTTGCCGCCGGAGCGCCTCAACGTCGTGCGCGTCGACGTGGCGGTGAGCGACAGCGCCTGGGCGATCACGACGGGCTGGGGGGAGGCGTTCTGATGGAAGAGGCCGCGGAGGCGGCGCTCCGGCGCCGGTTAGACGCCTTGGCCGCCCTGGGGGCGGAGGCCCGGGCGCTCCAGCTTGAGCTCGTCGAGGCCGTCGCCGCCGCCACTGAGGCCGGGGCGCCCGCGCCGAAGGACGAGGCGCCGTCGCTCTGGGCGAGGCTCTTCGGCGCGCCGCCGCCGCCGCCGACCCCGGCGCAGAGCCCCCGGGCGCGGCTGCGAGAGGCCTGGGCCGCGGTGATGACGCGCCTGCGCCGCCTCAGCCAGCACGCCGAGCTCCTGGAGGCCGAGCTCGGCCTCGGCGCCGACGAGGACGTCGCCGGGCTGCTCACCCGCGCCCTGGAGGACCAGGCCGCGCTCCAGCGAGAGGCCCGGGACACCGCGGACCGCCTCGCCAGCGCCTTACGCCAGCGCCATGACGACGACGAGGGCGGCGCCCTGCCCGCGGCCCTGCTCACCCAGCTCAGCCGGGTTCAGGGGCTCAACCAGGCCGGGCTCAGCCACCTGGACGAGCGCCTGAGCCCCCTTGAGCGGAGGGTGCGACAGCTCGACCTCGACCACGCCCGCCGCCGAGAGGCGATGGCCGAGGTCGAGGCGCTGGACGCCAAGCGCCGCTGACTCAGAGGCCGAGGACGGGCCCCACGGCGCGCACGTCGCCGTGCGCGGCGCCGAGCTGGGCGGCGAGGAGCACGTTCGCCGCGGCGACGACGAGCTCACGGCCCGTCGTCAGCGTCACGAGCCAGTACGACGCGGGGCGCTGGGGCGCGGCGCCGTTCGTTCCGGCGCCGTTCGTCGGGGTGACGCTGGGCACCACCACCGGCGCGGCCACCACCTCGACGGCGGGCGGCGGCGGAACCTCAACGACGGCGGGCTCCTCGACGGGCCGGGCGACGGGGCGCGGGGCCTCGACGTGCAGCTCAAGGGAGCTGCGGCGGGGCCGCTCGATGAGCTCGTCGAGGTTGATGTTCTCCGGCAAGGCGTCGCCGCGGGACCGCTCAAAGACCGTCCGCACGGGCGTCGCGGCCTTCTTGTCCCGGGGCTTGCGGCGCAGCAGCGGCCGAGGGGCCTCCTCCTCGGGCGGCGGCTCGGGCGCGGGGGCCCGCTCCACGGCGACGATGCGGCGGCGGCCCCGATCGGGCTCCGCGGCGACGGGCTCGGCCTTCGCCCCGGCGGGGGCGGTCGAGCGGATGCGGCTCACCGGGCGGTCGTCGTGCTCATCCTCGTAGTCGTAGCCTTCGAAGCCACCTTGCTCGGGGTCGTCCCGGTCATCGAGTGGAGAAGGCCGCCGACGAGGGGTGACCTCGCTGGCGGTGCGACGAGTGACCTCAACCTCGCCCACCCGGCGCACGACCCGGCGGCGGCCGTCCGCGGCGGCGGCGGCCGGAGGCGGCGGGGCGACGGGCGGCGGAGG
>JAKLKD010000251.1 GCA_023150845.1 Myxococcota bacterium | reverse complement strand
CGCGGCCGGGGGTCGCTCGGGGGCCGCAGGTCGGGGCGACGGGGCGGCGGCTCGATGTCTTGGGTCGTGGCGACGCGGCGCGGCACGAAGGGCTCGGCGCGGCTCGACGTCGGCGGGTCCTGGGGCTGGGTCGGGCGCTCCTCGGTCTCGTCGGGCGCGGTGCGCTCCACGGCGGCGAGGCGGGTGCGGACCGGCGAGCGCGCGCCCACCGGCGGTGGCACCGAGGGCTCCGAGGGCCGATTGTTCAGCGCCGCGGCGACGTTCGGGGAGGACGGGCCGTCATCACCGCCGTCCAAGGCGTTGACCAGGCTCTCGGCGGTGAGGCGCCGGGGCACCGTCGGCCGGGCGCCGGTCGAGGCGGCGGCCATGGGCGGGAAGCTCACCGCGAAGAGGCAGTTGCCGACGAGCAGGTCGTCGCCGTTGCGCAGGGGGATGTTGGTCACCCCGGTCTGGTTGTTCGCGGGCTGAAGCGCCAGGGCCTCGCCGTTGCGCCGGACGTAGGTGAAGCAGTGCCGCGCGATGGACTTGAGGGTCGGCTCCTCCTGGATGTCGATCTCGACGTGCTCCGACGCCACCATGATCGAGTCCGTGTAGAACCGGCTCTTGGGGATGTCGCCGCTGCGCGCCCGGATGGTGTTGCCCGCCACCGCGGACTCCAGCCAGACGATGTTGTCGTTCTGCGGCTCGTCGGGGAGCTGCACCTTGCAGCGGCGGTCGCGGCCCACCCGGTAGGTGCCGCCGAAGACCATGTGTGTGGACGAGGCCGGGCGGAGGATCTCGCCGAGGTACGGCCAGCCGTCCACCTTCACCTTGGAGAGGTCGTTGTACTCGAGCACATGGGGGCCGACACGAAGCACCGCCCGGTCACCGAGGGCCAAGGGCGTGTTCAGGCTCACCCGGGCGCCGTTCACCGTGACGCTGCTCTTGTGCACGACGAGCTGCACCTTGTCGTCACGCACCTGGAAGGTCGCCGCGGGGTCGTTCCGGACGGTGTTCACCGCGCCTTGGTCGGTGACATAGACGTCGTAGCCCTGCATAAACTTGCGGAAGTGCAGCTTCTGCAAGAGCGCGCCGCGCTCCTTGAGGGTGAAGATGCGCTCCTGCACGCTGTCGGGCACGATGGTCTTCGTCCCGGCGAGGCCAGGCAAGGTCGCCCGGGGCATCGGCGTGGCCGGCCCGCTGCCCGTGGTGGGGCCGCCGGGGTAGCTGGGGTCGGTGTACTGGAGCTGCTGCGCCGCGGCGGCGGCGATGGCCGCGGCGACGTCTTGGGCGAAGGCGCCGCCCGGGCGGGAGTCGTCGTCCTCCAGGGTCACCGGCGGGGCGCTCGTCGTGAAGCTGTCGAGGAGCGCGAGCACCATGTAGGCGATGGGGTCGCCGCCCTTCTCGGAGATGACGAGGATCGGCGTGCCCGAGGAGTCGTCGGAGGTGACCTCGTAGCGGCCCTGGAGGTCGGGGCTGATGATGTGCAGGAACGAGCCGTCGAGGTACTGCTGCAGGCGGTAGAGCGCGGGCTCCCGCAGGGCCTCGTGGGAGAAGTTGTCGAGCCAGTGGCTGCCGAGCGTGAACTGCACCTGGTCGGAGTACAGGCGGCCGACCTCACGGAAGTCGTCCCAGGCCCCGGGCACGTTGAGGTGCACGGCGATGACCGGGCGGGAGCGCTCGGTGACCCCGGTGTAGAGGTTGGGCAGAAGCCCGGTCACGAACTCGCCCTTGATGAGCCCCATGGACTCGCCGCGCATCTCGGCGCCGCCGTCCTGGATGAAGCGCAGGCGGAAGCCCCGGTGGGCGAAGAGCGGCGAGAAGGTCTCCGCCGAGGCGTACTGGCTGATGAAGCCGCCGAGGGTGCGGTTGGCGGCCTCGGCCCAAGGCGCGGAGACGCGGTTGAAGGTGCGGCGCCAGTCGGCCTCGTTCACGACGATGAGGATGTCGGTGAAGTCCGGGGGGCCCTCGTTCCGCACCGACTCGAAGTGCTCACGGAGCCCAAAGCGGCGCTTCGACGCCGCCGTGCACGACCACAGCAGGGCCGGATCGTCGATGAAGTCGTCGACGGACTGATGGCGCCGCAGCCGGCTGTTGTACCAGGCGTCCCGGGGGTCTAACGACAGCTCGTCCATGTCACCGCTGAGGCCACGCGCCTGGCCAGAGGTGAACATGCGGGAGATCCAGTCGGAGAATTGGGCCATGGTCGCTTCGTGGCGTTTCCCGACCGAGGGGGCGGGAGGGGTGGAGCCTCGGCACAAGCCGCGGACAGACATTCTAAGGCCCAAGAGGGGCCCAGGACAACCCCGTATCGCGCAGGCGCAGACGCCGCAGCCCGGGGAGCCCTCGCCAGCGCTCTCTGCGCGCGATATCCCCTCTCCCAAAGACTTCAGGAGACTCTCATGGCTCAGATCCGCCCCTTCCGTGGTGTGCGCGCGCGCACCGAGCTCGCCCAGCAGGTCATCGCTCCCCCCTACGACGTGCTCAACGAGGAGGAGGCCCGGGCCATCGTCGCCCGCAACCCTCAGAGCTTCCTGCGCGTCACCCGGCCCGAGGTGAACTTCCCTAGCGGCGTCGATGGCCACGCCCCGGAGGTCTACGTCGAGGCCCGCCGCCAGCTCGAGGCCTTCATCGCTGAGGGCGTGCTCGTCCAGGATCCCCGCCCCAGCTTCTACATCTACAGCCAGAAGATGGGGGATCACCTCCAGCACGCGCTCATGGCGGTGTGCTCCGTCGAGGAGTACGACCGCAACGAGATCCGCAAGCACGAGTTCACCCGCCCCGACAAGGAGCAGGACCGCGTCGACCACGTCGCCGCCACCGACGCCCAGACCGGCCTCGTGTTCTTGACCTACCGCCAGAACGACGTCGTGGAGCCCCTCATGGCCCAGGCGCGCCAGGCCCCCGTCCTCTGGACCGCCGTCACCGACGACGAGGTCACCCACACCTTGCGCCTCGTGGACGACCCCGCCCTCGTGGACGCGCTCCAGGCCGCCTTCGCCCAGGTGCCGAACCTCTACATCGCCGACGGCCACCACCGCTCCGCCGCCGCGAGCCGGGTGAACGCCGCCCGGGGCGGCGCGGGCTCCTCGGGCTGGTTCCTCGCCGGGCTCTTCCCCCACACCGAGCTGCAGGTCCTGTCCTACAACCGCCTCGTGGCCGACCTCAACGGCCACAGCCCCGAGGCCCTGCTCGCCGCCATCGGCGAGCGCTTCACGATCTCCCCTGCCCCGCGCCCGGCGCCCGAGCGCAGCGGGCAGGTCACGATGTACCTCGGCGGCCAGTGGCGCCTGCTCACGCCCAAGCCCGGCGTGGTGAACGAGGCGGACCCTGTCGCCCGCCTTGACGTGTCAATTCTTCAGGATCTTGTGCTCGGGCCTCTCCTCGGCATTCGTGATCCGCGGCGCGACACACGCATCCAGTTCGTCGGCGGCATCCGCGGGCACCAGGCCCTCTCCGCCGCCGTGGACTCGGGGCAGGCCGCCGTGGCCTTCCACCTCTACCCCACGGGCTTGGAGCAGCTCTTCGCCGTGGCCGACGCGGGGGAGGTCATGCCGCCCAAGTCCACCTGGTTTGAGCCCAAGCTCCGGGGCGGGGTGCTCGTGCACCGCATCGCCGAGTGACGAGGGCGCGCGCTCAGGGCTCAGGCGTCCTGTAGGGGTGCCCGAGCTCATCCCCGGGCTCCACCCACCAGCCCCTGGCGTCGCGGTACCAGCGCTGGGCGAGCACCTGCTGCTCGACCACGAGCTGGTCCGCGCCCCAGGCCTCGACCCGGATGATCACCTCGGCGACTCGGGTGGGCCCGGCGCCGTCGCCGCCATGAACAGGGCCGCTCACCACCACCTGCACGACCTCCGCGGCCCGGAACGAGGTCGCGCTCGTGCCGGTCAAGAACACGGCGCGCCGCGCAGCGTCCTGGATGGACAGGCCCATGAGCGCCCGGTCTCCCCAGCGCGCGGCCCGCCAGTAGGCCTCAGCGAGCTCTCCGAGGCGCGCCGTCTCCCGCCGGAGCTGCCGCGTCTCCTGCTTCACCGCGCGCTCTTCTTTGCCCGCGACGGCGGTCGGCGCGGCGGCCAGCCCGCCGAGGCCGAGCATGATGACGATGATCAGGGCGCGCGGCCAGTGCATCACGATCCTCCAGAGCTCACGCCGCAGAGGATATGCTCTCTCGGTGACGGAGGAGCGGAGAATGGCGCGTCGCGGCGTCGGAATCGTCTGGATGCTGGCGGCCCTCGGCCTCGCCCAAGGCTGCATCGTGCACAAGGTGCGCGTCGAGAGTGAGCCCGCCGGGGCGCGCGTCGAGCTCGACGGCCGCTTCAAAGGCACCACCCCGACGGAGTTTCGGGTCATCTACACCCCGCCGCTGACCCGCCGCTACGACGTCGCCGTGATGTTGCCCGGCTACCGCACCGTCGAGTCCACCGGCGACGGCCTGCTGCACCCCTCCCCGCTCCGCCAAGAGGTCCGCCTCTGGCGCTATGTGCTGCACCCCTTCGCCCTCAAGAAGATCGTCGGCCTGGAGCCCCGCTCCACCTACCGCTACGCCCTCGTCGAGGACCACGGCCCCGCGGGCACCTGGACCTCTGAAGAGCTCCTCGACTGATGCGCGCCCCCCTCCTCACCATCGCCCTGCTGCTGGGCTGCGCTGAGCCCCAACGAGACGACCCCGCCGCGGACTGCCGCGCCGCGGGCGCCGAGTGCTGCGCCGACGCGGAGTGCGGCGAGGCCCAGATCTGCCACTTTAGCTACGCCTGCCGGGAGCTCGACGGCGCGCGCATCTGCGACGAGCCCACCGGGGACCGCCGCTGCCACGACCTCTGCGGTGAAGACACCGCGGCGCCGTGTGTAGAGGCCGGTGAGTTCTGCCAGAGCCTGAGCCACGCCCAAGGCGAAGACGTCTACGACACGATCTCCGCCTGCTTTTAAGGCGCGGCTCAGTCCTGGGGGCTCGGCGCGGTCGGGGGGCTCGACGTGCTCGGCGCCTCAGCCGGTGGCCGCGGGATCTCCCGCTTCTCACCGCCCGCGTTGCCGACGAGCTCGATCTCCTCGACGAGCACCGGCGGCACCGCCCAGGCGACGGGGATGCCGCCGATGGCGCCGATGTGGAAGCGGCTCGGCCCCGGCTGCACGTCCAAGGCGCCCACCCAGGGCTGCACCTGGCCCGCCATGGCGATGTCACGTAAGGCGCGGCGGTCCACACCGACGAAGGACAGGCCCCGGACGGGCTCCTCCCGGCCGTCGGCGTAGAGCATGTAGGCCTCGTACGGCGGCGTAAGCCCCGGCGGCGGGCCCTCCCCGGAGAAGAACACGTCGAAGCCCTCGGTCATGGCCGGGGGCTCCAGGCGACGGATGACGAGCACCCGATCCTGGCCGGTCTGACGGGCGAGGCGCAGGGCGGCGCGGCGCAGGGCGCGCTCGGAGCGCTCTCGGGACGGGGTCACCCGCACCGCGCCGAGCATGGCCTCTTTGCGGTCCCCGGCCAAGGAGCGGCCGTGGCCGTTGGAGCGGCTCTCTGCTGAGGCGGGGATACGCGAGTTGAGCAGGTCGCGGACCACGCCGTCCTCGACGAGCACCACAGCCTGGGCAGGCACGCCGTCGTGGTCATACACGAAGGAGCCCGGCAGGCCCGGCTCCGTGGGGTCGTCCACCACTCGCCAGCCGACGGGCAAGAGGCGGCGGCCCACCCGGCCCGGCGGCCGCGGCTCCGGGGCCTCGCCGAGATCCCCCATGCCCGACCAGGCCGGGGGCGTGCCCATCAGCTCCGCGCCGCCGAGCTGGGAGAACAGCTCCACGGCGGCGGGGCCCTCAAACAGCACCGGGCCGAGGTACTCCTCGACGACAGGCGCCGTCTTGAGGCCGATGAGCCAGTCCGCCATCTCGCGGACTTCAGCCTCCATCTCCGCCAGGGGCGGTAGCTGGGTCGTGTCCGTGACCACCCACCAGCGGGCGTCGCGCATGCGGCTGCCGTCCTCGTGGCGTAAGGTCGCCTCGACGCGGATCACCGTGAGCCCCGTGGGCTGGGAGAGCGCCATGCCGTCCGAGCTGAGCAGGAGCCGGGTGCCCTGCCAGTCGCGTCCGACGACCTGCCCGGCCTCCAGCTCGCCGTACTCGCCGAGCACCGCGCTGAGGTGCTCTACGGCCTCGCCGACGAGCTCGGGGTTGAAGACCGGCGGCGTCGCGGGCGGGGTCTTCACGGGCTCCGCCGGGGCCATCGCCGGGGGGAGCGGCTTCGACGAGCGGCGGCTCTCTAAGGCGGCCTCCTTCCGGGAGAGCTGCTCGACGGCGTCTTTGTAGGCCCGATCCGTCGCCAGCCAGGCCACGCGGCGCACGGCGATCTCGTCGGCGTCAAGCGGCAAGGACCGGGTGACGACGCCGCCGCCGGAGAAGGACTCGAAGTTCGCCGAGTCAAAGCTCGGGTCACCGGCGCGCACCTCCACGCGCAGGACGCGGTGCACGTCGAGGTCGTCCTGCATCACCGCGCCCATGTCGGCGAAGTAGGTCGCGTACATGCCGTCGATGAGGTCGTAGGAGACGTACCAAGGCGCGGCCTCGCCGGGAAGGCGCAGCTCGGTGAGCGCGCGGTCAAGCTCGGCCTGGAGCGCCCGACGGAACAGCTCCTCGTCTCGCGCCGGGGCGGCGCTGCGGCCCTCCTCGGCGAAGCTCAGGCCCGGGGCGAGCGCGGCGGCGCCCAGCGCCAGCATCAGCAACAAACGTCCAGGGCTCATAAAGCACCGTCCACGGTGGCCGGCGGCGCGCCCGGCGGCGACAACAAGGGCGGGCGGTCGTTGCCCTTCTCTTTGCGCTGGACCTCGATCTCGCTGAGCAGGAGCGAGGGGCTCGACGCCGAGACCGGCACCCAGCCCGACTCCGCTCCGCAGACCCCGTTGAAGACGTCTACGTCGTCCCCGGCGGCCAAGATGCGCGAGAAGGTGTTCAGCGGCGTGCCGATGAGGTCACCGCCGCGGACGAGCTCGTCGGGGCGCCCGTCGGTATAAACGCGCCAGATCGTGACCGGGCGCACGTTGAAGGAGTTCGGGATCACCCGCCCGGTGAGCGTGAAGCCCCCGGTGATGTCATCGACGATGAGGCCGAAGGGGCGGCCCTGGCGGCGCACCTCGTCGAGCAGCTTGGCGCGTAAGGCGTCAAAAGTGACCGTCTTGGCGGCCTCGACCATGAGGTTGCCCTGGCGCGCGACGACGGTGTTGCCCGCCTGGCGCCGCCCGTGGCCGTTCGAGAGCGGGAAGCCCTTGATCGGCGCCCGGCTCAGCAAGAAGCCCTTGAGCACGCCTCCCATGATGAGCTCGACGCGCTGGGCGCGCACGCCCTCGTCGTCGTAGCGGTAGTGGCCGTTGAGATCGACGGCGCCGATCTTCCGCACGTTGGGGTCGTCGATGACCGACAAGAACTCGGGGAGGATGAGCTCGCCGACCTTGGAGGTGAAGGTCTGGCCCTCGTCCTCATCCTTCTGGCGGTGGCCCTCGGCGCGGTGGCCGAAGACCTCGTGGAAGAACACCCCGGCGGCGCGGCCCCGGAGGATCGCCGGGCCGGTGAAGGGCTCAAGCAGCGGGGCCTCACGCAGGGCCACCACCCGCTTCGCCGCCGCACGCGCCATGGCGAGGAGCGCCACGCGGTTGGGCAGGCCCTCGACGGAGGCGGAGTCGGCGTAGTCGTAGACCTCAAGCTCCATTCCGTCTTCAGCGACGCCGACGGCCATGACGCTCACCCGGTACCGCGTCCGGGGCTGCTGCAAGAGCGCGCCCTCGGAGGAGGTGAACATGCGCAGCTCACTCTCCGCGGTGAGGCTCACCATGCTGTCGGTGACCTCGGGGTACTCCAAGAAGACCTTCGAGACCTCGCGGGTGAGCGCCTCCCAGGCGGCGACGTCAACCTTGAGCGGGATCGGCGCCTGCACGTCACGCTCGGCGGGGGCCGGGGAGAAGTCCGGGGAGCTGTCGGCGCGCTCGACCTTCACGGCCTCGTTGCCCAAGACCTTCGTGAGCCGACGGCGGGCCTCGCGCCAGGCGTCGTCCGTGGCCTGCCAGAGCTGCTCGCGGATCACCCGCTCGTCGTCCTCCATCGGCAACCGCACGATGGCGCGTCGGTCGCTCTCGAACCAGGAGGCGTCGCGGATCTTGTGGGTGTTGTCCAGGGCCGGGCTGCCGACGCGCACGTCGACGTCGGCCTCGCGGGCGCGGCCCGTGGATGAGCCGGTCAAGGCGCCGTGGCTCGCGCTGATCCGCACCATGCTCGTCTCGACGAGGCCGTAGGAGGCGTAGTACGGCGCGTCGGGCTTGCCTTGAAGCGAAGACATGATGCGGCGCAGCTCCGCGTCGGCCACACGCAGCGGCAAGGCGGGCTCAGCCTGGGCGGCCTCTGGCGCGGCGACCGCCGTGGCCCAAGGCGCGGGGAGCGACACGAGCGCCCCCCCGAAGATCATCAGGCCGAGGATCACGCCGCGCACCGCGCGGGACCTGCTCAGGCCGGGGGGGAGTGATGTGCTCACGTCGGGTCAATCCTCCGAGGGTAGGTCGTCCTCATCCTCTTCGTCGTCCTCAAAGTCGTCCTCAAGCTCCTCGACGAGGTCCGCCTTCTTGTGCCAGCGCAGGCGCAGCACCTTCTCGACGAACGACATCACCTCTTCGCCGGTCAGCTCGAGGTCTTCATGTTGACCGAGCTCGTACTCCAAGGTTCCCGCGTCGGACTCCTCTAGGCGCGCGTCCTCCTCGATCTTGGCGAGGAGCTCGTCGACCTCCTCCAGGCCGGCCTCTTCAGCGGAGATCTCGATCTGATCGGCGATGAACTGAGCGAGCTGCTCGACGTCCGGGTCGTCGTTCTCGTTCTCGAAGTACTCGTCAATC
>JAKLKD010000250.1 GCA_023150845.1 Myxococcota bacterium | reverse complement strand
ACGTAGCGGCTGATGTCCATGAGCACGGCCTCATCCCCGGACTTGATCGTCTTCACGAGCACGCCGGAGATGTAGACGTCGATGGTGTGGCCGACGGACTGGTTGTCCTCGGTGACGAGCCACCAGGTGCCCGCGGCGACCTCGGCCCCGGCCTGGGCGACCGCTGGGGTCGGCGCCGCGATGGGCGGGGCGACGGGCGCGACCGGCGCGACCGGCGTGGGGTTCGGCGCCGTCACCGGGGCTGTCGGGGTCGTGGGGCCGCCGGGCTGGACGACCTCAACGCTGTACCGAGGCGCGTCGATCCAGATGTTGCCGTCGCCATCGACGCGGATGTTGACGTTCTTGAGCTCCATGTCTCGAACCGCGTCCGCGCGCACGCCGTTGATGTACAGCGCGCCCGCGAAGGTGACCGGGGAGAGCAGGAGCCCAAGCAGGAGCGCGAGGCCGCGCTTAGTTTGCGTCCGCCGAGGAGCCATTGACACGCCTCCGAAGTGTCTTCCCGACCTTAAAGATCGGCAAGACTTTGGGTCGAACCTGAATCAAGGAGTTCGTCTTGGGGTTGCGACCAACATAGCCGTCATACCGCCGCACCCGAAAGGAGCCAAAACCACGAATCTCGATCCGCTCACCCTGGCAGAGCGCGCTCTTCATCCCGTCAAAGATGAGGTTGACGACCTCTTCAGCGGTGGCGCGCGGCAAGCTGCGTTGGGTGGCGATGAGGCTGATCAGCTCAGACTTGGTCATGGTTCTCCCTGAGGGCTTGAAGGGTCAACACGCTGGGGGGCGCAGGCCATCCTGGCGCGAGCTGACCATCTTCAAGGTCTGGGCTCCCGGGGCGATGTCTTCGGGGCGACTGGCGAAGTCCTATATGCTCCTCGCGCCGCCCCGGTCAAGGGAGGGCGCCGATCAGGGCGCTCCCCCGCTCACGCTGTCCGTGCTCACGCCCGTCGCCGCGGGCGTAAACAGCTTGAGGAGGCTCGGCTTGACGCTCTCCATGATCAAGATGAAGGGGCTGGCGACGTAGACCGTGGAGTACGCGCCGACCACGATGCCGATGAGCATGGCCAAGGCGAAGTTCTCGATGACTGGGCCGCCCATAAACAAGAACGCGGAGATGGCGAGCAGGGTCGTGAACGCCGTCGAGAGCGTGCGGCCCAAGGTGTCGTTCACCGAGTCGTTGATGAGCCCCGCGAGGTCCGAGCGCCGGTAACGCTGCATGTTCTCACGGATGCGGTCATAGATGACGATGGTGTCGTTCAGCGAGTAGCCGATGATGGTGAGCAGCGCGCCGATGAAGCTGACGTTGATCTCCCGCTGGAGCAGCACAAAGATGCCCATGGTGATGATGACGTCGTGGAAGAGCGCGATGACCGCGCCAGGCGCGAAGGACAGGTCGAAGCGGAAGGCGACGTAGAGCAGCACGAGGCCAAGGGTCGCGAGGATCGAGATCACCGCGGCCTGCTGCAGGCTCGCGCCGACCTTGGGGCCGACGGAGTCCACGGAGAGCACCTTAAACTTCTGCCCGCCGAGGGCCTGGGAGATCGAGCGCTCGACGGCCTTGCTCACCCCGGGCATGACGACCTCGAAGGTGTTCTCGTCCTGGTTGGCCCGCACCTCGACGCCCTCGACGCCCGCGGCGTCCAGGACCTCTTGCACCGTCGTCGTCGAGACGGCCGGGGGCTGGTGCTCCACGACGAGGAGCGCGCCGACCTGGGCGTCGAAGCGGGAGTTGACCACCCACTGCTCGCCGTAGCTCTGCTTGAGAGCGCCGAGCACCTTGGCCTGGGTCTCCTCCGTGCCGAAGCCCGCCTCCTGCACACGCACGGAGAACTCGTTCATGCCGGGATCGTTGACCTGCTGCACCGAGTCGTCGGAGAGGCCGATCTGCCCTAAGGCGTCACGAAGCTCACCGATCTCGATGGGCTGCTCAAACTGCAGGAGCAGCTCAGTGCCGCCGGTGAAGTCGATGCCCCAGTTCGGCTTCTGCACGAAGAACAGCACGACCGAGGCGATCATCAGGATCGCGGACACCGCGCTCGCGATGTACCGCTTGCCGATGAAGTCGTACTGTTTGCCCCGCTGGGGGTTGGGCGCCGGGGTCGGCGAGGGGGTTGGGGTCAGCTCCACGAGCGCCTCCTACAAGAGCGCGCGCGCGCTGACGCGGCGCACGGCGAGGTCCATCAACGTGCGGCTGACGAAGATGGCGGTGAACAGGGTGCTGGCGATGCCGATGAGCAGGGTCACCGCAAAGCCCTTGATGGGGCCGGTGCCGTAGCTGTAGAGCACCACCCCGGCGATGGCCGTGGTGAGGTTCGAGTCGATGACCGCCGAGAAGGCGTTGTCATAGCCCGAGACGAGCGCCGCGGTGATCTGCTTGCCGATGGCGAGCTCCTCACGGATACGCTCGTAGATGATGATGTTCGCGTCCACCGCCATACCGACGGTCAAGGCGATGCCGCAGATGCCGGGCAAGGTCAAGGTCGCGCCGAGGAGCCCCAAGGCCGCGAGGCCCGTGAGCACGTTGAGCGACAGGCAGATGTTCGCCACGAGACCGCTCACCCGGTACCGGATGAACATGTAGAGCACGACGAGGGCGGAGCCGATGAGCGTGGCGTTGATGGCCGCCACGATGGCGTCGGCGCCGAGCTGGGGGCCGACGGTGCGCTCCTCGGCGATGTTCAGCGGCGCGGGCAAGGCGCCCGTGCGGAGCACCATCGCCAACATCCGGGCGTCGGCCATGGCGAGGTCGATGTTGCCCGAGCCCATCGAGATCGAGGCCCGGCCACCGGCGATTCGGTCGCGGATGACCGGCGCCGAGCGGACCTCGCCGTCGAGCACGATGGCGAAACGTTTGCCGATGTTCTCGCCGGTCACGTCGCCGAAGATCACGGCGCCGCCCGGCTTAAACTCGAGGATGGTCTCGGGCTGGTTGTACTGGTCCATCGAGGTGGCGGCGTCGTTGACGTCATCCCCGGTGAGGATGACGCGGTCCTTGAGCACGTACGGCGTCGTGCGGGCCTTCACGCCCGCCGTCGTCTCGTACTCCCACATCACCCGGTTGTCGCCGGGGACGCGGCCGTTCTCGATGAGCCACTCGTTCAGGGTGCGGTCGTCGTTGTACTCGGCCTCGGGCAGCGCGGCCTTCGCCGCGACGAGGGCCTGGTCCAAGGCCGCCATCTGGAACTCCTCATCGACGAGGTAGAACTCCAGGACGGCCGTGGTGCCGATAAGCTGGCGGGCGACGTCGGGGTCAACCTCGCCGGGGAGCTGAATGTTGATCTGGTCCGCGCCTTTGCGGACGATGTTCGGCTCTTTGACGCCCGTGGCGTCGATGCGGCTGCGGAGGGTCTCGACGGCCTGCTCGACGGCGCGCTGGGAGATCTCGGTGCGCTCTTGGTCCGTGGGCTCGAAGCGGTGCCACTCGCCCGTCTCCCCCTCGATGCTGCCCACATAGGAGTAGCCGGGGAAACGCGCCGAGAGGAAGGCACGAAGGGCCTCAATCGTCGTCTCGGGGCCGATCTGGAGCTCCAAGAGGGCCTCACCGCGGGCCTTGCGCGCGCTCGTGAGCACGATGCCCTCACGCTCGGCGGCGTCGCGGACGGTCTGCACGTCGCGGCCGACGCTTGAGAGCACGGCCTCGTCAACGCCGACCTGCAGCGTGATGTCGAGGCCGCCGACGATGTCGAGGCCCTTGTTCAGCGCCGTGTTGGGGAGGAGCGCGGCCACGCCCGTCGGCTCTTGGCCTTCAGGGGTCGTGATGAAGTTCGGCGCCAGCACCCAGGCCGAGCCCAGCAGCGAGAGGACGACGACGGCGAAGCGGAACCACCAGCTCCCGCTCATGCGGCCTCCCCGGCGGCCTTACGCCGGGCGCGCACGGCGTCCAAGGCGACCTTCGCGACGACAGAGGGGGCGATCTCCAGGCGGACGAAGCCGTCGCCGACCTCAACCACCGCGGCGATGAGGCCGCCGTCGGTGACCACCTCGTCGCCCTTCTTGAGCGACGAGAGCATCTTCTGATGCTCCTCTTTGGCCTGGTTCTGCGGCCGGATGACCATGAAGTAAAAGATGCCGACCACGAGCAGGATCGGCATGAACTGCGAGAGCGCGCCCAGCGGGCCCGCGTCTTGAGCGAGCTGCATCAGCACCATCGGCGGCTCAGCGGCGAGAGAGGGGGTCATGGCTGTCCTCGGGATCGTCCCGGTAAGGCTCTTGCCAACGCTTCGCCTGCAGGCGAAGCGACTCCAGCGCATCGGGCCCCTCCGCGATCGCGTCGCGGAGCCGTGCCATGAGGCGCTGATAGAAGGCGAGGTTGTGTAGGGTGAAGAGGCGAGGTGCGAGCAGCTCGCCGCTGAGGTGGAGGTGGCGCAGGTAGGCCCGCGAAAAAGACCGGCATGTATAACATGGGCATCCCTCCTCGACGGGGCGTGGGTCCTCCCGATGCGCCGCGTGCTTGATGGCCAGTCTCCCCTTCTCGGTGAAGAGGTAGCCGAAGCGCGCGGTGCGTGTCGGGAGCACGCAGTCAAAGAGGTCCACTCCTCTAATCACGGCCTCTACGATGTCTATCGGGTAGCCGACGCCCATGAGGTAACGGACCTTGTCGGCGGGGAGCGCGTCGGCGGAGAGCGCCACCATCCGCTCACGCTCTTCAGCGGTCTCCCCGACGGAGAGGCCGCCGATGGCGTAGCCGTCAAGATCCATGGCGCTCAAGGTCTTGGCGTGCTCCAGGCGGAGATCGGCCTCAAAGCCGCCCTGCACGATCCCGAACAGCGCGGTCTGCTCCGGGGCCCGCCGCGCCGCGAGGCAGCGCTGCAGCCACCGCGTCGTGCGCTGGGTAGAGGCCAGCACCTTCCGGCGCTCCGTGGGGTGGGCGATGCACTCGTCCAGCGCCATGGCGACGTCGACGCCGAGGGTCTCCTGGAGCCCGACGCAGATCTCCGGGCTCATGAAGCGCCACTGGCGGTCAAAAGCCGACAAGAACTTGACGCCGTCCTCTTGGGCCTTGGCCTTCTCCCGAAACGAGAAGGCCTGGAAGCCGCCGGAGTCGGTGAGGATCGGCCCCGTCCAGCCCATCATCTTGTGCAGGCCGCCCAGGCGCTGGACCAGCTCCGCGCCAGGCCTCACCCAGAGGTGAAAGGTGTTGGCGAGGATCATCGACGCGCCGATGTCCCAGACCTCGTCGGGGGTCAGGCCCTTCACCGAGCCCGCGGTGCCGACGGGCATAAACGCCGGGGTCGGGACGACGCCGTGGGGGAGCTGGAGCCGACCTAACCGCGCCTTTCCAGCCTGGGCGACGAGCTCATAGGAGCAGCATCGCGTCGCCGTAGGAGTAGAAGCGGTAGCCATGAGCGATGGCCTCTCGATAGGCGCCGAGCACACGCTCGCGGCCGCCGAGGGCGCAGACGAGCATGAGGAGGCTGGTGTTGGGGAGATGAAAGTTGGTCAGCAGGCCTGAGATCACCCGGGGGCGGTAGCCCTCACGCACAAAGAGCGTGGTCTCCCCTGCCCCGACCCGCAGGCGCCCGTCAGGCTCGGCGGCGGACTCCAGGGCCCGTAGGCTCGTCGTGCCGACGGCGACCACCCGGCCGCCCCGGGCGCGGCAGGCGGCGACGGCCTCGGCGGTCTCGGCGGAGATCTCGTAGCGCTCGGCGTGTAAGGCCCCGCGGGCGAGATCCTCCTCCCGGAGCGGCTGGAAGGTGCCTTGGCCGACGTGCAGAGTGATGCGCGCCAGGCCGACCCCACGCTCGGAGAGCCGGGCGAGGAGGCGCTCGCTGAGGTGCAGGCCCGCGGTGGGCGCGGCGACGGCGCCGTCCTTGGCCGCGAACACCGTCTGGTAACGCTGGTCGTCTTCAGGCCCCGCCTCGCGGCGGAGGTAAGGCGGCAGGGGCAGGGCGCCGCGCTCAGCCATGAGCGTGGTGGCGTCGGGGAGGGGGCGCACGCTCAGCGTGCCGTCGGGGTCGCGGCCCTCGATGATCACGCCCCGGGGGTCGTCTGGCGCGGCGCCGGGCAGGCGCAGGCGCTCGCCGAGCTTGAGCTTCTTCGCCGGCCGGACCAAGGCGGGCACGACCGCGGCGTCCGCGCGGAGCAGCAGCACCTCAACCCGGCCGCCCGACTCCCGCTCAAGCTGCAGGCGGCAGCGGAGCACACGCGTGTCATTCACGACGAGGAGATCGCCGGGATTCAGCCAGGTAGGGAGGTCCACCACCCGCTGGTGAGGCTCCTCCGCGCCCAAGACGAGCATCCGCGCCCCATCTCGCGCCGCCGGGGGAGCTGTGGCGATCAGCGACTCAGGGAGCTCGAAGTGGTAGTCAGCGAGGTCGAGAAGCAAAGGGTCCACCGTCAGCGCGGCTGACGTTTAGCCGAGTGTGGACGGCTCGGCGAGGTTGGCCCGCGACCGTTGATCGCGGGCCCTTCCACCCCGTTCGATTCCGCTCAGCGGCGACGCGCCATACGAAGCACACGACGCTCCGTGTCCGCGAGTTCCTCTGCGCCCGACATCGGCGCCGCCGAGATCGGCGCGGCGTCCTCATCATCGACCTTCGGCGCCGGGATACGCTTGAGCTCAACCTCCTTGGGAGCGTCGATGCACAGGCGAACCCAGTTGCCCTTGATGCGCTTGATGAAGATACGAACGTCCTTACCAACCTGGAGAATCTCTCCTTCTTTCTGCGTGAGCACGAGCATTCCGGACTCCTTGGACTGAGGGGTTATCCTGCGCCCCAGGGTACGCGCCCTCACGACCCCAGTCGCGCCTGCGCCGCACCTCAAATACAAGATACCACGCGAGTCACCAGCCGCAACGAACCCCGAGAGGTTCACCCTCCCTGCACCGCTTAGATGGCGGTGATCGCCCCCACGTCCCGAGGTCATCGATGGCGCCGCCCCGGCCCGACCCCAAGAACACGCTTCTGAGAAAATCAAGCTCCAACCCTTCTTCTCAGGCGTTCAACCCTCGCGGGCCCGCCCCCGACGCGGCGCCGAGCGCAGGCGGCCTGGAGGCCGAGCTTCAGCGCGAGGCGAGCGCGGCGCGATCTGCGGATCTCCAGTCTGCGCCGCGAGGCCCTGTGGCGCGCGCGCAGGAGCCCGACGCGCATGGGCCGAGCCAGTCCGATCTTGAGGCGCTGTTGAGCATGGGGACGGATGAGATCGCCCAGGCCATGGCCTCCGTCGCCGGGGTGCCGCGGCAGCGCCTGCGCCCGGGCGCGAAGGTCAGCGGGCGAATTGTCCGCGTCACGTCAAAAGAGGCCTTCATCGATCTCGGGGGCAAAGCCGAGGGGATCCTCGACGTGCATGAGCTGCAAGACGCCAGCGGCGCGATGGTCGTCGGCGTCGGCGACACCATCGAGGCGAGCGTGGTTGAGCTCGCCGACGGCGTGCCCAAGCTCTCTCGGGGCGGCGCCGCGAAGGCCTCGCGTCTCCAGGTCGAGCAGGCCTACGCCGCGGGCCTCCCCGTGCGGGGCCGGGTCACCGAGCGCAACACCGGAGGCTTCATCGTCGAGCTCACCGGGATGCGCGCCTTCTGCCCCGCGGGGCAGATCGACCTCCACGTCGGTGAGGACCTCGACGGCTACATCGGCAACACCTACGAGTTCAAGATCCGCTCCTTGTCGGATCGTGAGGCCGTGGTGAGCCGCAAGTCGATCCTTGAGGAGCAGCGCCGGGCCGCCGCCGCCGCCCTGCGCGCCAAGCTCGCCGTGGGACAGACCTACGAGGGCGTCGTCGTGCGGGTCATGCCCTTCGGGGTCTTCGTCGACATCGGCGGCCTGGAGGGACTCGCCTCAGCGCGGGAGCTCTCTTATGAGCGCGTCGAGAAGATCGAGGAGGCCTTCCAGCCCGGGCAGGCCGTGCGCGCCCGGGTGATCAGCGTCGAGGGCGAGCGTGTGGGCCTCTCCTTGCGGGAGGCGCCGAGCGCGCCCGTCGGCGGGCGCTCCCAGAAGGGCCAGCTCGGCACGATGGCCGATCTCTTCGCCCAGGCGAAGCGCCGCTGAGGGTGACGTGGCGTCGGCGGCGCTCAGGCCCGTCGACGCCCGCCCAGCTCGTCGTACCTGCGGCGCACGAGCTTGAGGTCCTCGAAGGTCTTCACCTTGTCTTCGGGGCGCCGCAGGAGGTAGGCCGGGTGGTAGGTCGACATGAGCGGCACCCGCCCGTCCCAGACCTTCCACGCGCCGCGGAGCGCGTTGATACCTTGGGTCGTGCCCAGAAGCGTCTGCGCGGCCGGGCGGCCCATGGCGAGCAGCACGAGAGGGCGCAGCGCCGCGAGCTGGCGGTTCAAGAAGGGGCGGCAGGCCTCGATCTCGTCTGGCTCCGGGGTGCGGTTGTTCGGGGGTCGGCACTTCACGACGTTGAGGATGTAGACCTCGTCGCGGCTCAGGTTGAGCACGTTGGAGAGCATGCGGTCGAGCATCTCCCCCGACGCGCCGACGAAGGGCAGGCCCTGGGCGTCCTCGTTCGCGCCAGGGCCCTCGCCGACGATCACGAGGTCGGCGTCGGGGTTGCCCATGCCGAAGACGATGTGGTTGCGCTGCTCACAGAGGCGGCAGCGGGCGCAGTCGCCGATGCTCTCCCGGACGGCGCGTAGCTCAACAGCGGCGGCCTCGGCGCGGCTGCCCGGGGGCAGCTCGGGGCCGCCCAGCGAGAAGCCCCAGGCCCCGGTGACCATAGCGTGGGGGGACGGGTGCGAGCGCCAAGGCGGCGCCGGGGTGGGCGCGGCCTTAAACGCCGCGCCGTCGGGGGAGAACAGCGGCCCGGCGGCGGGTGGGCTCGGCGGCGGGGCGTCCGCGGGCCGCTGGGCGTAGCGGGACCAGCCGCCCTTCTCTTCCGCGCGGAACAGGGGCCCAGGCGCGGCGGGCGCGGCGCTCGG
>JAKLKD010000249.1 GCA_023150845.1 Myxococcota bacterium | reverse complement strand
GGGGGCCTGGACCGGGGGCCGCGTGACCCTCGCCGCGGGGCTCCTCGGCGCGGTCGTCGGCCGCCTGCGCCCGGCGCCGGCGCTCCTCGCCGCCTTGGGCCGGGTCGGGCTCGTGACCGCCGGGGCGGCGGCGGCCTCAACCCTGGTGATGCGCTGGCTTCAGGCCTGAGCGGCTCAGAAGCCGAGGCCGCCGAGGATCAGGTAAGCCCCGCCAGCCTCCGCGCCGCCGTCGTCTTGCCCCGGCGCGCCGAGGAGCAGGTCGTCGACGCCGTCGCCGTCCCAGTCGCCGACGGCGAGGGCGGCGCCGAGCGTGTCGCGGGCGGCGGCCCCGGCGTAGCTCGCCCCGGCGTCGGTGGTCGTGATCACGCCTACACCCAGCTCATAAAAGACGAAGACCGCCCCGGCCGCGCTCCCGCTCCGGTCGTTGTAGTGGGCGCCGACCACGGCGTCGGTGAGGCCATCGCCGTTGATGTCCCCGGCGGCCAAGGAGTAGCCCGCGTAGTCCTGGTCGGCCTCGCCGACGAGGATCGCGTCCGCGGCGTAGAGGCTCGACGTGCCGGACTTGGGGCCACGCAGCCAGTACGTCGCGCCCGCGTCCAGCCCGCCCCGGTCGCTGGAGCGCGCGCCGATGAGCAGGTCGGCGTAACCGTCGCCGTCGCTGTCGCCCCCACCGGCCACGGCGAACCCGGCGTAGTCCTCCACGGCCTCGCCCAAAAAGATCGCGTCCGCGGCGCTGAGATCGAGGGTGCCGACCCCGGCGCTCCCGCCAAGCAACAGATATGCTGCACCCGCGTTGAGCCCGGCGGTGTCGTTGCCCCAGGCGCCGACGAGCAGGTCATCGAGGCCGTCGCCGTCGACGTCTCCGGCGCTGGAGAGGGCGGCCCCCGCACGATCCTCGGCGCTCTCGCCGATGAGGATGAGGTCGGCCTCGTCCGCGCTCAAGGCCCCGGTCAAGGCGCCGCTCGGGTCGCCGAGGAGCAGAAACACCGCCCCGGCGCCGTCGCCGCCCCGATCGTCGCCGATGGCCCCGGCGCCGAGGTCCCAGGCGCCGTCGCCGTTGAGGTCGAGGCGGCTGAGCGCGCCGCCGAGGTAGGACTCCTGCTCGTCCCCGAGCAAGGTGAGGCTCGCCTCGTCGAGGTCGAGGGCGCCCCGGGCGCCGCCGGTGACGAGGCTCACCGCCCCGGCGGAGGCGCCGCCGCGGCCGTCGGTGGAGGCGCCGACCCAGAGGTCGTCGAGGCCGTCGTTGTCCCAGTCCCCGGCGGCGGCGAACGCGGTGCCCGCGGCGGCGTTTCGCCCCGCGCCGCTCAGGGTGGCGTCGGCGTCGGCCAAGGAGAGGTCCCCGGCGAGGCTCTCGCCCAGGACGAGGTACGCCGCGCCGTCGCCGCGGGTGGAGACCGTGACGGACGGGGCGCCGATGAGCAGCTCCTGCAGGCCGTCGCCGTCGAGATCCCCGGCGAAGCTCACAGCGTAGGCCGCGGCGTCTCCGGCGCTCGCCCCGCGGATCCGCACCAGGGCCTCATCGACGGCGCCGTCTCCGCCAGGGCCGCAGCTCGGCCCGGCCCGGCCGTCGCAGTCGCCGTCGACGCCGTCCCCGCAGATCTCAGCGCCGAGGGGGCTCACCTCGGGGTCGCTGTCGTCGCAGTCTTGGGCGTCGGGGACATAGCCCGCCGGGCCGTCGCAGCGGGTGACCGCCCAGGCCGGGTCGCCGAAGCCGTCGCCGTCGAGGTCCAAGGCCCAGGTCGGCGCGTCCCAGGCCGACTCGTCGAGCTCACCGTCGCAGTCCTGATCGACGCCGTCGCAGAGCTCGTCCGCGCTGGGGCTCACGCCGCTGTCGCTGTCGTCGCAGTCCCCGGGCGCGCCGTAGCCCGCCGGGGCGTCACAGGCGTAGAGGGGCGAGCCCGCGCCCCAGCCGTCGCCGTCGAGGTCGGCCTCCCAGGTCTCGCCGTCGAGGGGCTCATCGTCGATGAGGTCGTCGCAGTCCTGATCGACGCCGTCGCAGACCTCGACGCCGTCCGGTGAGCGTGTGGGGTCGGCGTCGTCACAGTCACCCACGGGCGCGAGGCCCTCCAGCGGCGCGCAGAGCATCGCCACGCCGCCGTCGCCCCAGCCGTCGCCGTCCACGTCAGCGGCGTAGGCCTCGGCGTCCACGGCGTCCTCATCGGCGCGGCCGTCGCAATCGTTGTCGCGGCTGTCGCAGCGCTCCGTGAGGCCCGGGGCGCGCTCGGCGTCCCCGTCGTCGCAGTCGCCGTCGCGGGTGGCGGCGCCGTCGGGCAGCCCACAGGCGGCGTAGCCCGCGCCGACCCCGAAGCCGTCGCCGTCCGCGTCGTCGTACACCCAGAGACCGTTGACTGGAGAGTCATCAACAAGGCTGTTGCAGTCGTTGTCGAGGTCGTCACACAGCTCCGGCATCGCCGGGTTGACCTGGGGGTCGTCGTCGTCGCAGTCCTCAGGGGCGAGGTGGCCGTCGCCGTCGAGGTCCGCCGCGGGGCCCTTGTCAGGGCCGCGCGCCTCGCAGGCCACGAGCAGGAGCAGGCTCCACCACCGCACGGTCGCACCTCCGGGCTTCAGTGTGCCGCGAAACTCAGGAGGGTGCGACGGGATCTTTCGCGCTGGGCTGGACGAGGCTCCCGAGGGCCAAGAGGCCGCCGAGGGCGGCGCGCCCGAGCTCTCCGGTCCAGCGGGTGAGGGCGATGGCGACGGCGAGCTCCTCCGTGGCGCCGAAGCGGCCCAAGGCGTGCACAAAGACGCCCTCCCGCACACCGACGCCGCTGAGCGTGACCGGCATCGAGATCAGCGCGTCGGCGGCGGGGATCACGCCCAGCACGTCGGCGTAGCCCCAGGTGAGCCCGAAGGCTCGGCCGATGAGCCAGACGTTGAGACAGTTAATGAAGGCGTATGGGAACGACGCGACGAAGGCCCGCCACGCCGCGCCGCGATCCTGTCGCACCTGTCGCATGGCGATCTCCCCCTGTCGCAAAAAATCGGCGACACGGTCGGGGAGGCGATCCGTGAGCCTCGCGCCGTAGCGCAAGGCGAGGCCCGTCGCGGCCCAGATGCCGACGAAGAGGCTCAAGAACAGGGCGGCCGTGGCGCCCAAGGCAGGGTCCTCGGAGGCGAGGCCCCGGGCGAGCCCGAAGGCCAAGAGCCCGCCCCAAGGCGCGAGCTCCAAGAGCCGGGCGATCCACAGCACGGCGACGGTGGCCTCGGCGCTGGCCCCGGCGCGGGTCAAGAGCGCGAGCCGCACGACCTCGGCGCCGCCGGTCGGCAAGGCGAGGCCGAAAAAAAGCGACTGAAGCATCGCCGACCAGACCTGGGTGAACGGGGCGGGCTGGCCCGCGGCGAGGAGCAGCCAGCGCAGGCGCAGGGTGTGGATCGCCGAGTTCGTGAGCATGAGGGCGACAGGCAGCACAAAGGCCCAGGCGGGGGCGAGCGCCAAGGCGTCACGCACCTGGTCGGGGCGCACCCGGGTCAGGAGCAGGGCGAGGGCGGCGGCGGTGAGGCTGAGCCGCGCCGCGAGGCCGATCCTCCGGCGGGCCCCGGGGCTCACGGCGTCTCGGCGGACTCGGCGGGCTCGGCGATCGTCGCGGCGGCGGCGGCGCGCGCGCGCTTGAGCACCGTGGCCTTGAGCTGTCCGCATCCTGCGTCGATGTCGATGCCCCGGCGCACCCGCACCGTGGCGCTCACGCCATACCGCCCGAGGACCTCCACGAAGCGCTGGGCCTGGGGCGCCTGGGTGGGCGCGCCGTCATACCCGGCGGTGGGGTTGAGCGGGATGAGGTTGACGTGGGCGGGGAGGTCTTGGAGGAGCCGCCCGAGGCGCTCGGCCTCAGCGACCGAGTCGTTCTTGCCCGCGATGAGCGCCCACTCAAAAGAGATGCGTCGCCCGGCGCGCTCGGCGTAGTCCCGGCAGGCGTCGAGGAGCTCATTGAGGGGCCAGCGCCGGTTGATCGGCAGGAGCGCGGCGCGGGCCTCGTCGGTGGCGGCGTGCAGGCTGATGGCGAGGGTGACCTGCAGGCCCTCCCCGGCGAATCGGCGGATCTGCGGGGCGAGGCCGACGGTGCTCACGGTGATGTGCCGGGCGCCGATGCCCAGCTCGCCGATGAGCCGCCGCATGGCGCCCACGGCGTTGTCGTAGTTGTGGAAGGGCTCGCCCATGCCCATCATGACGACGTTGGAGAGCCGCTCGCCGCGCTTGATGAGCTCCTGGGCGAAACGCAGCGCCTGCTCGACGATCTCCGCCTCGGTGAGCTGGCGCGCGAAGCCCATCTGTCCCGTGGCGCAGAACGCGCAGGCCATGGCGCAGCCGGCCTGGCTAGAGATGCACGCCGTGCGCCGCCCGTCCTCATACGGCATGAGCACCGACTCGATGAGCTGGCCGTCGGGCAAGGCGTAGACCCGCTTGATCGTGCCGTCGTTGCTCACCTGCTCGGCGGCGAGGGCTAAGGTGCCGAACACGGCCTCGGCGCCCAGCCGCGTGCGGAGGCGCTGGGGGAGGTCGGTCATCTCGTCCGCGCTGGAGGCGCCGCGGTCATAGATCCAGCGCCGGAGCTGCTTGGCGCGAAAGGCGGGCTCGCCCCAAGCCGCCAAGGCGGCGACGAGCTCAGGCTCGGAGAGCGCGTAGAGGTTGAGCGGGGCGGTGGTGGGCATGAGGGCTAAGGTAGCGCGGGGAGGGGCGCGCGTCAGCGGGACGCCGGGTTATCAGGGAGCACCCAAAGAGGAAGCTCTCATGCCCGCTACGACCTCCGTTCCGTTCACCCTTCGGGTTGAGGACCTCGGCCGACTCGCCGAGGCTGAGGTGGAACTGCGCCCCATGACGTTGTTTGTGGGGGAGAACAACAGCGGAAAGACCTACCTCGCGACGCTAATTTGGGCGATCCATTACTTTACGACCATGATGACCAAAGAAGCATCGCCCGGGGATCTGGGCATCGTTGACGCCGCGAGTGCTTGTCTTCAGGAGCTTCGGCAGCTCCAGGACCACGCGCGCCAGGCACGCTCTGCGACGCCTGTTGCTGCACAGGTGGAAGATCTGGACGTACCACCGAAGGTGCGCGTATTAGCCGAGCGTACGCTTGGGCAGCAGTGGAAAGTGGCCGCCCGTGAGCGGCTTGTCCGCCATATCGAAGCTCTTGCTGGACTTGCACTGCTGGCGAAGTGGCTACATCCAAAAATCAGCGTGCCAATAGTCGGACAAATTTTGAATGCGATGGACACAGTTGAGTATAGTGTTCAATGGCAGATGATTGACGACCATTCGGATGACGTGCAGTTGGAGATTCTACGTGACGGAGAATACATGTTTGGCATCTCCTCAAGGATAAGTGATGAAGAGCCTCTGCCGGTCCTCTTCGTTGACTTTGTATTGGGCGCAATTATTGATAACGAGCTTCAGCAGATCATTGGAACCGGCGGCGCCCATGAGGTTCTTTTTTTTCCTGCCTCTCGTACGGGGATCATTCAGAACTTGCCCCTCTTAACTGATCGCCAACTGCGGCGCGGATTTACATCAAGGAGCCTGAGTCAGCCAGTCGTGTCCCCGATGCCTGCCCCAGTGCAACAGTTTCTGAGCTTTCTTGTGAACCCGGGTCGTCCTACTGAGACAGGGAGTGAACTCTGTTCGCTGATAGAGCAACGTGTGATTGGCGGTCAGTTTAGGCGTGGCGGTGGTATCGATTATACCTATACGCCACAAGGCCAACCCCAGCCCCTCACTATGTCTCATTCCTCGGCTGTGGTCACCGAGCTTCTCCCCCTCTGGCTCCTCGTGAGCACCGGACGACGCCCGCCCCTCCTGGTCTACGAAGAGCCCGAAGCGCACCTCCACCCACGCCTTCAGCGTGTCGTCGCCGTCGTTCTCGCACGTCTCGCACGCCAGGGCACCAAGGTCCTCGTCACCACCCACAGCGAGACCTTCGCCCAGCAGATCAACAACCTCATCAAACGCGGCGGCCTCGACCGCGAGGCGAGGGACGCGACTGCGGGTGGCTTCCCCTATGTGGCCGACGACTACCTGACCCCTGATGACGTCGCCGGGTACGAGTTCCGTTTCCGTGAAGACGGCCGCTCCTACACCGAGCGCCTAGAGGTCCGCCCGGACGGGATCGTGATGCCGATGTTCAACAAAGAGCTCCTGGCGCTCACCGACGAGGCGATCCGGCTCGATGAGGCCTTGGCTGCAAAGCAGGCCGGGGGGTGAACATGGACGAGCTCGCCTTTGACCAGTTGAACCCCGATTGCGTGCGCCGCGTTTTGCCGACGGATGTTGATAGAGCTTTGGAGGTCAAGGAGCGGGGCGACGATGGCTCAGCCAAGCTCATGATCAGCGTCCCCGATGGGTGGACAGCGATCTGGCTGAGACTTGATCACAAGACGCGGCTCGACCTTCTCAAGTCGTCGAAGAACGTGGACGGAACAGTGCTTTTTCAGGCTCCTGACGGCGAGTGGGTGGGCTTGGTGATCGAGTGTAAGAAGACGCTCACGAGCAGCGCCTTCTCGACGGCCAGTCAACAACTCGCCGCCGGGGTCACCCGTCTTGAGCTCTTCGCGCGTTTCCTTGGCCTCCCGATTCGTCAGCACAAAGCATGGATCGCCACCCGAGAGGACCGAGTCCTCGATCTGAACAGCACCAACCCCGCGCTCGCGAGACGACAAGATCACGTTCGTGACTACCAGTCCCGTGCGCTAAACAACTGCACGTTCACCAACCGTCTTCCCTTCGAGATCGTCTTGCTGGATGGCGCAGGCAACGGTCAAACCACGCTCGCAGCCGGTTAAGTCCCGCCCCCCAACATCGCCCTCCTCTTTGGTTCCCCATGCCCCTCCTCCTCACCTTCCTCCTCCTCTTCGCCTCGCCCGCGCACCCCGCGCCGCCGCCGACGCCGGAGGCCGTCGACGCCGAGCTCAGGAGCATCGACGCCCTCATCACCGACAAGGACTGGGTCACCGCTGAGGCGCGGGCGGAGCTTCACCACCACCTGCTCAAACGCACTTTCGGCGAGGACCACGTCTTCACCGCCATCGCCGCTTATCAGCTCGCGCTCACCCGCCTCGCGTTTGGGGATCAGGGCTCGGCGTTTGTATTGCTCGCTCAGGGCATGCCGATTCTGGTCACGGAGTATGGCCACGCGGAGCCCGCGGTGGTCTACGGCGAGAACCTGCGGGTCGCCCTCGCCGCCCGGCGGCCGGACTCGCTCAGCGTGCCCGAGATCCGCGAGGCCCGAGAAGCAGCGCTTAAACGCCGGTAACTCGGCGAGCATTATTATGCAGCGGTGTTGTTGTAAAACGAGGGACGCTTACGCAACAACCACGCTGCATCAGATCAGCACCCGTCGTTGGTCTGGCCGGGGGTGCCGACGGCGAGATCGAGCTCGTCTACGCCCTCGCAGATCGGCACGGCGGTGGTCTGGTAACACCAGCTCGCCGCGTCCTCGATCGACGCGCTGGACCAGGCCGAGGGGTCGGCGCCGACGGCCACGCCGTACTCTTCAGCGGGGAAGCCGCCTTGGGTGAGGGAGAAGTTGGAGAGCAGCTCGCCGCCCAAGGAGAGGCGGATGTGCTCCACCCGACGCAGGTTGATGTTGGTGCCCCAGGAGTCGTCCACGGTGAGGCAGCCGTTCGCGGTGAGGCTGTCGCTGCCCGCGATCACCGAGAGCCCCTTCGCGGGCACGTTGATGGTGCCCGAGGTCACGCTCAGCTCGTGTTTGCCGCGGGCGGCGGTGGTCTCGGGGTCGCGGCCGCCGTTCCAGATCTCGATGAGCACGCCGTTGATGTTCAGGGTGTGGTTGGTGCGGTTGTGAAGCTCGACGTACTGACCGGCGGTGAGGGCCGCGTCGCTGAGCACCTCCGTCACCACCAGCTCCCCCGGCTCGGGCATACGGTCATTCGCCACGGTGAAGGGGTCGGAGATGGCCTCGGACTCCAAGGTGGAGCTGCCGCCGTTGAGGCACTCGATCTTGAGGGTGACCTCTTGATCGGTGGTGATACGCGCCTCGGTGTCCCAGGCGAGGCAGTGGGGCGTGCCCTCGGCGCTCGTGGTCACGCCCTTGAGGCCGTCGCTCGCGCCGTCGCCGTCACAGTCGCCGCTCTTGAGGTCCGCCGGGGTGTAGTTGCTGCCGCCGTCGGTCGAGAAGCTGAGGCGCACGTCCACGGGCGTCGCGTCGGGGTGGGTCGTGGTGTACTCCACGGTGATCACGCCGTCGCTCGGGTTCGGCGGGGTCGTGAGCGTGATGGAGCAGGTCGGCGGGATGACCTCCTCATTCAGCACGGTCAGGTCGGTGACGATGTTTTTGGGCCACACCCCACACGCCGAGGTCGCCACGACCTTGAGCTGCAGGCCCTCCACCGCGGCGTAGCCGAGGTCGGCGACGCTGTCCCAGGTCACCGAGGACGGGGAGCCCTCGGGGCTCACGGGGAGGTCGGTGAGGCTGCCCTCGACGGTGGCGGGCGTCCAAGACTCGCCGTCTAAGGACCACTCGACGGTGACGCTCGCCGAGGTCTCTTCGGGGGAGCTGAGGTTCAGCGTCAGGGGCACGTCGCCGCTCAAGGCGCCCTCGGGCAAGATGAGGCCCGGGACGGACGTGGAGCAGGGCAGGACGATCGCGCTGTCGTCGTTGGAGACGTCTTTGTCTCCGCAGGCGGCGAGGACGAGGAGGAGCAGCGCGGACGCGGCGGAGGTGGGGCGGGTGAACATCGTGATCTCCACGCTCAGAGGGCTTGAGGGGCGGGCGCGGGGGCCGGCTCGGGGCTCGGGGGCGCGGCGGGCACCACGTCGGGGCCGGCTGGCGGCGCCGCGGCGGGCTCCTCCTTCACGGGCACGAGGCCGTGGAGCCCGTCGAGCTCGGTGCGATCTGGCGCGCGCTT
>JAKLKD010000248.1 GCA_023150845.1 Myxococcota bacterium | reverse complement strand
GCCCGGCCCGAGCACCGCCGGGGCGGCGGCGAGGCCGAGGCGGCCGAGGGTCGGCAGGTCGGGGACGACCGGCGCGCGCAGCGCCTCGGCGGCGACAAACACCACGGCGCCCGCGGCGCAGAGCCCCGCCAACGCCGCGAGTCCGGGGCCCGCGACCTCACGGAGCATGTATCGAAGGAGCGTGGGGGAGATCGTCGCCTCGGCGTTAGAGCCTGATTGACCAGATGATCCCGTCAGGTTAAGAGGTCAGGTCTGATCGACGGCGTCCAGACAGCGTGAACGCGCTTTCTCCGGGCTACCCCTAAGCCCCCTTTTCTTCTCTCACAGCCCGGTCTTTGGGCTGCGACGGGCGCGCGGGGCGGGTCAGGGACACCGGATACAGGAGCAGCGGTGCAGTTTAAGGTCGGTGACAAAGCGGTCTATCCGGCTCACGGGGTCGGCGTCATCATCGGGATCGAGACGCACGAGATGGAGAAGGTCAAGCTGACCTTCTACATCCTCAAGATCCAGGACAACGGCTCAACCATCCGCGTGCCTGTGCAGAACGCCGATCGAATCGGGATGCGCACGGTGATGGACGCCGAGAAGGTCGATCGGATCTACGAGATCCTCCGCGACCGCGAGTCCCCCACGGACACGCAGACCTGGAACCGCCGTTACCGCGAGTACATGGCGAAGATCAAGACCGGCGACCCCTTGGAGGTCGCGAAGGTCCTCCGGGATCTCGCCCTGATGAAGATCGAGAAGAACCTCTCCTTCGGCGAGCGCAAGATGTACGACCAGGCCCGCAGCCTGCTCGTCCAGGAGATCTCCACCGCCCGCGACGTCGATGAGAAGGTCGTCGAGGGCGAGATCGAGGCGATCTTTGTGCCCGCGGACGGCGCGGCGCCCGCCCCCGTTGAGCTCGCCGAAGACATCAGCGACGCCGACTCCGCCGCGTCGAGCTGAGCCGCTCCCCCACCCACTCCGACGGGATCGCCGCGGAGTCAGGACCAGTCATGTCCGTGCCGACCTTGCGTGTCTACAACACCCTGTCCCGCTCGCTGGAGGTCTTCCAGCCCCAAGAGCCCGGCAAGGTCCGCCTCTACGTCTGCGGCATGACCACCTACGACTACTGCCACATCGGCCACGCCCGGGCGATGCTGAGCTTCGACCTCGTCGTGCGTTACCTGCGCTGGCGCGGCTTTGAGGTCACCTACGTCCGCAACTACACCGACGTAGACGACAAGATCATCGATCGGGCCGCGGAGCTCGGCGAAGATCCCCTCGCGCTGTCGGATCGGTTCTGCCGGGCGCTGGACGAGGATCTCGCCGCCATGGGCCTCGTCGTCCCCGACGTGCAGCCGAAGGTGAGCCAACACATCCCCCACATCATCGCCGTCACCAAGGCCCTCGTCGACCGCGGCCACGCCTACACCGCGGGCGGCGACGTCTACTTCTCCGTGCAGAGCTTTGACGCCTACGGCAAGCTCTCCGGCAAGAAGGTGGACGAGCTCATCGCCGGGGAGCGGGTGGAGGTGCGCGACACCAAACGCCACCCCGCGGACTTCACGCTGTGGAAGGCCGCGAAGCCCGGCGAGATCGCCTGGGAGAGCCCCTGGGGCCCCGGCCGCCCCGGCTGGCACATCGAGTGCTCGGCGATGAGCATGGAGTACCTCGGCGAGCGCTTTGACATCCACGGCGGCGGCATCGACCTCGTGTTCCCCCATCACGAGAACGAGATCGCCCAGTCCGAGTGCGCCACGGGCCACGGCCCCTACGCCCGCTACTGGATGCACAACGGCCACCTCACCATCGTCGCGACCAGCCCCGACCAAGACGACGGCTCCGGCTTCGTGAAGATGTCGAAGTCTTTGGGCAACTCGCTCACGATCCGCGCGGTCATGGAGCAGGTGCCCGCCGAATCCCTGCGGCTCCTGTACATGGAGAGCCACTACCGCTCTCCCCTGCCCTTCTCCGCCGATCGCCTCGCTGAAGCCACGGGCTCCCTTGACCGCCTCTACGTCGCCAAAGAGCAGGCCGAGGAGCTCTGCGCCCGGCCCGTCAGCGACAAGCCCGAGGTCGTCGCGAAGGAGCTCGGTGAGGACGGCCAGGCGCTCTACACCTTGGCCAAAGGCTTCCGGGCCCGCTTCCAAGAGGCGATGGACCAGGACTTCAACGCCGCCCAGGTCGTCGGGGACCTCTTTGAGCTGGCCCGGGCGATCAACCGCCTCGCCAACGACAAACGCGCCAAAAAACGCGCTGAGCCCCTGATGCGAATGGCCCTGGACGCCTTCCAGATCAGCGCCCAGGTGCTCGGGATCGGCGGCGCCAGCCCGGCGGACTTCTTCGAGGAGGTCAAACACAAGCGCCTCAAGGCCTTGGGCCTCGCTGTGGAGACCGTCGAGGCCAAGCTCAGCGAGCGCGCCCAGGCCCGGGCCGACAAGGACTGGGCCCGCGCCGACGCCGTGCGCGCCGAGCTGGAGGCCCTCGGGGTGCTCGTCATGGACACCACCACCGGCGCCCGCTGGCGGATGCGCGTCGGCTGAGCCCCCGGGGCGCTCAACCTTTAGCGCGCGGCCGCTGGGCGCCTCTGCCGGGCCCAGCGCCGCTCAGACCTTAAAGTACCGCGCCTGCGGGTGGTGGAAGACGAGCGCCGCCGTGGACTGCTCGGGGTGGAGCTGCTCGTCCTCGTCCATCTTGAGGCCGATGCGCTCGGCGCCCAGGAGCTCCAGGAGGTGCTGCTGGTCGGCCATCTCGGGGCAGGCCGGGTAGCCATAGGCGTAGCGTTTGCCGCGGTAGTGGGCCTTGAGCAGATCCTTCACGTCCCGGGCGTCGTCGCCGGAGATGCCCAGCTCGCTGCGCATCTGGCGGTGCACCAGCTCGGCGAGGGCCTCGGCGGTCTCGACGCCTAAGCCGTGCAGGGTGAGGTAGTCGCGGTACTGGTTCAGCTCAAACCAGCGGCGGGCCTCCTCGCTCGCGTGCTGGCCGATGGTCACCGCCATGAGGCCGAGCACGTCGCCGTCTTCACGGACGTAGTCGGACAAGCAGCGGCCGCCGCCGGGCTGGCGCGGGAAACGTAGACGCACGCCGGAGTCGTCCAGCACGATGGTGTCGCCGTCGCGGTGGCAGCGGAAGTGGCCGTAGACCGCCTGGGGCCGGAAGATGTCCTCGTCTTCGACGCGGCGGATCATGTCGAGCAGGATGGGCCGCACCACGACGCGGAGCTGCTCGGCGTGCTCCTCGGGGGTCATGCCCTTCTTGAGGTAGCCCCACTGGAACTTGAACAGCACGTCCTCGTTGAGCAGGGGCCACAAGGAGCGCAGAGGCACCCGCTCCAAGAGCTTGGGGCCGTAGTCCGGGGGCGTCGGCGGGGTGATCTCGGCCAGGGCATCGGTCTCGAGCTCGTGCTCGGGCAAGGGGCGCCCGGCGCGGCCGCGGGGGGCCATCGTCGTCGGCGCGGCGACGTCCGCGGCGGGGCTCAGCTCGACGGCCTGGGCCCACTTGCTCGGCGCGCCCTCGGCCCGGGCGGCGGCGAGGTCGTCCATGAAGCGCAGGCCCGCGAAGGCGTCGCGGCCATAAGCCACGGCCTGGCCGTAGGCCCGGGTGCAGTCCTCCTCGACGAAGCCGCGGGTGAGCGCGGCGCCGCCGAGCACCACGGGCACACGCACGCCGCGGCGGCGCATGTCCTCGAGGTTCTCCTTCATGATCACCGTAGACTTCACGAGCAGGCCGCTCATGCCGACGGCGTCAGCCTTGTGCTCGTCCACGGCCTTGAGGATGTTCTCGATGGGCTGCTTGATCCCCAGGTTCACGACATCGTAGCCGTTGTTGCTGAGGATGATGTCCACGAGGTTCTTGCCGATGTCGTGCACGTCGCCGCGCACCGTCGCCAGCACCATGCGGCCCTTGGACACGCCCTGGACCTTCTCCATGAAGGGCTGGAGGTAGGCCACGGCGGCCTTCATCGTCTCGGCGGACTGCAGCACGAAGGGGAGCTGCATCTGGCCGGAGCCAAAGAGCTCACCGACGACCCGCATGCCGTCGAGGAGCACGTCGTTGATGATGTCGAGCGGCTTGCGGCTGAGCATCGCGGCGTCGAGGTCAGCCTCGATCCCCGGGCGCTCGCCGTCGATGATGCGCTGCTTGAGGCGCTCGTCGGGGGTCATGTTCGTCTTGCGCGGCGCCTTCACGGCCTCGGCGTCGGCGAACAGGGCCAAGAGGCGCTGGAGAGGGTCGTAGCCCTCGCGGCGGCGGTCGAAGATGAGGTCCTCGGCCACCTGGCGCTGCTCCTCGGGGATCTTGTGCAGCGGCGTGATCTTCGAGGCGTGCAGGATGGCCGCGGTGAGGCCACGCTGCCGGGCGTGGTAGAGGAACACCGAGTTCAGCACATGGCGGGCGTGGGGGTTCACGCCGAAGCTCACGTTCGAGAGCCCGAGCAGGATGCCGCAGCGGGGGAAACGTTCGGCGATGCGCTCGATGCCGTCCAAGGTCCACAAGGCGAGCTTACGGTCGTCCTCGTTGCCCGTGCAGATCGTGAAGGTGAGCGGATCAAAGAGCAGGTCGTGCTCAGGCACGCCGTACTTGCCGCAGGCGATCTCATGGAGCCGCGTGGCGATCTCCAGCTTTCGTTCGGGCGACTTCGCCATGCCCTGCTCATCGATGGTGAGCGCGATCAAGGCGGCGTTGTGCTGCTTCGCCAAGGGGCAGAGGGTGTCACACTTGTGCTCGCCGTCCTCCAGGTTGATGGAGTTGATGATGGCCTTGCCGCCGACGAGCTTGAGCGCGGCCTCCACGACGGGGTTCTCGGTGGAGTCGATGACGATAGGCGCCGCCACCGAGCCCCGCAGGCGGCTGATCGCCTCGGTCATGTCGGCGACCTCGTCGCGGCCGACATAGGCCGTACACACGTCGATGGCGTGGGCGCCGCCTTTGACCTCACGTTTGGCGAGGCTCACGATGCCGTCCCAGTCGCCCTGGTCGAGGAGCTCCTTAAACTTGCGGGAGCCGTTCGCGTTGGTGCGCTCGCCGATGGTGAAGATGTCCGAGTCTTGGCGCAGGCTCACCGGGCTGTAGAGCGAGCTGACCGAGGGGGTGAAGTCGGGGCGGCGCAGCTTGGGCTTGAGGGGGCGCACCCGGCGCACGACGGCGCGGATGTGGTCGGGGTTGGTGCCGCAGCAGCCGCCCACGACGTTCACGCCGTCCTCCTGCACAAACCGCATGTGCCAGTCGGCGAGCTCCTCGGGGCGCAGGGGGTAGTGGGTGCAGCCGTTCACGAGCTGGGGCAGCCCGGCGTTGGGCAAGACCGAGATACGTTTGCGGCTGTGGCGGCCGAGGTAAGCGACGTGGCCGGCCATCTCCTGCGGGCCCGTGGCGCAGTTGAGGCCGACGATGTCCACGACGTCGAGGCCGTCGAGCACGACGTTCGCCGCGCCGATCTCCGCCCCGATGAGCATGGTGCCCGTGGCCTCCATGGTCACCTGGGCCATCACCGGCAGGCGCAGGCCCCGGCGCTTAAACACCTGGGAGATCGCCGAGAGCGCGGCCTTGGTCTGCAAGAGGTCTTGACAGGTCTCGACGAGGAGCACGTCGGGGGCGCCGTCTAAGAGGCCCTCGACCTGCAGGACGTAGCCCGCCTCCAGCTCATCCCAGCCGATGTGGCCCAAGGACGGCAGGCGGGTGCCGGGCCCGATGCTCCCGGCGACGAAGCGCGGCTGGGCCTCGGTGCTCGACGAGACGGCGGCCTCCCGGGCGAGCTCGACGGCGATCCGGTTGATCTCCCGGGTGCGATCGGCGAGGCCAAACTCGCCGAGCACGAGCGGCGTGGCGCCGAAGGTGTTCGTCTCGACGATGTCGGCCCCGGCGTCAAAGTAGGCCTGGTGGATGCCGCGGATGATGTCGGGCCGGGAGAGGTTCAGCACCTCCGAGCAGTTCTCCAGCTCCCAGTAGTCGGAGAGCGGGAGGTTCGCGTTCTGGAGCATGGTGCCCATCGCGCCGTCAAAGATGATGACACGGTCATCCAAGGCGTCGAGAAACTGGCTCATCGTGGCTCCAGGCGGCGGGCTCGGGGCGCCAATGTACCCCGTCCCGCCCCCAGATGCAGCGCCTCCCGCGCCGGTCAGCCCGCGCGCATCGCGAGGCCGACCAAGCCCGCCATCGAGCCCCCCCAGAGCGCCAACAGCGCGGCGAACAGCCGGTGCTGCAGCGCCCAAGCCTCCTGCACCTGGCCCGCGCCCGCCATCTGCGTCGTCTTCACCACGGCGCCGAGGCCGACGATGACGAAGGCGTAGGCCAAGAGGTAGACCTTGTCCATGAGCATGAGGTAGCCCACCTCGGGGAGATCGGCGGAGAAGGTCATCTGCAAGGCGACGATGGTGAGGAGCGCCGTGATGCCGACGCCGACCCGGGCGTCCGCCATCAGCGGCGGCAACAAGAACATGAGCCCCGCGCAGAGGATCACCGCCAAGACCGGCAGGAGCAGCTTGATCGAGTAGGCCACGGGCGGCCGGGAGAGCGGCACGCTGAGCGTCGCCCGGGAGTAGCTCGCGCCGTGGACCGCCCGGGGGTCACCGAAGGCCGTGGGGTACTTCCAGGGCGCCACGTTGAGGGTGATCTCGCCGATGCGGTAGCCCGGGAGCTGGAGCGAGGGGCTCACCGACGGCGACTGGGCGTCCACCTCATAAACCACGGCGCTCTCGTCGTGCTGGGCGTCCTCCATCAGGAGCACGAGCACCTGCCGGTCGAAGGGGTAGTTGAAGAGCGGCATCTTCTTGGAGAAGGTGCCTTGCACGCGGAGCACCTGGTAGAGCGAGCCGTCGGGGAGCTCCTCAGGCTCCTCGTAGATCGGGGTGACCATGAGGCCCCACTGCTCGATGGGGTTCGCGATACTCCATGGTGCTCGCCGGGTCAAGATCGGGGTTCTTCCACAAGAACCAGACGTAGAAGTCCATGGCGTAGGAGTGCGTCATGAGATCGACGGTCTGGATGTCACTCAGATGCACGCCGATCTTCACCCGCTCCGGGGTCTCGTAGACCACCTCGGGCTCCGCCTCGGCCCCCTCCTCGGCGGGCTCGGCCTCCGCCGCCTCCGCCGCCTCTTCGCCGTCTTGGGCGAGGGCCATCCTCGGGAGAGATCCCGTGAAGACGCAGATGAACCCCAACAACCACGCTCGAAGGGACCTCACCATGTCGCACGCTCCAGGCTGACTGAAGAGCGTACACCGGCGGCGGTCAGAACATGCGGTTCGCCCGCTGAAGATCGTAGCCAGGGGCGGCGCGCGGCCGCCAGAAGCTCCCCTGGGCGTCTTTCTCCGGCGGCGGGGCGATGACCTTCTTCCCGACGAGCTTCAGGGCCACGGCGACTGGCGCGAGCGCGAACCAGTAGACGACGGACATGAGCACGAAGTTCTGGGCGGAGACGATGTGGTGGGCGAGCCGCTTCCAGCCGCGCCAGATCCGCTTCATCAGGGTGAGCATGGCCCTAGCATCGCACCACTCAGCGGACGGCGTCAAGCCCCAGCGTGGCGACTCGCCCCGCGCTGTGCTACCTGCCTGCGTCTGTCTGCCTCGTGGAGAGTCCCGTGCTGAGCGCTCCCCTCCTCACCTTGCTCGTCGCCGTCGCGCCGTCTTTTGCCGGTGAGGTGGACTGGGAAGGCCATTACCGCGGTCGTGGCCTCGTCTTCAACTCGCTCTCTTTGGCGGATGAAGAGGACAACGCCAACGCCGAGGGCGCCTCGGCCTGGACGGACCACCGCCTGCGCCTCCAGCCGACCTTCTGGGCGCACTCCAAGGTCTCCGTTCACGCCCAGCTCGACATGCTGCCCTTGGGGTCGTGGGGCGACACGCCGAACACCTACACGGACACCTGGACCGACTCCGCCGTGCCTCTGGCCTTCACCGACGGCGTCGCGCCCTACGACGACGAGGCGGATGGCGGCTCTTACCTGCGCAACGTGAGCCTCACCCGGGCCTGGGGTGAGGTCTACACCCCCATCGGCAAGCTCTCCGTGGGCCGGATGCCGCTCGACTGGGGCGCCCAGATCATGCTGAACGACGGCCTCGACCCCGAGGACGAGTTCGGCGACACCGGGGACCGCGTGCAGCTTCAGAGCAAGGTCGGCCCGGTCTACCTGCTCGGCGGCTTAGAGACGGTCAGCGAGGGCTTCAAGAGCGTCTCTGACGACATGCACATCGCGGACGTCGCCATCGCTTACCGCCGGGAGACCGTCGGCCTCGGCATCTACAACCGCGTCCGTTTCCAGGACCTCGGCGACACCTACCTCGGCTACACCGGCGACCTCTGGGGCTTCGCGGAGCTCGGCTACGCGACGATTGAGGCCGAGTTTGTCGGGGTGCTGGGCACCGGCGACCTCGACACCGGCGCGAACGACGTGCGGGTGAGCGCCTTCGGGGCGATGATCTCCGCGACGGCCGAGCGGGATCGCCTCTACGGCGGCCTGGAGATCGGCTACGCCAGCGGCGACCAGGACCCGAACGACAGCGAGCTTCACACCTTCGCCTTCGACCGCGACCACAACCCCACGATCATGCTCTTTGAGGAGCCCATGCCGATCCTGGAGCCCGCGGTGCTCAACGACTCCAACGGCGGTCGTGAGCTGGGCGCGGTGCGCACGGGAGAGGGCATCTCCAACGCGATGTACCTCAACCCCAAGGTCGGCTACCTGCTCACCGACGAGGTGAGCGGCGATCTCTCGGTGTTCGCCGCCCGCATGGCGCGGCCGTCGAGCGTCGAGGAGTCCCGCCCCAACTACGGCGTCGAGCTCGACGTGAACCTGCGCTACCAGCCCGTCGAGAGCTTCTACCTCAAGGGCACGGGCGCGCTCCTCTTGCCGGGCAGCTACTTCTCGCAGTACGAGAGCGCGGAGCTCGGCGGTGGCTTCGGCAAGCCC
>JAKLKD010000247.1 GCA_023150845.1 Myxococcota bacterium | reverse complement strand
GGTTGAGCAGGCGCACGCCGCGGTGGGCGTTGTCCCCTTCAGCGGCGGAGAGGAGCGCGCCGCGCAGGAGCGCCTCGGCCTGGTCCTCCTCCCAAGGGCTGAAGGTGGCCACCCGCTCATAGGCGCTCAGGGCCGCGCGGGTCTGTCCCCGGGCGGCGAGGCCGTCGGCCTGGTCGAGCGCCCAAGGCGACCAGGGCCCCAGCGTGAGGGCCGCGGTGACCGCGGGGAGGCCCAAGGCGACGCCGAGGGCCCGCGCGAGGGCCCGCGGGCCCAGGAGCAGGGAGAAGAGCTTCATCTCGACCTCGTGTGCCGGGTCACGAGGGAGTGTACACCAGCGCGGCGGCGCTGGGGCATCAGATCTCGGCGTCGGGGTCGCTGGGCGGCTCGTCGGCGGCGGGGTCCGCCTGCTCGGCGCCCTCGACGGGGGCGTCGCCAGGCTCACCCAAGCTGTCCTGGGGCTCGGCCTCGGGCTCCTCCTCGGCGAGGCGAGCGACAGACGCGATTCGCTCGTCGTCGCTCACACGCATGATGCTCACGCCCTTCGTGTTGCGACCGACGACGCGCACCTCACTCACCCGGGTCTTGATGACGCGGCCGGTGTTCGTGATCACCATGAGCAGGTCTTGCTCGCCGACGATGACCGCGCCCACGACCTTGCCGTTGCGCTCGTCGGTGAGGATGTCGATGAGGCCCTTGCCGCCGCGGCTCTGGGCGATCTTCTCGCCGTCGCGCTCACGGAGGTACTCGGCGAGGGGCGTACGTTTGCCGTTGCCCTTCTCGGTGACGGTGAGCAGCATCTCCGGCGCGTCCGGGGCGAGCACGAGGAGCGTGACGACCTCGTCGCCCTCGTCGAGCTCGATGCCCTTCACGCCGCGGGCGACGCGGCCCATGTGCCGCACCTCCTCACCCTCAAACCGGATGGCCATGCCCCCGGCGGTGAGCAGGAGGACGTGGTCGTCGGGCTGGGAGCGCACGACCTTGAGCAGCTCGTCACCTTCAGCGCAGTCGTAGGCCCGCAGGCCGCCGGAGCGCAGGTTGCGGAACTCGCTGAGCTTTGTGCGCTTGACGAGGCCCTTCCGCGAGCAGAAGAGCAGGTCGCCCTCCTCGTCCAAGAGGTCGCGGATGGGCAGCACGGCGGCGATGCTGTCTTGGGCCTCAAGCTGGACGAGGTTCACGATGGGCTTGCCGCGCCCGTCGCGCCCGGCCTCAGGGATAGTGTAGACCGGCAGCTTAAAGACGAGGCCGTGGGTGGTGAACACCAAGAGGTCGGCGTGGGTGTTGGCGATGAACAGCTCGGAGACGCTGTCCTCCTCCCGGGTGCGCATGCCCTTCTTGCCGAAGCCGCCGCGGGTCTGGGCGTTGTAGAGCGAGGACGAGCTGCGCTTGATCCAGCCGTTCACCGAGAGGGTGACGACCTGCTCCTCCTCGGGGACGAGGTCGAGGATGTTCAGGTCGCTGCGGGCGTTGATGATCTCGGTGCGGCGGGCGTCGCCGAAGGTGTCGCGCACCTCGATGAGCTCGTCGCGGATCACCTGCATGAGCAAAGACTCCGACGCCAAGATGGCCTCCAGGCGCTCGATGACGCCCAGGAGCTCGGCGTACTCCTCCTCAAGCTTCGTGCGCTCCAGGCCGGTGAGGCGGCGGAGCTGCATGTCGAGGATCGCCCGGGCCTGCACTTCAGAGAAGTCAAACCGCGCGATGAGCTGGTCCCGGGCCTCTTCAGTCGTCTGCGACGCCCGGATGAGGGTGATGATCTCGTCGATGAGGTCCAGGGCCTTGATGAAGCCCTCGACGAGGTGCGCGCGCTCCCGGGCCTTCCGCAGCTCAAACCGGCAGCGGCGGGTGGTGACGTCGCGGCGGTGGGAGATGTACTGGGTCAACATCTCGCGCAGGGTCAGCACCCGGGGCTGGTTGTTGACGATGGCGAGCAGGATGACGCCGAAGGTGCTCTGCAGGTCGGTGTGTTTGTAGAGCTGGTTGAGCACGATGTCGGTGAAGGCGTCGCGCTTGAGCTCGATGACGACGCGGCGGCCGGTGCGGTCCGTCTCGTCGCGAATGGCCGAGATGCCCTCGATACGCTTCTCTTTGACCAGCTCGGCGACCTGCTCCATGACGCGGTTGGCGCCGACCTGGAAGGGCAGCTCGTCCACGACGATGGACTGGCGGTCGTTGCCGAGCTCCTCGATGTGGGTGCGGGCGCGCACGATGACGCGGCCGCGGCCGGTGAGGTACGCGTCGCGGATGCCTTCGCGGCCGTGGATGATGCCGCCCGTGGGGAAGTCGGGGCCCAGGATGTGATCCATGAGCTGCTCGCTCTCCAACGACGGGTCGTCGATGAGGGCGACGGTGGCGTTGATGACCTCAGCGAGGTTGTGCGGCGGGATCTTCGTCGCCATGCCGACGGCGATGCCCTCGGACCCGTTCACCAAGAGGTTCGGGAAGCGGGTGGGCAGGACGTCGGGCTCCTGCGTGGTGCCGTCGAAGTTGGGGGAGAAGGTGACGGTCTCCTTCTCGATGTCGCGCAGGAGCTCCTCGGTGAGCCGCCGCATCCGGCACTCGGTGTAGCGGTAGGCCGCCGCGGAGTCGCCGTCGGGGGAGCCGAAGTTGCCCTGGCCGTCCACGAGCGGGTAGCGCATGTTCCAGGGCTGGGCGAGGCGCACGAGGGCGTCGTAGACGGCAGAGTCGCCGTGGGGGTGGTACTTCTTGAGCACCTCGCCGATGACGCCGGCGCACTTCGTGTACTTGCGGCTGGCGAGCATGCCCTCGCTGTGCATCGCGTAGAGGATGCGGCGGTGCACGGGCTTGAGGCCATCGCGGACGTCGGGGAGCGCGCGCCCGATGATCACCGACATCGAGTAGTCGAGGTACGAGGTGCGCATCTCGTCTTCGATGTTGATCGGCAGGACGAGGCGGGCGTAGTCTTGGGTAGACATCGAGGGAGGCTCCAGCGCGGCGCGGGCCGCGAGCAGACCCTTCTTCGTAACCCACCGGATGCCCCGGCGCAGCCCCCGCTTGACCACGGCGTGGCCGTGCGAACCTTTGGCGCCACGGAGGTCAGTATGAGCGAGCCGAGCGCGCCCACCCGCCCTGTCATCGTCGAGGAGGCCGAGGAGGTCGCGCCGCCTCCCGTCGAGGAGGGGTCGGACGCTGGCGGCTCCGCCCCGCCGCCCAAGAGCGACTACGAGCGCCAGGCCCGGGAGCTCTTTGAGCGTTTCCGCCTCGACATCGACCCCGAGAAGATCGACGAGACCGTGCGTGAGCTCGGCGAGCGGGTGCGGGCCTTGGTCGACCAGGGCCGCTACACCAAGGTGCGGGTGCTCTACAAGGGCAAGCCCCTGGCGCCAGACATCCCCATGGGCCTCTTCTTGGCCGGGGAGGTCGCCTCGTTCTGGTGGGCGGGCCCCCTGCGCGCCGTCGTGATGAACCTCGGCGTGAAGTCTTTCGTCGAGGTCGTGCTCGTGCACGAGGCCGACGGCGTGGTGCGCCAAGGTGTGGAGCTGTTCATGAACGGTGAGGTCGAGGACGCCGAGGCCCGCTACCGCGAGGCCCTGCGCATGAAGCCCGGCGACACCGCGGCGCTCTACAACCTCGGCGTGCTCCTGCGCGTGACCGGCCGCAAAGACGAGGCCCTCAAGGCCCTGCAGCAGGCCGCGAAGGACGAGGAGCACCCCGACGGCGCGAAGGCCCGGGAGACGCTGGGAAGGATGCAGAGGTAGGGGGGCTCAGCGAACGAAGACCCCGGGGTCCTCGTAGAAGCGGGCCTTGTACGTCTCGACGGTCGTTGGCTGGAAGATCTCCAGGGCGACGATCTTCTCGGTCTCTCGTTTGGTGTCCCACGCGATGCCAGCGCTGGCGTTGACGTAGCTTCGGGAGGTCTTCCCCGCGCGGGAGCGTAGGTTGGCCTCCGGTGGGAACCACGCTTCGAGCTCGCTGGCCTTAAATTTCGCCAATGAGTCATGGCTGGCGATGTGAATTCTGACGATCTGATCACCATCGACGAAGAACAGCGCCGGGCAGTAGCTCGGCACGTCGATGAGCTGGACTCCCTGCTCACCCAAATTTCCAACGGCTGGACGGACGTTGGACGCCTGCACGGTCATACGGCGCTCAAGCTCCGAGCGGCTGATGTCTCGCCAGGCCATCCACTCGGCGAGGAGCTCCCGCGCGGGCACGTCGGCGTAGAGGCCCGGCGCGGTGGTGTAGGTCTCATCCGGGCTCGCGCAGGCGAACAGCAACAGGAGGAGGAGGCTGATCATTGGGCGCACTCACGGTCGGACCAGCGCATCACGAGGGCGTCGATCCAGGCGAATCGTTCGGGGCAGCGGGTTCGAAGCACGAGGACGCTTCGCCTGGAGCGGGTTGAGGGTGGGTGAGCGGTGGCCCTTCACCGAGCGTGGGGACCGAGGTCGTCCGGGATCGGCTCTGGCTCCACATAGAACAGGGCCTTGTACTGCTCGACGGTGGTGGGGTGGAAGAGCTCGAGGCTCACTACACGCTCAGAGTACGTTGTCCAGGCGACGCCGGCGCTGGCGTTGACGAGCTGGGTCTTGGTCCCAAACGCCCTGGACTGCAGCGCCGCCTCAGGGGGGAATAGCGCAGCGAGCTCATCGGGCTTCAGCGTGGCCAAGGGCTCGTGGTCGGTGATGTAGATGAGGGCGACTCGCTCGCCATCTAGGTAAAATCTTGCGGGGCAGTAGCTGGTCACCTCAACGCGGTCGAGGCCACTCCACTGCGCGAAACGAACATCTCGTACGATGGAGGACTCACGGACGGTCAGGCGTCGCTCGAGCTCCGCGCGGCTGATGTCTCGCCATGCCATCCACTCAGCGAGGAGCTCCCGAGTGGGAAGCTCGGCGTGAACGCCGGGGGCGGTCGTGTAGGTCTCATCGGGGCTCGCGCAGGCGAGGAGGAGCCAGAGGCTGATCATTGGGCACACTCACGGTCGGACCAGCTCATCACTAGGGCGTCGATCCATGCGAATCGTTCGGGGCAGCGGGTGCGTAGGGTGTTGGGGTCCATGAAGAAGAGCATCACCGACTCCGAGAGGTCTTCGTGGGCGTTCGTACGCCCATACCGGGTTGGTGGGGCCTCGGCGTCCGGCGCGGTTGAGCTCTCTGAGTCTCTATTCCAATACGGCATCGCCTCCACAAAGGCTGGCACTTCGTTCTCCAAGAGCGCATGGGCGAGCTCATGCACGGCGGTGCCTTCAAGCTGGCGCATGTTGTCGCCAAGCTGCCGTGAGTACTCCTCCCCCGACTCGAAGAAGGTGACGTTGTCGGCGGCGCCGAAGAACTCCCCGAGGGTGGTGTTGGACGCGCGTCCCTCACTCGTAGGCTCACTGATCGACAACCCCAGCTTACTCAGCGTCGTGACGCCTTGGTCTTCCCCCGCCTGCGCGCTCAGCTCGCGGTTCGCCCCCAACAAGGGCGCGAAGTGGACAAAGGCGCGCTCTAAGGCGACGAGCTCCTTGTACTCCCACTCGGTCTTCTGAACCTTGAGGAGCTCCTCCATGAAGGCGTCTTCGTAGTCTTTACGCAGGGCCTTGAGGCCGACCTCGGAGTCGACGGTCACGCCGTAGGTGACGCGCAGGTCGTGGAGGATCCACTGGGCGTGCTGGGCCTCGGCCTTGTTGTGAACGGCGACCTGCTCCCCGGCGATGGTGATCACGACGCAGCCATCGACGGGGTCTTCGTCCATCCACTCGATCTCGGGGTTGAACTCCATGTCCTTCGCGGCGCGCTCACGCTCGGCGAAGGTGGACTCGGTCACCACCTGCACGCCGTCGACGCGCTGGGGCAAGGAGTCGCTGAGGGTGTCGGGGTACACGTCAAAGGTGCCGAAGTCGGTGACCCGGCGCTCACCGCCGGTGGCGGGGGTCTGGCCGCCCGCGGCGTGTTTGGCGGGGGGCGCGTCGACGTCGATCACCGGCAGGGTGAGGCGCTCGCCGATGAGGAGCTCGTCGGCGTCTCGGCCTCGGGCGGCGTTGGCCCGCTGGATCTCCTCCCACCACGCGCCGTTGCCGTAGGTGGCCTGGGAGATCCCCCAGAGGGTGTTGCCGGGCTGGACGGTGAAGGTCCCGCCGCCGAGCTCCTTCTTCATCGAGTCGTCCGCGTCGAGGCAGACCTCCGGGGCCTGGGCGCTCACGACGTGCTGCTTTGACATTTTACCTCCCCTGAAGTTGGTCTTGGCTCGACCTAACGAGGAGGGTAAAAATCGTCAATAATGATGTTTATAACTGGAGAATAGACCGTTAGTCTAGACTGTTGGTCTAGACTAACGGTCTACTCCACGAGGGGCGCCCGGCGCTCGTTCGGTTGAGGGGGGCGGCGTGAGGCGCCTCGGTGAATGTTGTTGTGGTCTCTCCCGTTGTCTCGCCCCCGGCGGCGCTCGCTGTGTCGTTCGTTCAGCTCGGCGTAAACTTTGGTGAGGAGGTGCCATGTTTGTTTTGTTGACCCTAGTTCTTGGCTGCGACACCCGCTGCCCCACCTTCGATGAGCTTGAGGTGCGGATCGGCGAGGACGGTGACGCCCCCTTGGCTCGTGACCGCGCGGAGCGCGCGATCTCCAACTTTAGGAGCTGGACCACACTCGACGGCGTGTGTGTGGACACCGTTCGGATCGGGATCGCCCAGACCGAGTGGGAGCACCCCGCCTGGCTCAACGATGGCCGGGATGAGATCCTGCTCTCCCCCTCCATCCCTGAGGATCAGGTCTACGGCGCCACGATGCACGGGCTCTGCCATGCGGCGGACGAGGCCTTGGGCGGGGTCAGCGAGGCGCACGCGGAGCTCTTTGAGGCGCCGATCCCCGGCCTGCTCTTGGGGCGGCGAGAGACGATTCAGGAGAACTTCGCCAAGTACTGCGCCATGGGCCCCTTCGCGGACCACGGCGCCGACCTCGACGAGTCTTGCGAGCCGACGCTCGGCTTCAACCAGAAGCGGGTCATCTTAGAGACGGTGTTTGACGCCGTGGATGACCCTCACAGCGTGTCCACCCTGCTGCCCCTCGCGCTGGGGGAGGCCGCGGCGCTCTCGCGCCCTGAGGGCCTCAAAGACTTCGGCGGCACGATCGTGCCGACGGATCATGGGCTCCTCTTGGTGGGCGTGAGCGACGGGCGCTGGGTGGCCCTGACCTATCGCCCCCACGACGGGGCGCTGCTCCACGAGCTCACCCTGGAGGCCGTCGGTGAGGACACGGTCTGGTGGGAAGGCGTCACGACGACCGGCGAGCGGCGAGTGCTCGTGCGCACCTTCATCCCCTTCGGCAGCACGGACCCTGAAGATCAGGCCATGAGCGCCTGGGAGCTCGGGGAGGACGGCGCGCTCACCCTCTTGGGCGCCTCGGAGCACACGGCCTCCCACGCCACGACCGGGGTGGTGGAGCCGCGCGGCGTCTGGGTTGGCTCGGAGGACAGCGTGCTCGTGGACCTCCAGACGAACGAGGAGCTCGGCGCCGCGTCGTCGCTCTTGGGCGTGCGCGGCGTGGTGAAGGGCGTCGTCGGGGCCGATCTGCGGGTCGTCGCCGAGGACGGCAGCACGACCGTCGTGGGCCTCGACGGCGCGGTGCGGCTCACCTTGCCTCCCCTTGAGGGCTGGGCCGAGGTCACGGATCGGGTGACGGCCCGCAGCGGTCAGCTCGTGCTCCACGCCCAGAGCGTCGATGGGGGCGTCCTCAGCTTGGTCGGCGTCGGGCCCCAAGGGGACGCATCGGTCTTGGCCTCGGGCTGTGGGGAGCGCGCGCCCGCCGTGGCGACGGCGATGGCCTTTGAGGTGGATGGCGCCCCGATGTTGCTCGCGCGGCATCTGAGCTGGACCGAGATGAGCGTCTATCCTCTGGTGGAGATCCCCTGAGATCTCGTCCAGTAAGGTAGACCATTGGTCTAGACTAACGGTCTACTCCACGAGGGGCGCCCGGCGCTCGCTGAGGGCCTCCCGGGCGGCCTGTCCGACGAGGCCGTCACGCTGGGCGACGCGGGTGAGGGAGTCCCAGGCGCCCAGGGCCTCCAGCACGCCGACGGCGTTGACGCCGGGCTCCTCGACGGCGCCTGCGGCGAGGCGCTCCAAGGCCGGGGCGACGGCGGGGCCGAGCTTCCAGAGGGCGCCCATGGCGGGGAGGTGGAATCCGCCCAAGGCCGAGCCGTGGAGGTTCCCGAGGTAGCCGATGAGGGTGGGGGCGGCGCCGAGGTCTCCGAGCTCGCCGAGGGCCCAGAGGAGGTGGACCCGCACGGGGAACTGCACGCCGAGGCCCGCGCCGGGGCGCCCCTCAAAGTCGAGGGCCTCGACCTCCAGCGCCTTGAGCAGGGTCGGGCCCAGGGTGGGCAGGCCGAGGCGGCCGAGGGCCACGGCGGAGAGGCGGCGCCAGGCGAAGCCGCGGCCGGGGTCGACGTCCACGCGCTCAAGCTGCTGGATGAGCAGGGGAGCGAGGCGAGGGTCGCCGTGGAGGCCCATGGCGATGATGACGCTGTTGCTGCCCCGGCGGCCGGCGCTGTGCTGGGCGTCGTGGAGCAGGGGGAGGTCGTCGTTGTGCCCCAAGGCGCCGAGGTCCTCCAGGGCCTGCCGCCCCTCGCCGCTCTGGGCGTCCCGGCCGAGCTCGTCGAGGAGCCGGGCGCGCAGGGCGGCGACGGGGGGCGGCGCGCCCCAAGGCGGCGGTCGACCGATCCAGTCGGGGTCCAAGAGGCGCAGCAGCTCTCGGGAGAGGCTGTCGGGGCCAAACCCGGCGGCGGACTCGGGCTCCCGGCCACCCCGGGCCGTGCGCAGGCTGAGCTGGGCCGGGACGAGGGCCAAGGTGAGCGCCTCCTCCGGGGCCCCGCCGCAGCGCGCCCAGGCGGCGGCCAAGGCGAGGCGCGGCGTCACCATACGCTCCCGGCGCAGGGCGTCGAGCAGCGCCGGGGCGTGCTGGGGGCGCGGGTCCCGCCCGAGGCCCATCGCCGCCGCCTTCCGCACCCCAGGGGCCGGGTCGCGGAG
>JAKLKD010000246.1 GCA_023150845.1 Myxococcota bacterium | reverse complement strand
TGCCCACCCATCCGAAGACGGACCCCTCTACCGCCGACCCCTACGAGCCCATCGCCCGGCTCCAGCTCCGCGCGGCCCTGTTCGCCGCCCCCGACACGCTGGTCACCGCCTAAGAGTTCGCCCGCGCCATGGGCGTCCGCCGACTGTCCGCCTCCCAAAGCCCACCGACGGCCCGCCCCATCGGCGGCAGCCTTCGCGCCCCCTTCCGCGACTGGCTGGAGGCCATCGGCGCCGCCTCAACCCCCAAACGCCACAGAGGAGCCCCATGAACAAGCCCCGCTACAAGCGCCCCGCCGCCATCGACCTTGGCGATCTCCACCTCTCCATCGTGCGCGGCCCCAACGCCGAGGGCCGCTGGTACTGGCGCGCCCGCGACGCCGACCGCGCGACCGTGTGGACCGGCTGGGCCACCCGAGACGAGGCCGCGCGAGAGGGCGCGGCGGTGCTCGCCAAGCCGAGGCCTCAGTCGACCGCTACCTTCCAGACGGGCGCGGCCTCGACTATGGGCGAGGTGCTCAGCGCCTGGTGGAGCGTCATTGAGGGCGACACGGCGCTGCGCTCCTCGACCAAACGCGGCTATCTCAGTCGGTTGTTGCAGCTCAGGCGCCATCTCGGTCACGTTCCTGTATCCGGGATGAACCGAGCGGCGCTTCAGGGGTATCTCACGAAGCGTATGGAGGAGGGGGCGGCGCTAAGGACCATTCGCGGCGAGCTCATCTCATTGCGCCATGCGTGGCGCATCGGCGTTGAGCGTGAGCTGATCCCCAACCGGCCTTTGCCGACGCTCACGCTCCGCATCGACCCCAAGGTCTACGTCGCGAACCACCGCACGCCCACTCCAGACGAGGTCACGCGCGCGCTCGCGGAGCTCCCAAGCGAACTGGCATTGACCGTTCAGCTTTTGGTCGCCACCGGCGCGCGTGTAGGGGAGGTGATCGGCCTCCGTCGCGACGACCTCGACCGAGCGCGTGGCACCCTGCGCCTCGACGGCAAGACCGGCCCGCGCGACTTCCCCGTGACCGAGGGCCTGCTGTCCCTGATTGGTGACCGCCTCGACGGCACAGACGCGCCCGTGCTCTACTTCGATGTGAAGGAGCCCCGCTCTCTCGTCCGTGTTCAGCTTCTCCGGGCTTGTAACCGAGCGGGCGTCCCGGAGTTTACCCCACACGGTCTTCGCCGCATGGCGGTAGACCGTATGGCCCGCGCTGGAGTCGAGCCCTCCGTGGCCGCCAGCATCACCGGCCACAACCCGAACGTGATGCTGAAGCATTACCGTGCCGTGTCCGACGAAGACCTGTGCCTCGCTGCCCAACAAGCGGACCTTGGATGGTTCGCCCGCGTCCTAAGCCCTGCTCGGGAGAACACATGACCACAACCAAACGCCCTAGTCCCATCCGTCTGCGCGGGCTCTCCTATGGAGTGGTGCGCGGCCCCAACACAAACGGCGACTGGTACTGGCGCGCACGAGACGCCGACGGCCGAACCGTCTGGACCGGGTGGTCGAGCCGCGCCGCCTTGCTCCAGAGCGCGCCGGGAGAGGCTCCTGAGGCGCCGTCTTTCCGCACGGTGGCCGACCTTGTCACACAGTGGATGGATGCGCGAGCGTGTGACCCCCAGCTCAAGCCACGAACCCTCGAATGCTACGGCGCCCGCGCCAAGCGTGTGATCGCCGCGGTTGGCGACGAGCCGCTCTGCAACCTTGGCCCAGCGCTCATGGAGCGCCTGCGCGACCGCGAGCTCGCGGCAGGCCACTCCCAGCTCGGCGTCAACGCCCTTCAACGCCTTCTCCGCGCGGCGGCGCGGTGGGCGGCGGCCGAGGAGCGCCTGCCCTACAGACCCCTCCCGGTGGTGCGCTTGCGCACCACTGAGCGGGTGTACTCAGACTACACGCCGACCGAGGCCGAGGCGCTCGCGGCGCTGCGTGAGATGCGTGGTGAGACCGGCCTCGCCGCGACCTTGCTGGCCATCACCGGCGCCCGCGTAGGCGAGGTGGTGGACCTCAAGCGTAGCGACGTGGACCTCCCTGGCGGCTGGCTGCGCCTCAGCGGCAAGACCGGCCCCAGGCGCTTCCCGCTCCTCGCCGAGCTTCTGGCGCTCTTGGGCGACCGAGTACGCAGCACAGACGAGCGTCCAGCGCCTACCACACCAGATGCGCCGCTCTTCCGCTGGTCCGTGCGTCGGCCCAAGAGCGCTGTGCTGGAGCAGCTTGCCCACGCCTGCCGCCGTGCCGGGGCACGCCGCACGGCCTCCGCCGCATGGTCGTGAACCGCCTCCTACGCGCGAGGGTGGAGATCACCGCTGCCGCAGAGCTGATGGGGCACTCCCCGAGCGTCATGCTCTCGCACTACCGTCGCGTCTCCAGCGAAGACCGCGCGGCGGGCGTAGCCCAGGCGGGGCTCGGTGAACCTCTGGTGGTCGCGGGCACCCAGAAGAAGCACGGGCACAAGTCTCGGCACATCGCGCGATAACAGAGCTTAGTCCTGGGTCGCTGCTGTCCGGCAAGGAGCGGGACGAGGAGACGGGGCTGCAATACCACTCGGCGAGGTACTACGCGCCTTGGCTGGGGCGGTGGGACAGGCCGGATCCGATTGGGCTCGGGGATGGGGGGAATCGGTGGGGGTATGTGGGTGGACGAACAACGGTGATGGATGACCTATCAGGCCTAAGCAGCAGCATGTTTTTTCCTGTGTTCGGACCAGGCTGTGAACAACAGGAACCTGGCGCTCTCACTCCAAACGAGGACATAGTTCTGCCGACATCATCGGCGTCGCTCGACGCTCCCACGCCAGACAATCGTACCTCCATCGACTTGCGCATCACGTTGATTGTCCACCCATCGTGGAACGGAAACATCAACACGGTCATGAGGCAACTTGAAATTGCCCAGCGAGTATTTGGGGCCGTCGGTATCAACATCGTGTGGGACATAGACCAGCAGGGGGCTCCGCAGCTAATTTCCCCTCCAGGCGACACATGGGAGGATCCTGGTGTGTTTCAGTTTCACAATCCCTCCAATTTTTTGGATGAGTCTGACGTGGAAGTCGCACAAAGAATCTCTGGCCCACACTCTGTGCCGATTGTTTTGACGGGAAGAAGCACATCACACTACAATTCAACACTGGATCTAGGTGCCAACGCGATGGCGCGGCATAACATGGTGGTACTAACGGATAAGGCAGCCAATATTTTTGAGTTAGCACATGAGATTCTTCATGTTCTGCTGGCCTTTAGGGAGCAAGCAGGAGACATCTCCCACCGACCTTCCAGATCAGACCTGATGTTTGAGGATCCGTATCTTCTCACAGAAGAAGATAACCCCCAGATCATGAGGCCCGAGGACGCCCGACATGGTGCAATGGAGTTTCAACCATGAATCATCTGTATCTTCAAGAAATGTACTCTATGCTAAATGGAGCAAATCCTATCCCGTTTCTGGTGGGAGTGGGCAACTTGGTGATGGGAGTGGCATGTAAGCGATCTGTTGCCCAAACTACTGCTGCGCTCACAGGTTGTGTACTGCTTGCCATGACGCAGTTCATACGCTTCGAGCTAGTCCACGATTTGGCAGAAGACTTTCACCGGAACCATGCCCTGCATTACGGGATGATTCGCTATTTTTTGGCGTACATGGAGTTTACAATGCTTTACGCTGTTGTGATGTTGATGGTAGGTGTTTGGATGGCGAGAGGGATGGTTGCAAATACAAATCACAGGCCTTTTTTAGGAGGGGCCGCCAATTGTGCGCGGGCGGGTTATTGGTTGACGGCAGTTAACTCGTGCCTGTTCCTGATTCAAGTAGCTTATGTTGCCATGTTTAGTGACCCAGATATGCACAATCTATATATCCACAGATCGGTCGAACGGACCGCGGACGTTGCGTCGGTGAGTGATCTGATGCTCCTCATAGAGCTTAGAAGTTGTATTCTATTTGCCACCATCGGAAGGCCGCTAACCACCTTAGGTTTCCTTGTCGCCTATAGCATCTTGATTTTTGATTTTGCCTCAATGTGTACGAAAATGGTGAGGTATCTTCATGAAAAAACGTCATTAAGTCGGTAATCGTGAGTTACTTTAATAAACTGTCTACCACGCGCCCAACCGCCACACAGATGGCCCCGACGCCTGCCGGGTGTGGATGAACCAGTCGGGCAACGGCTTCGCCGAGGCCGTGACCGTGCGGGGTGTCCCCGTGAGCCTGCGCCCCGAGGAGCTCCAGGTCGCCGACCTCTACGGCGACGGCACCGCCTGCCTCGTCTGGATGGGCCCCGTGCTGCGCCCCGGCGCCGTCGCCCTCCAGCAGCTCCGCCTGCTCTCCACCGGCAAGCCCTGGCTGCTCACCACCAGCAACAACGGCTTAGGGCGCGAGGTGCGTCTCACCTACACGCCGAGCACCACCTTCTACCTCAACGACCGCGCCGCCGGTCGCCCCTGGGCCACACGCCTGCCGTTCCCGGTCCACTGTCTGTCCAAGATGGAGTCTTTCGACAGCATCACCGGCTGGCGCTTCGTGGGTGAGTACGCCTACCACCACGGCTTCTTTGACGGCGAGGAGCGCGAGTTTCGCGGTTTCGGCATGGTGGAGCAGTGGGACACCGAGCGCGCCAGCGACCACGAAGACCCGGCCCTGGCCGACCCCGCCATCGTCGTGCAGCAGCCCCCCGAGCGCGGCCCCGAGCCCGTCGGGCGTTCACCCGCCAATCAGGGGTCGGGCGAGGTTCGTGTCGACGCGGAGGTCGCGGAACCACACGCCGCGCTTGGTCTTGACCTGCTCCAGGGTGGGGCGTCCGTGCGTCGCGAAGGCGAAGGGCGCCCGGTGCTCACCCCAGGGGCCATGGCGCCCGACGATGTTCGGGTGGAGGTCGCGGGAGTAGCGCATCGCCTGGTGCTCCAGCACCCCCGGCACGTCCACGGAGCCGCGCTTGGCCTCGACAACGGCCACGGCGTCGAGGCCGACAAAGAGCGCATCGTCGACAGGGGCCGGATGCCGTGAGCACCACCGCGATGGCCATGGCGCGGCCCTGCTGGGGGCGTGTCCCCCTTGACCAGCGTGGCGCTTGGGAGTCGGCCTGCCACCCCGCGCGGCGGAGCTGCTCGTCGGAGCGCTCGCGGGTGGTCACCTCGTCGAGGTCAATCGTCTCGGCGGTGACCGCCGCGAGGTCCTCGACCGCGGCCGGGAGGGGATGGCCCCGCTCCGCTTCGATGCACGCCCGGTCGCGGCGACGGGCCTCTTCAGCCTCTGACGCGACCTCAAGGGCGACAGGAGCGTCCTCAAAGGCTTTGTAGGCGCGGGCCTTGGCTTCGGCTTTCAGGTGCTCCAGCTCCGCGGCGGTGCCTTCGAGAGAGGTGCGCCTCCTGCTCCGCTCGTGGCGCGGCGGTGGCGCCCGCCGGGTTGGGCGGGATCACGAGCGGCGCGGCCTTGAGGCCCCTCGCGCGGACGGTCGTGTGGAACCAGTTCGCGAGCTTGGGGCCCACCTGGAGGGCGGTGAGCGCTTGTGGGTGGTCATCCGCGTGGGCGTGGGTCGCGCGATCGTCGGGCGGTCGCACATCATGCAGCAGGCTCACGATCCGTTCAGGCACCTGGGGGTCAAGGCCCCGGATCACATCGAAAAAAGCCTTCTCGATGGAGGCAGGGCTCCCGAAGCTGGCCGCGGTGGCGTGGGTGAGCGCCTCGGCGAACCAGCGCATGGTGACGAGCGACCCAATGGGGTCGTCCGCGAGGGTGCGCTCGGCCTGGCTTTGGACCTCGTTGAGCAGCGGGTTTCGCGGCGCCAAGGGAGCAACGTTCAGGGAGGTCCAGTCCAGCTCGCAGAGAACGCTCTTATTGGGCATCGTTGTCGCCCCCGGCCATACGAGCCCGCCGTTTGGGAGGGCGTTCTTGGGCTGCATGACCGCGCGCCTGTCGAGGCTTCGCCGCCCCTGGGCCTCCTCGCTAAGCGGGCCCCCGAGCCAGCCGCTCAGGAACGCTGCCGCTGCGCGGCCGTCGATGGCGGCGGCTTTGTCGCCCGGGGGGCCTCGCGATGGCCCTGAGCTCGGCGAGGCCCCGGTCTGCATGACCGCGGCGGAGGCGACACGCGCTCTACGCTGACCGGGGAGCGTGAGAGGGCGGGCTCCATCCTGTCGTCGTGGGCGCTTCCTATCGTGTGCGTGAAGGTATGCGGCGACGGGGTGGGTGGCTTCGGTGGAGCTCCGAACGTCTCCTGCGAGTGACGCACGACGCCTCGGGCGCCGGCCACGAAGGCGCTCGGGAGCCGTGGGCCGCGGCGCTGGCGGGAGGGTCACTGGGCGTCGCGGGAGCTGAGGCGGCGGGCGGCGGTCCTCTCGCGGAGGCTGGGCCGCGCACGCCACGAGGCCCGAGCGGTGCGCGCCGTCGAGGTGGGGTGCCGCCGTGGGGTGGGCGCCGCCCAGAGGTTAGGCGACGGTGTTGGCGGGCGGTGGGCGCTCTCAGGCGAGGAGCGGGGCCTGGAGAGGCGGTCGAGCGTTGTGGTTGGCTGTGCCGCCTGTGCCCCGGTGAGGCGGAATGGGGCGCCAAGGGGCGCCGGGAGGTGGCCTGGATGGGGCTGTGGGGGCTGTTTTGGGCGATTTTCTTGTACTCCGGCCCCCTCTCGCGCATCACGCGCTACGGGAATTTCAAGCAGCAAGGTTCATCCTGCACTTTCACGAATTGTGCCCGAAGCTGTGCCCTGACCCCGAGGCGAGCGCGGGCACACCAAGCGCCTCTCCCAACCCGGCCTTGGCGACGCCCGCGTTGCGGTCTTCTTGGGTGACACGGCGGTAATGGCTGAGCATGACGCAGGGCGAGTGGCCCATCAGCTCGGCGGCGGTCTTGATGTCCATGCCTGAGCGCAGGATGCGGTTGACGACCATGCGACGGAGGCCGTGTGAGGTGAAGACGGTTTGGCCCAGGCGGGTGCAGGTCACGACGAGCTGGTGGTGAATCCGCGCGGGCGCCGCCCGGCCTTTGCGGGTGAACAAGCGGGCGTCGCTTCCATCGGCGTAGGGGGCCAGCAGCGCGCGAAGCTCACCGACGAGCGGGAACTTGCGCGGCCCCGTCTTGCCGTCGAGGTGCAGCCAGCCGCCCCGCAGGTCGATGGCGCTCCGTCGAAGCTCGGTCACCTCGGACACACGAGCGCCGGTCGCGGCGAGGATGGACACGGCGAAGCGGTCCTCGCCGGTCATGGCGACGATCACCGCGGCGGCCTCGGCTTCGGAGGGAGTGTGGTTGCGGGTGGCGGGGATAATGACGCGAACATGGGGCACAGTTAGCACGCGCGGCGTGAGGAGCCCCTCAGCGATGGCCCATCTCGTCGCGGTGGCGAGCACGCGCTTGTGGTGTTGGATGCCTGTGGGGGACAGCCCGCGCTTGACCAGCGCCGTGTGGAGACGGTCCATCGTCTCGCTCCCGACACTGGAGGCCGGATCGTCCGCCATCGCGTCAACAATACGGCGAGCATGTTTGGTGTAGGTCTCCATTGTGCTGGCTCGAAGCTGAGGGTCGTTCGCGCGAGCGGCCAGCCATAGGGTGAGGAGATCCTGAATGGTCTGGAGGCTCGGCGCCGGGACAGGCTCAAACACGCGGTAGGTGCGAATCAGCTCCTCTCGTGTGGCCCACCCCGTCCAGGCGACCGCGCCGTCGGGGCCACGGGCGCGCCAGTACCACGCACCGGCCTCATTGGGGCCGCGCACGACGCTGTAGGCGAGGCCCTGCGTGTTGAAGGGCTTGGGGCGTGGGCTGGGCTTGGCGGCGGGCTCACTGGCAGGAGCGGGCGCCTTGGCGGCTGTCTTGCTCATGGGGTCACCTCCATAGACTGTGTGGACATGGACTGTGCGAGTCGAAGGGTGTAGCCGAGGTCGGCGCTCAGGATGGCGATGCGTAGGTCGTCGTCGGTGACCATTCGATAGTGTTTGAGCATCACCACGGGGTCATGTCCGGTGATGCTCGCAGCCACAGCGGGCTCAACCCCTGCGCGGGCCATGCGGTCAACGGCCATACGACGGAGACCGTGTGGGGTGAAGGGCGTAACATCGGCCTGTGCGCAGGCGTGGAGGATGCGCTCACGAAGGCGCTGCCGGGCGGCCTCCACGCCCAAGTTGATGAGCGGCGCTATGCTCTGGTCCATTCGCGCGCCGAGCAGCGTGATGAGGCCATCGGTGAGGGGGAAGTCGCGGGGGCCCGTCTTTCCGTTCAGTCGGATCACACCTTTGTGTCGGTCGATCTGATCCCGCTTGAAGGCGAGCAACTCGCCGATGCGGGCGCCGGTCGCGGCCAAGAACTGCACCGCGAAGGCGAACTCTGGGGGAAGCAGCGGGACGATCCGGGCGACATCGTCTGGAGTGGGTGTGTGATGGTTGTGTACATGCACCTTCGGATTGATTCGTAGGTGCAGGGTCGGCAGCGCGACGAGCGGCACGAGCCCACGCTCCATGCCCACACGCCAGGCATGGCGCAGGCACACGAGGTCGCTGCGTATGGTTCGCATCGCGGCGCCCTCGGCGAGCCTCGCGCTCACAAGCGACTCTAAGGTGTCTCGCCGAGCGGCGGTGATGGGCGTCTCCTTGAAGTGGCGCAGCAGCCGTCCAGCGCGGAGCCGGTGGCTGGCGTGCGTCGCGGGTGTGATGTCGAGTCGGGCTTGCTGCACGGTGAGCCATGCCGTGATCAGCTCTCCGAAGGTCTTCACACCACGCTGGCCCGGTTTTGGCTTGGGCCTCGCCAGGACCGCTGCACCTTCTCGGGCGGCCTCGTCGCGGGTGGCCCAGCCGGTCCACACGGTCGCGCGGTCGGCGTCGCGGGCGCGCCAGTACCAGCGGCCCTCGGCGTTGGGGCCGCGCACGATGGAGAGGTGGAGTTCACCGAGGTCGATGGCGGCGGGGCGTTTGTATCGGGGCTTGTTCATGGGGCTCCTCTGTGGCGTTTGGGGGTTGAGGCCGCGCCGATGGCCTCCAGCCAGTCGCGGAAGGGGGCGCGGAG
>JAKLKD010000245.1 GCA_023150845.1 Myxococcota bacterium | reverse complement strand
AGCCCCGTCTCGGCCCGGGACAAGACCTACTGCGTTGGCGGCTACGACGGCGTCCCTCCTCGGCACAGCGCCGCCTGCAACACCCGCTCGGTGCGCTCGATGCACAAGCTCTGGCACGCGCACATGTTCGTCACGAACGGCCGCGAGTGTATGGAGTGTTACGACGAGCAAGACAGCTCCTGTGAGTGGGACTTTTTACAGAACAACCCCGGCTGGCGGCACTCCGACCCCTTCACCTGCCGTAACCTCGGCTCGCTCAAGGACGGTCAGTACGTCCATCAGCACCTCATCGACGGCGCCGCCGCCACCCCGTCTCCGCCGAAGCCCGTCACCTACCGGGCCGCCCTCGACTCGGTGAGCCCCGGGCCCTACGCCGTCGGTGACCAGATCACGCTCGTCGGCTCCTTACGCGACGACGCGGGCAACCCCCGTCCGACCCCCGGCGGCGACTTCGTCTTCACCGGGGCCGATGGGCGCACCTTCACCATCGCGGGCACGCCCCAGCGCGACGGCACGGTGACCGCCCAGGTGAAGCTCCAGGCCATTGACGGCCTCAAGGTGGAGTTTCGCCCGAAGCTCCCGAGCCTCGCCGCCCACGAGAAGGTCGTCCAGAGCGCGTCCTCGGCGACCCCCATCGAGATCGAGCTCTGTGAGGCCCGCGCCCAGGTCATCTCGCCGACCGCCGGGGAGCCCCTGCTCTCCGGCCAGCCGACGCTCTTGCGGGCCACCCTGCTCCACCCGAAGACCAACCAGCCCATCTCGGTGCCCGGCGCGTCCTTGGAGTTCGACGTGCGCCCCGACGGCCTCCCGGCGACCAAGGTGGCAGCGAACGGGAGCCTGGAGGCCCGCTACACGCCACCGGCCTCGGCGGACCCCCGGGACATCCGGCTCAGCGTGTCGGGCCGGGTCGGGGAGCGCGCCATCTGCCCGGCGCCCGAGGTCGTCGTCTCGGCGAGCGACTCCGGCCTCGCCTTTGACCTCAGCGAGCTGCCGGAGCGCTGCTACGTCGGCCTGCCTTGTGTCGGTGACCTCAGCCTGCGCCTCCCGCCCGAGGGCACCGCGGCGCGGCAGCGGGCCGACCGCCTGCTCGCCGATCCCAAGGTGAGCCTACGCATCACGGACAACAGCGCCGTCGTCGGCGTCGCCTCGGCGGCCAAAGGCGCCGCCCGACTCACCCGCCAGTATGATAAGCCCGGCAATGCCGACTGGCAGGTGGTGCTCCTCGACGGCGCCGGGGTCGAGCTCCTGCGCTCGGCGGCCCACACCGTCACCGTGCGCCCGCCGCTGCAGCTCCGCCTGCCCGACCGCCTCGACTTCGGGACCATCCCCGCGGGCAGCCCCATCGAGGAGGTCTGCCAGACCTTGGACTTCTCCGCGTCCCAGGCCGCTGAGGAGCACGGCTTCCGCGTGGAGTGGGTGAACGGCGCGGGCTGCGCCTCGTCGCCGCGGCTGATGTTTTTGGGCGCCTTGGGCTTCGTCGACACCGCGAGCCTCACCCCCCACCAAGACATCGTGAGCCTCGACCCCGACCAGCCGAACCTCACGGTCTGCCTCGACGTGCCCCGCTGCGACGCCGACGCCTCACCGAGCGGCACCGCCCTGCGGGTGACGCCGCTCACCCCGGAGTTCGGGAGCCAGGCCACCACGGTGCGGCTGACCTGGGACGTGACGGGGCGCTCCTGGCTGTCCTGCAACCTCTGGTGGGTAGCGCCCAGCGCTGGGGTCACCGGCCTGCTGCTGCTGCTCTACGGCTTCATCCGCCCGGCGCGCTTCTCCGAGGGCGCCGCGGCCCGCGTGGCCGACGAGGTGAAGAACCTGCGCCGGGTGCACGCCTTGGTCCTCCGAGAGCAGCCGGGCAGCGGCGCGGGCTTCTACCGGGACGCCCGGGTGGGGGTCCACGCCGACGGCACCATCGACGGTCGGCTGCGCCAGGCCCTGGTCGAGCTGCGCGCGGAGAAGGGGGGCGGAGTGTTAATGTTTCCTCTCAACGGTAGCGTCATAGAGGTTCAAGATCACAGAACAAAACGGTTTGAGCCCATCAGTGTCCCGAAGGAGGGCTACAGCCCGGGCAACGCCCTCTACCGGGTGGGCCCCATCGTCCTGAAGGTGGAGGCCTCTTGAACCCGATCTGGCTCTTGTGGGTGACCTTCTGGGCGGCCTGGGCTGATCCCGGCGGCGAGATCGCGCTCGTCCTCGACAACTCCTGCTCGATGGTCGTGACCACGACGGGCACCCGGGACGGCGAGACCTTCCCGCCGAACGACCCCGAGCGCGCCGCCGTGCTCGGCGCCTTGGTCGTCGAGGGCCTCACCCGGGGCACCAACGACAAGCTCACCGTGCTCGGCTTCGGGTCGGGCCCCGGCGCGCCGCCCCAGGTCGTGCGCAGCGCCGCCGAGATCCGCGCGCTGCCTTATGTAAGCGGTACTTACTTTAGCCCCTCGCTCCGCGAGGCCTCGGCGACCTTGGCCCGGTCGAGCCAAGACACCCGCCTCTTGATGTTCTTCACCGACGGCATCCCCGAGGACGTCACGAGCCCCGCCGACGCCCGCGCCTTGGCCGGCCTCGACGCCAACCCGGAGCTCGACTCCGTGGTGATCGGCCTCTATGGCAGCGACGAGATCCGCGACACCGCCAAGGCCTTCTTGACCCCGATGGTGCGGCACCCCGATGACCTCACCCTGCTCTCCGACCCCGCCGACGTCGTCCCCGCCTTCACCCGCGGCTACGCCCGCGCCTTGGGCTCCAAGCCGCTGAGCTTCACCTTAGACGGCGGCGACTCCAAGACCATCGAGGTGGGCCGCTGGGTGACCGAGGTGATGGTCGTCGTCGCCTCCTCCAAGCCCGGCCCGGCCTTCACCGCGAGCCTCACCGGCCCCCAAGGCGCGGTGCGCCCCAAAGCGACGGGCGATAACGGCTGCCCGCAGAGCGTGGCCTTGGGCAACGCGCCGAAGGTCTGCGACGACCCCCGCCGCCACTACGCGGTGTTCCGCGCCGCCCACGACCCGAGCCGCGCCGCGTCTTACACCCTCTCCTTGGCGTCCGGCGACGACGAGGCCCAGGTTGGCGTCATCCTGCGCTACGACCTCGTCGCCTCCTTGGACCTCCCGCCCAAGACCGAGGTCGGCGCCTCGGTGCCCGTGCGCGCCCGGCTGCTCTTTCAGGGCCGCACCTTCGACGACGCGGAGTTCTTCACCTCGGATGGCTTCGCGGCCCAGCTCAAGGTGGAGGGCGTCGAGGTCCCCCTCACCCACAGCGGCGGCGGCGGCGGCGAGTTTGTCGGCTCCTGGACCCCGTCCCAGCCGGGCCTCGGCCAGCCGACCGTCGCCCAGGTGGTGTTCTCGAACCAGTGGTTAGAGAAGCGCGCCCAGCGCGGCACCTTGGTGGACGGCTTCTTGGACCTCGTGCTGCGGCCGAGCCCGAGCCCCCTCGATCTCGGCGCCTGGCAGGCCACCCGCGGCGAGCAGCGGCGCTGCGGCGTGCTCGACCTCACGGGCTCCCTGAACGCCGACCGGGTGCCTATCCGCTGTGAGGGCCTCGGCGCCCCGGCGGGCGTCACCGTGCAGTGTGCCCCGGTGCCCGGGAGCGAGGCCACGCTCAAGGACGGCCAGCGGGGCCAGCCCCTGCGGTACGAGGTCTGCGTGACCTCGTCGAGCTGCTGCGGGGACGCCTCAGGCCAGGGCACCTCCGCCCGCCTCGTCGGCGCCCACGCCCACTACGAGCCCGGCGCGGTCTCCGTGCCGCTCGGCTTTCAGGTGGAGGCCGCGGGCTTCTTACGCTGCTGGTGGGTGGAGCTCGCCGTCGGCCTGGGCCTGCTCACCGTCGCCTTCGTGCTCGTCGGGCTCTTGCGCCCGCACCGCTTCGACCCCGCGCTCATCGTGCGGGTGGCCTCCAAAGAGTCGGATCTCCGCCGTGTCCCGCCGCTGGTCATCGAGGAGCAGCCCGGCGGGAAACGCGGGTTCTACCGGAACGCCCGCCTGTGCATCGACGGCGAGGGCAACATGATCCGAAACCCTCGAAAGGCCGTGCTGGTGCTGGAGGCCGGGCCCGGCGGGTCCACGGTGTTCCGCCCCAGCGGCGCCTTGGAGGTCAAGGACCGGCGCACCTCTCGGTTTGAGGCGCTCAGCGCCGAGGCGCTCAGCCAGGGCCACATGGCCGGCGTGATATACAGGGCCGGCGGCCTGTTCATCAAGTTTGGGTAGCGGGAGAGCGGACGATGGGACTCCTCAGAAGCGAGCTGTTCAAGCCCACCCTGTTCGTGGGGCTCGGCGGCAACGGCGGCAAGATCATCAACCAGCTCGCGGGTCGGCTGCGTCGCCACCCCCACTGGGACCGGATCAAGGCCCTGACGCACTTCTTGGCCATCGACACCAACAAGGGCGACCTCGACACCCTGCGGGACGTGTCGCCGGACTGCCGCTTCTTGATCTCCAACTTCGACGCCCGGTCCTACGTCGACCGCAAGCGGGGCCGCCAGGAGCTGCGGGAGGACAAGCTCGTCACCCAGTGGTTCCCCGAGGACTACACCCCCCGCAGCGGCGAGACCCCCGGCGCCGGGCAGATCCGCATCGAGAGCCGCCTCAAGCTCTACTTCAACCTGGAGCAGGACCGGGCGCGGATCCGGGCGAAGATCCGCGACATCCTCTCGGAGATGACCCGCCGGGACGACCCCTGGCGCGACAACGAGGACCGCTGCGTGCGGGTGATGCTCTACGCCTCGGTCGCGGGCGGCACGGGCTCCGGCGGCTTCTTGCCGTTTGGCTATCTGCTCAAGGAGATGGTCGATGAGGCGGGCTGGGGCCGCGCCCAGGTGAGCGCCGTGCTCTCCATGCCGACGACCTTCTTGGACAAGGTGCGGAAACACCTCCACAAGGACATCGCCGCCAACGGCTACGCCGCCTTGAAGGAGCTTGAGCACCTCAACCGCCAGCTCGCCTACCGCGGCGGCTCGGACTCCTTGGAGTTCCACTACGATCCCGGCGCCTTGGACGAGTCCAAACGCTTCATCAAGACCCGCCCCTTCGCCATCACCTACATCGTCGATCGCCCCGACGCGCTCTCCATCGAGAAGTACGAGCACGCCATCGCGGACGCCTCGTACCTCCAGATCTTCTCGCCGCTCATGGGCGCCCAGGCCGGGGAGTACGACAACTACGAGAAGCACCAGCGCACCTTGGCGCTCGGGCACTTCTCTACCCATTACGGCAGCTTCGGCACGGCGCTCTTGCAGCTCCCCCGCCGCGACATCCTGCGCTACAGCGCACGGCGTTACGTCGCCCGGGCCTTCGGCGAGTACCTCTGCTTCGGCGGGGAGCACCCCGACTTCCGCGTACCTTGGGGGGATCCGGCCTTCCAGCGCCTCGACCCCGAGGAGCGAAACCGCCGCGTCGATGAGAAGTTTGTCGGCTACGTCGCCTGGCGCGCCCAGGCTGAAGAGGCCGCTGAAGAGAAGGGCGTCTTCACCGCCGTGCACAACCAGACCGGCAAAGGCGGCGTCGGCCTGCGCGCGGGCTTCGCGGCGAAGCTCGGCGAGATCTTCGGGCGCCTCGACGAGCTCATCACCTTGGGCGACCCAGCGCCGACCTCGATCAGCGCGGGCAACCCCTCGGTGTCGAACGCCGTCGCCACCCTGCGCCGTGAGTACGCGGAGTCGCGGGGTAAGGTGCGCGGTCAGCACCTGGAGGCCACCTTGGGCGACCTGCGCTCGGGGCGGCTCCTCGGCGGCTTCTTCCGGGAGCTGGAGGTGAACCCCATCGCCCAGCGCCTCTTCCTCATCAAGCTCCTCGCTGAGCCCTTCATCACGCCCACCGAGGATCCCGCCGACGGCGAGTACCTCGGCGCCGAGGCCGGCCCACCCCTGGATCTCGACGCCCCTGAGCTGCGCCAGACCCAGACGCGCCTGGACCAAGAGCTCGCCCGGGCGGCGAGCCCCGGGATGCTCTCGAAGGTCTTCGACTCGGAGAACAAGGCCTTCAACGCCGCGAAACGTAAGGCGCTCGACCAGGTGCGCTCCTGGGGTGAGGAGCTGCGCGACGACCTGCGCCGGGGCTTCTGGAAGACCTTTGAGGCCGAGCTTCGCCAGGTCGCCGGGGCGATGTTGACCTCGTACCGCAAGGTCGCGGAGATCGCGGACGAGCAGAGCCGCCTCTTGACCGCCGAGGCCGAACGTTTCCGCCGGGATCCCGCCGCCTGGCCCGACAGCGACATCGCCCAGTACTACCTCGACGCCGAGGTGCTCCGGGACGACCGCCGCCGCGAGCGCCTGTGGAACCTGCTCTACGACCACCAGCTCGACCGGGGCAGCTTCTACGACCCCGCGAAGATCTTCGCCGTAGTGACCGAGGCCTTCCAGCCCGCTCGGGATCCCGACGGCCGGGTGCGCAGCCGGGACGCCGCGGAGATCGTCAACGTCGTCAAGGAGCGCCTGCACGGCGTCGCCGAGGGCGTCTTTGGCCAGGCCTTAGAGGACATGGGCCTCGACCTGCGCACGGGCCTGGAGCTTGAGCAGCGATACGTCGCGCTTCTGGAGAGCGGGGCGGACTGGGATGAGCTCCGCCGCACCTCGAAGCTCGACGACGCCTTGCGGGCGATCCCCAAGGCCCGGGTGCAGACCGGCGTCGAGGACCGCTTCAAGCGCCTCGCCGCGGAGTGTGTGCTGCTCGCGCACATCGACCGCAGCCGGGGCGACGACCCCACCGTGGTGCCCGCGGACATCTTCTACGCCGGGCTCGCCCCCAAGTACGCGAGCGACGAGGCGGACAGCCTCGGCCAGCTCCTCAAGGGCGCGGTCGCCGGGCTGAACTTTGTCCCCGGCTGGGAGGAGCGCGACTCCTTGGTGCTCTACCGGGCCCTGCTCGGCGTGCCGCTCTACTTCTACAAGAACGTGCGCAGCGAGCTGCAGCCCGCCTACGAGGCCGTCTACGGGGATCCGCGCCGGGAGTACCCCCTGCACATCGAGGCGAGCTGGGAGAAGGCCCCGGGCCTGCCGAACCTCGACCCCGTCGAGATGCGCCGGGCTGAGGAGCGCCGGGACGCCGAGCGCGCCGCCGCGAAGGCCCAGTCGAGCCGCGCTGACGAGGTGCGGGGCTTCACCCTCTGCGCCATGTTCGGCCAGGTCGTGCGCGGGGAGGACGGCGGCTGGGCCTGGAGCTTCGCCGGTCGCCAGCGGCCCCTCGGCCGGGACCGCGCCGCGGCCTTCCAGGGCTTCCGGGCGCTGGACGGCGAGCTGCGCGCGGATCTGGAGGCCGAGGCCAACGACGCCTGGCGTCGCCAAGGCGCGGATCGGGCGTCGAAGGCCAAGCTCGCCGATGAGGTGCGCGCCCACGGGCGGCGCCTCAAGGAGCTCTACGCCGACGCCGTGGCCGAGGGCCGTGACGCCGAGCTCGCGTTCCTCAAGGAGGAGCGCGCCGCCGTCGAGGCGCTCCTCCAAAGCGTCGAGGGCTGAGCGGCATGGCCCAAGGGGCGGCGGCGGTGCTCCTGGGGCTCGACCCCTTCGGGCGTGAGGTGCTGGAGCGCTTTCATCAGGGCGCGGCCCGGGGCGTGAGCGAGCTCGCCACCCTGAGCCCGCAGTCCGCCCAAGAGCTCCCGGATCAGCTCGTCCCGGCCTTAGAGACGCTCCTGCGCGCGGGTCGCGCCGCTGAAGACCGCCGCGAGCCCCGGCTGAACCTGTTCATGTTCGGCGACCTGCTCCACGGCCCGCCGAGCGCGCTCGCCGCCGCCGTGGCGGCCTGCACAAAGGTCATCACCGAGCGCTTCGGGGTGATCTTCCGCAAGGACGCGCCCGAGGCCCAGCGCACGGCGACCTTACACGTCCTCGCCTTGGCCCCGCCGCTCTCCGGCGCCGCCGGGGTCGAGGCCATCGAGCGGCTCGGCCTCCTCCTGCGCCAGCGCCAGCGGCCCGGGAGCTACCCGCTCCTCGCCCGGGTGTGGCTCGTGAGCCCACACACCCGCGCCGGGGTGCTCACCCCTGAGGAGGTCGTGAACACCTGCGCGGGCTTCGTGCAGGCCGCCACGGACCCCGACCTCCAGGCTGAAGACGACCTCCGCCAGCGCCTCGCCCACCCCGCGCCCGGCGAGGGCCCCGTGGGCTTCTTGGCCTTGGCGTCCCTCGATCTCCCCGAGGCGCGCACCCTGCGCTACGCGGCCTGGCGCGCGGCCTGGGAGGGCCTGAGCCTGCTCTGCGCGCGCCTGGACCGGCCGCCGGGGGAGCTGGCCGCGTCGGAGTCGCCCCTGGAGTCCTTACGCGGCGAGGGCTGGCTGACCCCGCTCACCGAGGGCCACGCCGCGCAGCGTGTGCGCAAGGCCGCGGCGTCTTTGTCCGGCGCCGACCACCAGCTCCCCGCGGACATCACCGTCTCGCCCTTGGATGACGCGGAGAGCCTCTCGGCGACCTACGCCGCCCTGCTCGCGCCCCAGCGCCCCGCGCCGCCCACCCGGGGCGCCCACGCCTCCTTAGACGACGCCTTAGGCGCCGCGCGCCAGGCCGAGGCCGCCGCCGGTCAAGAGGTGCGCGGGGCTCTGCGCGCGCTCCTCGACAGCGCCTTGGGCCCCGACACCGGGCTCCGGCGGCTCCCCGAGGTCGAGCAGGGCCTCCGGCACTGGCGGGCGCGGCTCGCGGACCAGCTCAAAGAAGACCAGGCGCTCATCGCCCGGGCCGAGGCGCCCCCGGCCGTCGACGACTCCGACCGGGAGCAGGTCGAGCGCGCGCTCTCGGGCCTGCCTACCCGGGGCGCGCTCGCGCGGGTGGCCTTGGCGGCGTTCTTGGGCCTCACCTTGCCGCTGGGGATGCTGTTCAGCGCGGCGCAGGCCCCCTCCGCGCCCCCCGCCGGGGTCTCCCTGAGCGCACCTACCCTCGCCGCTCCGACGGCGGCGACCGCCGCGCCATTCACCTGGGCGGACGCCGCGCCTTGGCTCCTGGCCGCGGCCGTCTCGGGGCTCGCCGCGGCGGGCGTCGGGGTCTGGGCGGGGCGCAGCGCCCGGGCCGAGGC
>JAKLKD010000244.1:9087-11928 GCA_023150845.1 Myxococcota bacterium | reverse complement strand
GCGGGGACCAGGCGGCGCGGGCGCCCTCCTCCGGGGCGGCGGCGGCGTCCTTGATGAGCGGCGTGGCGCGCACGCCCGTCGTCGGCTCCAGGACCGGCGTCGTCACGTCGCCGCCGCGGCTCACGCCGAGATCCTCCTCGGCCTCGATGATGAGGGTGCGGCCGCTGAGGCCCTCGCCGTCGGCGGTGGGCGGGCGGCGGTTCAGGGCCTGGGGCACGGTCTGGGAGCACCAGCTCTGGAGCCCCGTGCCGCGGGTGGCGTCGGCGATCTCCATCATCATCTGCTCGACCTGCTGCCCGGTGGGGCGGCGCTCGGGGCTCCAGTCCATCATCTGACGCAGGGGCTCCTGGAGCGCGGCGTAGGCCACGGGCAGCTCCGTGAGCATCAGCTCCCGGCGCTTCTCGAAGTCGGTCTGGTTGAGCTTGGGGTTGCCAAAGCGCCCGCCGGTCACACACTCCAAGAGCGTGAGCGCGAGGCTGTAGATGTCCACCGCCGTCGAGAGCTTGCCGGTGATGAGGTACTCGGGGGCGATGTACTGCAGGGTGCCGAGGACCATACGCCCCGTGGACGACTCCCGGGACTCAAAGGCCGCCTTGGCGATGCCGAAGTCGAGGAGCTTCACCCCGCCCCGTGCGGTCACCATGACGTTCGCGGGCTTCACGTCGCGGTGGATGACGTTGAGGGCCTGGCCGGTGGTGGGGTGGGTGGCGGTGTGGGCTTTGTAGAGCGCCCCGGCGAGCATGGCGCCGAGGCTCGCCAGGGCCCGGGGCGGCGGGATGAGGCGCAGCTCGACCATCGTCGCGAGGTCCACGCCCTCGACGAGCTCCATCATCACGGCGTCCCGGCCGTCCACCCGGAGGAGCTCCAGCACCTTGAGGATGTAGTCGTCCTCCAGGAGCCCAAGGAGCCGCGCCTCGTCCCGGATGCGGGCCAAGAACATCTCCCGGCCCTCGTGGCTCTTGGAGAGCACCTTCACGGCCACGGAGCGACGCACACCTTGGCCGCCGAGCAGGTCCGCCTTGTACACCGTGCCGAACGCGCCGGAGCCGAGGGCTGTCTTGAGCTGAATCTGCCGCATGCGCACCTTTTTCGTCGGGTCGGGGCCTCACACCCCGTCGCCACCAGAGTTTGCCACGAGACCGGGCCCCGCGGGTCACTCGTCGATGGGGTTCATCCACACCTGGGAGGCGACGAGGCCCAACGAGGCCATCGCGAGGTCGTAGATGGCCTCCGGCGGGCGCTCAAAGATCAAGGACTCGTCGAGATCGGTGACGAGCCAGCCGCCCGCGCGAATCTCTTCGTCGAGCTGCCCCGGCCCCCAGCCCGCGCAGCCCAGGCAGAGCCGATACGGCGCGCTCGACGGCAGGCGCTCCCGGAGGCGGTCGGGGGCCGTGGTCACGACGAGGCCGCTGGGGAAGGTCCAGCCCTCGTCCTCGGCGATGGGCAGGCTCCGCGTGATGAGGAAGCCCGTGGACTGCTCGACAGGCCCGCCCCAGTAGAGGCGCTCCCCAGGCGGCCGCTCCTCGTGGGGGAGGCCGAGGTCGTTCAGCACGTCCACGACGGGGATCGAGGTGATGCGGTTGATCACCACGCCCAAGGCGCCCTCGTCGTCGTGGTGGCACATGAGCACCACCGTGCCCGCGAAGTTGGGGTCACGCATCTGCGGCGACGCGATGAGCAGTCCGATCGGCATGTGCTCCTCGCGGGGGGCGCAGGGTGGGGCGGTCAGGAGGCGGGGAGCTGGCGCGCGACCAGCGGGACGACGCCGCGGGGGTCACGCACCATCTCTTCGGTGACGACGACCTCCTTGACGGTGTCCTGGGAGGGCACCTCGTACATGAGGTCGAGCATCACCTTCTCCATGATGCTGCGTAGGCCGCGGGCCCCGGCCTTTCGTTTCACGGCGTCTTCAGCCATGGCGCGCAGGGCCTCGTCGGTGAAGGTGAGCTTCACCTTCTCAAAGCGGAAGAGCTTCTGGTACTGCTTGACCAGGCTGTTCCGGGGCTCCTTGAGGATGTGCACCAGGTCGTCGGTCGTGAGCGGGTTGAGGCTCGCGATGACCGGCAGGCGGCCGATAAACTCGGGGATGAGCCCGAACTTCACGAGGTCCTCGACGTGCACCTGAGAGAGCAGGACACGTTTGTCCGAGGGGTCGATGCCGGGCGGGGTGGGCGTGGTGGCCGCGACCTGGCGCGCCATGAAGCCCACGCTGCGGTTGCCCACGCGCTCCTCGATCACCCGCTCCAAGCCCTCAAAGGAGCCGCCGCAGATGAAGAGGATGTTTGTGGTGTCGATCTGGATGTACTCCTGGTTCGGCAGCCGCTTGTTGCCGCGCACCTGCACGTTGGCGTTGGTGCCCTCCAGGATCTTGAGGAGCGCCTGCTGCACACCCTCGCCGCTGACGTCGCGGGAGACCGAGCCGCTCGCGCCCTTCTTGGCGAGCTTGTCGATCTCATCGACGTAGACGATGCCTTTGCAGGTGCGCTCGAGGTTCTGGTTGGCGGCCTGGTACAGGTTCAGGACGATGTTCTCGACGTCTTCACCGACGTAGCCGGCCTCGGTGAGGCTCGTGGCGTCGGCCATGACGAAGGGCACGTCGAGGAAACGCGCCAAGGTCTGCGCGATGAGCGTCTTGCCCGTGCCCGTGGGGCCGATGAGCAGGACGTTCGACTTCTGAATCTCCACCTCGTCGCCGGAGCCCTTCTTGTTGGCCTCCAGGCGCTTGTAGTGGTTGTAGACCGCGACGGCGATCTGCCGCTTGGCCTGATCCTGACCGATGATGTACTGGTCGAGGAAGGCCTTGATCTTGCTCGGAGGCGGCAGCTTGGAGTGCCCCCAGGC
>JAKLKD010000244.1:0-9015 GCA_023150845.1 Myxococcota bacterium | reverse complement strand
GCGGATGATGTCCAGGCAGAGCCGGATACACTCCGAGCAGATGTACACGTTCGGCCCCGCGATGATCTTGTCGACCTCACGCTGGGGCTTGTGGCAGAACGAGCACGAGAGGCCGCCGGGGTTGTTGTACTTGGCCATGAACTCCTCTCACCGGGGCCTGACGCTCAACCGTCAGTGGAGAGGAGTATAGTCAGCCCACCGTCGTCGTCAACGCACGAGCCCTCCTCAAAGACCCCCCTCAGCCTTGGACGCCGCGCCCGATGAGCAAACCGAAGGACGACCTCTACGCCACCTTGGGGGTCGCCGAGAGCGCGAGCCCTGACGAGATCAAGAAGGCCTTCCGCGCCCTGGCGCGCGAGTGCCACCCCGACGTGGCCGGGAACGATCCCCACGTCGCCGAACGATTTAAGCAGGTGCGCCAGGCCTACGACGTGCTGTCCGACCCGGTGGCGCGCGCCAAGTATGACCGCCGCCGCCAGGCCGCCGCGAACCAGCGGCAGGCGCCGCGGATGCCCGGCGGCTTCTTTTTTTGGGGCGACGCCCAGCCCAGCCGGGGCGGCAACAGCCCCCATGGCGGCAACGCCCGGGAGAAGCAGAACGACCTCGACCTGGAGGACCTCTTCTCTGAGGGCGGCGGGGTGGCCGACTTCGGCATGGGCGGCGGCAGCGCGCGCCAGAACCAGGGCAGCCGGGCCCGGGAGTCCTCCGGTGAGGGCACCCCGGGCCGCGACATCGCCATGACCTTCGACGTGCCCATGGACATCGCCGAGCGCGGCGGCCTGGTCACGGCGCAGTACAACCGGCTCCGGCGCAGCGACGACGGCGAGAGCCTGTTCAACTACGACGAGCTCTACGACGTGCGAGTGCCGCCGGGCACCCGCCACGGCGACACCCTGCGGGAGCGCGGCTGGGGCCACGCCGGGGCGAACGGCGGGGCCTACGGGGACCTCGTCCTCGACGTGCGGGTGGTCGGGGCGACGCGCCCGCGTGAGGCCCCCAAGAGCGGGGGACGCATCAACCTGCGCGCCGGAACGCGGCCCGCGGAGCGCCCCCAGGAGCGCCCCGCCGAGGCGGAGGAGCGCAGCTACGAGCGCCACAACACCGAGCAGCGCCCCGCCGAGCGCGGCTACGAGCGCCGGGCCGATCCGCCGCCGCCGGTCGTGGTGGAGGAGGGGCCGCTCATCGTGCCCATCTCCGTCGTGGAGGCCCTGCTCGGCGGGCGCATCGACATCGAGACGCCCCAAGGAAAGGTGATGCTCAACCTGCCGGGCTGCACCTCGGGCGGCGCGCGCTTCCGCCTGCGGGGCAAAGGTGTCGAGGGCCCCGATGGTCGGGCGACGGACCTCACCGTGCAGCTCCGGGTGGTCGTGCCCCCGGTGCTCGACCCCGAGAGTGAGGAGCTTGTGCGCCGCTTCGCCGACCTGAACCCCTACAACCCGCGCCAGGTGCGCTGAGAGGACGGCGCCGGGGCGCTTGGGCTATGTTGAGCGTATGAGCACCGCCCTCAAATACGAACCGACCCTCCTTGAGCTCCTCGCCGCGGTGCCCGAGCACCAGACCGGGGAGATCGTGAATGGCGCGCTGCACGTCTCGCCGCGGCCGGGGCCGTCGCACGCGGCGGCGTCGTTCAACCTCGGCGTAGAGCTTGGCCCGCCCTTCGAGCGAGGGCGGGGCGGCCCCGGCGGCTGGCGCATCCTCTTTGAGCCCGAGCTGCACCTCGGCGAGGACGTGCTCGTGCCCGACCTCGCGGGCTGGCGTGTGGAGACCTTGCCCACACGGCCCACCCAGGCCCACTTCGTGACGCGCCCCGACTGGGTCTGTGAGGTGCTCTCCCCCTCAAACCGCCGTCTGGACCGCACGATCAAGATGAGCGTGTACGCCCGGCACGGCGTGGAGCACCTCTGGCTCGTCGACCCCACGGACCGCATGTTGGAGGTCTACCGGCGGGCGTCCGGGGAGGGGATGTGGACCTTACTCTCGACGTTTATCGACGATGATCTCGTCAGCGCCGAGCCCTTCACCGCCGCCCCGTTCCGGCTGGGCGTGTTGTGGTGGGAGGACGCGCCCGTCGTGCCTGAGCAGGGCTGAGCGCGGCGCCGCTCGCGGGCGCTCAGGTGGCGGGGCTCGCGTCGGGGTCGGCGTGGGCGGGGTGCTCGGCCAAGGGCAGGTCGTGGCGCTGGTTGGCCTCGCCGCTGCGGCCGACGGCGATGCGGAAGATCACCGGGCCGATGAGCTCGTTCACGACGATGGTGCCGAGCATGAGCGTCGAGGCCGCGGGGCCCCAGGTGGGGAAGGTGGTCTTCACCGCCGTGGCCAAGGCGATGGCGATGCCGGCCTGGGGCAACATGCCGAAGGGCACATAAGACCGTGTGCGGGCGTCGGCGCCCGACGGCCCGCCCAAGAGGCGCACCCCCAAGAACAGCCCCGTCGCCCGGGTCACGGCCAAGGCGAGGGCGTAGGGCGCCACGGCGAAGAACTCGTGGAAATGAATCTCCGCGCCGATGAGCGCGAAGAAGATGGCGAAGGTGGGCAGGCTCGCCACCTCGGTCTCGTGGATGACCTGCTCGCCGCTCACCGGGCTCACGTTCTCTAAGAACAGCCCGGCGGTGAGGCCCATGAGCAGGGGATCGAGGTGGAGCGGGCCGCTGAGCTGGGCGATGACGAACAAGCTCGCGAAGACGAACAGCCCCACCCGCCGACCGACCCGGACGATGTAGAAGGCCAGCACCGGGCCGATGAGCGCCCCCGCGCCAAGAGAGCCGAAGAGGTGCCAGAGCACGCTCCACAAGCCCGACTGGCCGTCGCCTCCGCCACCGAGGACCTGGTGGGCCAGGGCCGAGGTCAACGAGAAGGTGAGCACGATGGCGATGTCAGCGAGCACCGCGATGGAGATCCAGAGCTCGGTCAGGAGCCCCTTCGCCCGGCTCTCGGTGAGGATGCCGATGACGACCGGCGGCGAGAACGCGCAGAGGCCGTTCGCCCCGATGAGCGCGATGACCAGCCGGTGCGTCGTCGAGAGCCCCTCGCCCAGGGGGAGCTGGTGCAGGAGCGCGAACAAGAGCCCAAACAGCGCGAAGAACCCCCCGAAGAGCCCGGCGAAGGACAAGAGCCCGATCTGCCGCAGCCGCGGCGCCAAGGCGCGGAGGTTGAGCTCACAGCCCGCCAGCAGCGCGATGAGCCCCACCGCGACGCTCTTCACCGGGGAGAGGTCGGCCAGCATCGCGCTCGTGAGCAGGGCGAGGCCATCGGGGCCCATGAGCGCCCCGGCGAGGATGTAGGCCGTGACGTGGGGCAGGCGCAAGACGTGGGTGAGCTGGGCCGAGAGCAAGGCCATCAGGAGCATCAGCCCCATGGCCAAGGTGGCGCCGCTGCCGGTCACCACGGCGTCGGCGGGCAGAAACGACCGCGAGCCCAAGGCCACGGCGAGCACCACGGCGACGAGGATGAGCGCCCGGGTCATGGGCTGGCCTCACGACGGCGCAGCGCGGCGTGGAGGGGCCGCGCCAAAAGATCGACAAAGACCGCGCCGAGGATGACCGCGGTGATGGTCCAGCGCACGGACTCGGGGCGCTCACCGACCCAAGCCGTCGAGGCGGCGACGATGATCACCACGGCCACGGGGCTCTGGGGGATGAGCGCGCCGATGAAGGTGGCCCGGGACGGCAAGCCCGCGGGCTCCAGGTGTTTGGCCCAGAGCCCGCCGATGATGGCGCCCAGCAGGCGGGCGAAGGCGTAGACCAGGGCGAGCACCCAGCCTTGCCAGAGCCCGACGCTCCAGGTCGCCCCGACGATCACCAGCGACACGAGGTAGAGCGGCCGGGAGACCGAGTCCAGGGTGCTCACCAGGCCCTCGGGGTCACGCACCGGGAGGTTGATGAGCGTGGCGCCCGCGAAGGCGCAGACGACGGGCACCGAGAGCGCCATGTAGCCGGACACCCCCGCCGCCAAGGCGACGAGGCCGACGATGAGCGCGAACTCTTCAGCCTCAGAGTGGGCGGCCCGGATGAGCGCGTAGCCCAAGACCCCAAAGAGCGAGCCCAAGCCGAGGAGCATCAGGGCCCAGGCGCTCGGCGGCAGGCTCCAGTTGGTGAGCTGCTGGTCGGGTCGGTAGAGCACGGTGACCACGCCGAGCACGGCCAAGGCGAGGATCTCGTTGAGCTTCGTCACCTCGGGGAGCATCGGCGGACCGCCTTGGGCGGGCTCGGTCGCCGCGGCGAGGGGCACGACGCAGGCCACGCCGCAGGCCGCGAGGATCGCGACGTTTCGGTAGAGCCCGACCTCGGGCAACGCCCCCAACAACACCAGGGCCGGGGTGCAGACCGCGGCGAGCACGGCCATCGGCAGGAGCGCCGTGGCGCCGACGACGCTCGGCAAGGTGGCCGGGAGCTTGTCGATGCGCTTGAGATCCAGTCGTGCGCCGATGACGAAGCCCAGCCAGCCGACACCAAACTCGAAGGCCGGGCGGAGGTCGTCGAGCACGTCACCGTTGAGCATCCCGACCCTCCCCGAGGCCAGCCAGGCGCCCAACAGCACAAAAGGCAGGCCCGAGGAGGACAAGACGGACAGACCGAAGCGCTCCTCAAGGGCGCGCACCCGTCGGCTCGCCGCCAAGAAGGCGAGGCCAGCCGCCGCCGCCAAGGCGAGGGTGGGCGGGAGGAACTCAGGTGATGCCAACGTGGCTCCGGTTGGCGAGAGGTGCTGTCGGGGAGTGTATCATCCCCGGTGGTTCGGCTCGGGACCACGCGGGCGCGGCCCGCGCCGAGGCGGTTAGAGTGTGGCCATGACGACGTCTCCCCTCCCTTCGATGACCGGCGTACCCCGCCCCGTCGCGCTCACCCGGCCACGGAGGGCGCGCTGATGGGGGATGGAGAGCTGGCCGCGCTGCTCGGCGTGATCGTCGTGGGCTTCATGGTGGCCCACACGGCCTTGGAGCGGCTCCAGAACCGCTTCTTCTTCAGCACCGGGGTCGAGTTTCTGCTCCTCGGCGCGCTCTTGGGGCCAAACGCCGCGGCGCTCTTGGAGGGCCTGGGCGTGCAGGGCGTCTCGACCGTGCTCAGCGTCGAGCGCCTGCAGACCCTCTCGCCGCTCCTGGCGCTCGCCGTGGGCTGGGTGGGGCTCCTCGTCGGCGCCGAGCTGAACCTCGGCCGGCTCTTCGGGCGCAACGACGAGGCCATCGGCGTCTCGATCATCACGAGCGTCTTGGTGTTTTTGGGCGTCGTCGGCGGCGTGCTCGGCGCCTTGGCGCTCTGGCCGCCGGGCGCGGCGCTGACGCTGCGGGAGCAGCTCCTCGTCGGCTGCTCCTTAGGCGCCATCGCCGCGACCACCACCCCCGTCGCGCTGAGCGCGCTGCAGCGCCGCTACAAGGCTGACGGCCCGACGACGGACGTGCTCAAGCGCGCCCTCGGCCTCGACGAGCTCCTCGCGATCTTGGGCTTCGGGGCGATCTTCTGCGTGTTCCACGGCAACAGCGGGCAGGCGATCCGGGCGCTCACGGCGACGGAGTGGTTTGTGCTCTCCGTGGGACTCGGCGGGCTCTTGGGCGGGCTATTCCACCTGCTCATCCGCGACGAGGAGCGTGACGGGGCGCGCTGGTTCTTGTTCGTCGGCATCGTGATGTTCGCCTCGGGCTCGGCCTGGTGGCTCTCGCTCTCGCCGCTGCTGGTGAACCTCGTGCTCGGCCTCACCATGGTCAACGCCTCGGATCGTTCGTCCGACGCGATCGTAGACGTGCTGCACCGCACGGCGCAGCCGATGCACATCCTGCTGCTGCTCTTCGCCGGGGCGCTCTGGTCGGAGCCGAGCTGGCTTGGCGTCGGGCTCGGGGTGGTCTTCGCGCTCCTCCGGGCGGGCCTCGTGATGGTCGCCGGGGGCATCGCCGGGGCGCTCTCCGGGGCCGGGGTGCGCCGGGATCTGGGCCGGGCGATGCTCGGCCAGGGCCCCCTCGCCGTCGCGATGGCCGTGAACTTCACCTTGGCCTTCCCCCAGGCGCCCTACGGGGCGGAGCTGTACACGGCGGCCTTGGTGGCGGTCTTGCTCAACGAGCTGTGGTCGGCGAGGAGCCTGCGCGGCCTGCTCATCGACGCTGGGGATCTCCGCTCGATCACCCCCACGAGCGCCGCCCAAGGAGAGGCCTGATGTATGTCGTCGTCGTAGGCATGGGGGAGGTGGGCCGCCACGTCATCGCGGTGCTCGCCCGAGACGGGCATGACGTGGTCGCGATCGACCAGAGCGGCGAGGCGATCACCCGGGTGGAGGACGAACAAGACGTCGCGACCTTAAGCGGCTTCGGGGCCTCCCCGGCGGTGCTCAAGGAGGCGGGCTGCGCCAAGGCGGATCTTGTCGTCGCCGTCACCGACCAGGACGAGGTTAACCTCATCGCGGCCTTGGCCGCCCGGCAGCTCGGCGCCCGGCGCACCATCGCCCGGGTGCAGAGCGGCCAGTACAACGAGCCCGGCCAGGGCATCCTCTACGGCATGTTGGGCATCGACGTGGTGATGAACCCCCGCGTCCTGTTGGCCCAAGAGATCGCCAAGATCGCCCGCAGCCGCGGGGCCTTGGAGGTGCTCGGCGTCGCCGGGAACCGCGTCGAGCTCGTGCAGGTCGAGCTGCCCGCGGTCTCGAAGATGCTGCACAAGACCCTCGCCAACCTGAGCCTCCCCGCGGAGACCCTCGTCGCGGCCGTGGTGCGCGACGGTGAGCTCTTTGTGCCCGGCGGCGCCGACGTGCTCCTGCCCGGCGACCGCGCCTACCTCATCGGGCGCACAGGCCAGATGGAGGCCGTGGCCCAGAGCTTCACCGGGGCGAAGGCCGCGACGCGGCTGTGTATCGTCGGCGGCGGGGTCGTCGGGCACACCTTGGCCCGGCAGCTCGCGGGCAGCGACGTCGAGATCATGCTCCTGGAGAAGGAGCGGGCTCGGGCGGAGCAGCTCGCCGCTGAGCTCGACGGCGTGACGGTCATCTGCGGCGACGGCACGGACCTCCGGCTCTTGGAGGAGGAGCAGGTCGGGCTCTACGACCTCTTCGCGTCGGTGACGGCGGACGACGAGGTGAATCTCATGGCGGGCCTGCTCGCCAAACGCGCCGGGGTCGGCCAGGCGATCTGCCTCGTGCAGCGCCCGGAGTACATGGACATCTACCGGCAGCTCGGCATCGACGTGGTGCTGAGCCCGCGCCTCGTCGCCTCGGAGAACATCCTGCGGTACGTCCGGCAGACCGAGGTGCAGTCCCTCACGCTCTTGGAGCAGGGCCAAGGCGAGGTGCTGGAGATGGTGGCGAGCGCGGGCAGCCGCATCGTCGGCACGCCGATCAGCCGCCTGCACATGCCCCGGGGCGTGCTCCTGGCGACGATCATCTCCGGCGAGAAGGTCACGGTGCCGAGCGGCTCGGACTCCGTACACGCCGGGGACACGGTGATCCTGCTCTGCCTCGCCTCGGCGCGGCAGGCTGTGGAGCGCCTCTTCCGCAGCCGCGACCTCTGAGCCCGCGCGTTACGTCGCCTCGGGGCCCGTGACGCGCTGAATCACCTCGTCGAGGGCCTCGCGGTTGTGGGCCATCTCTAAGGTGAGCCGCGCGTGGCGCGCCAGAGGGCCGACCGCCCAGCCCTCCTGGTGCAGAGACTTGAGGTCGTGCAGGCAGGCGCTCAGGAGCAGGGGCACGAGCAAGGCCCGCTCGGCCTCGGTGAGCGGCAGGCGCCGGTGGTAGCTCCGTATAAAATGTACGATTCGTTCGGGGCTCAGGGCCTCGTCGTTCGTGCGGTAGCCCGCGAGGTAGGCCGAGCGGCTCAGGTCGAGGAGCCTCGGGCCCCAGCGCGCCTTCTCCAGGTCAAAGAGTACCACCCGGCCCTCGCCGTCGAGGCCGGTGTGGTCGCGGTGCAGCGCGCCGTGGAGCAGGGCGTGGGGCAGGGTCGATGGGTCGAGGCTGTCCTCGCGGGCGTTCATCTCGGCGCTCAGCGCGGCGAGGCGCTCCCGCTCATCGGGGCGAAGCGTGTCGTGAATCGCCGTGAGCACGAGCTGCCGCTCAAAGACGTCGTAGTTCGGCGGCAGGCCGTCCACCCGGGCGACGTCTTCAGGCACGGCGTGCAGGGCCGCGAGGGCCTCGGCGAGCCGGGTGAGGTCGGCGGGGCGCTGGCTCAGCCGGGCGTCGCCGACGTCCGCGTAGAGCGCCGCCGGGCGCCCGTCCACACGCAGAATCCCGCCGCCGCTGCGCAGCCGCCGGGGCCCGAGCACCCGCGCCGGGGGCCCGACACGCTGGGACAGCCGCTCCTCCAAGGCGAAGAGCGCCGGGGACACGGGCTTGTTGTAGACCTTGAGCACCAGGGGCTCACCGTTGACGGTGAAACGCAGCACGTCGTTGCAGGCGTGCTGGGCGAAGGTCAGGGGCGGCTCGTCGGGGCCGCGGCCTAAGGCGTAGGGGCCGCCCAAGGCGTCGAGCACCCGGGGGATGGGCCCGGCCGGCGGCGCCCAGCGCAGGTTGCTGCCGTCGGCAAGCTGGGCCTCGGGCGGCTTCGGCACGGTCCGGCCCACCCGCAGCCCACCATGCGCAGGCGGGAGGCTGAGCGCGGCGTTGAGGAGGGCCTCGGCCTGGGCCAGGAGCGGCGCCGCGGCCTCAGGGGTCTTCGCCGCGAGGCTCTGGTAGGCCTGGGTGACGCGGTAGAGCCAAACCCGGGTGACATCGACCGGGCGCCGGGCGGCGGCCTCGTAGGCGTCGATGAGCGGCGTGGCGAGGGTCACGTCCCCCCCGGCGGCGCCCCAGAGCCCGGCGAGGTCCCACTCCGGGTCCATCATGCCGCTGGAAGACCAGTCCAGCAGGCCCTCCGGGGCGCCCGCCGCGCTCAGAAGCCAGTTGGAGGGGTGAAGATCGCCGTGGCAGAACCCGTCGCCGAAGCAGACGAGGCCGCCGAGGCGCGCCCGCAGCGCCGGGGGCAAAGACTCGTCGGCGGCGAGGCGGCGCACCCGCTCGGCCCAGGTGCTCGCCGCGGCGGTGCCGGGGACGACGGTGGTGTGCAGGGCGGCGAGC
>JAKLKD010000243.1 GCA_023150845.1 Myxococcota bacterium | reverse complement strand
AAGCACCTGCTCTGGCGCCGGGTGTGGGTGGCCTTGGCCGAGGCCCAGACGGAGCTCGGCCTCGTGCGGGAGGAGCAGGTCGCCGATCTCCGCGACCACCAGCATGAGGTCGACTTAGAGCGCGCGGCGGCCATCGAGGCCGAGCTGCAGCACGACCTGATGGCCGAGCTGAGCGTCTACGCCAGCCAGTGTGCGGTCGGCGGCGGGATCATCCACCTCGGCGCCACGTCGATGGACATCGAGGACAACGCCGACGCGATGCGGATCGCTGACGCGCTCGATCAAATCCTGACGCGCCTTGAAGGATTGCTGACGGTGGCCGCCGCGCAGATCGAGGCCCTGGCCGACGCCCCGTCGATGGCCTTCACCCACCTGCAGCCCGCCGAGCCCACGACGATGGGCTACCGCCTCGCCCAGCACGCCCAAGACCTGCTGCAGGACCTGCACGACCTCCGGCAGATGCGCGGCGAGATCCGTGGCAAAGGCTTTAAGGGCGCCGTGGGCACCTCGGCCTCGTACAAGACCCTGCTCGGCGGCGGGGATCCGGCGGAGTTAGAGCGCCGGGTGATGTCGCGGCTGGGGCTCCCGGCCTTCACCGTGGCGACCCAGGTGGCCCCCCGCAAACAAGAGCTGCGGGTGCTCAACGCCTTGGCCTCGGCGGGGCAGAGCCTCTACAAGCTCGCCGCCGACCTGCGCCTCTTGCAGTCGCCGCCCTTTGGGGAGTGGGCCGAGCCCTTCGGCAAGAAGCAGGTGGGCTCAAGCGCCATGCCCTTCAAGCGGAACCCCATCCACGCCGAGAACATCGACTCGTTGACGCGCCACCTCGCCGCCCTGCCCCGGGTGGCCTGGGACAACGCCGCCCACTGCTACCTGGAGCGCACGCTGGACGACTCGGCGAACCGCCGCAGCGTCTTGCCCGAGGCGTTCTTGATCCTCGATGAGTCCTTGGGCCGGGCGACCCGCATCCTCAAGGGCCTGCGCGTCGATCCCCGCGCCGCCGGGGCGCTCTTGGACCAGTACGGCCCCTTCGCGGCGACGGAGCGGGTGATGATGGAGCTCGCCCGGCGCGGCGGTGACCGCCAGGCGCTGCACCACACCATCCGTGAGCACAGCCTCGCGGCCTGGGCGGCCCTGCGGGACGGCGGGCCGAACCCGGTGATTGAGCGGGTCTGCGCCGAGCCCGAGTTCTTGGCCTTGGCCGAGGAGGCCGAGCTTCGCGGCTGGCTCGACGCTCGGGGCTACGTCGGCGACGCCCCCGAGCGCGCCCGGCGCCTCGCCCAAGAGGTCCGTGACGCCTTGGAGGCTCCCCGATGCTGACCGACGCCCAGCTCCAAGCCGCCCTCACCCAGCCCCTCGACACCGTAGACCTCTCCGCCTTCGGGGTGACGGCGCGGGGCAAGGTGCGGGACATGGCGCTCTCCCCCGGCCGCCGGGTGCTCGTCACCACCGACCGATTGAGCGCGTTTGACCGTGTGATCGGGCTCATCCCCTACAAAGGCCAGCTCCTCAACCAGCTCGCCGCGTTCTGGTTTGAGCGCACCGAAGACATCCTGCCGAACCACGTGCTCGCCTTGCCCGACCCCAACGTCACCGTCGCCCGGGAGGCCCAGCCCCTGCCCGTGGAGGTCGTGGTGCGGCGGCACATCACCGGGGTCACCTCGACGTCGCTGTGGACCTTGTACAAGGCAGGGGTGCCGCGGCCGTATGGGCTCACGCTCCCGAGCGGCCTGCGCAAGAACGAGCGCCTGGATGAGCCGGTGATCACGCCGACGACGAAGGCCGAGGCCGGTGGCCACGACGCGCCGCTCTCCGAGGCCGAGCTGCTCCAGCAGGGCCTCGTCCCCCCGGCGCTCTGGGCTGAAGCCCGAGACGCCGCCCTGCGACTGTTCGCCCGGGGGGAGGCTCTGGCCGCCCAAGCCGGGCTGGTGCTCGTGGACACGAAGTACGAGCTCGGGCTCTTGGACGGGCGGCTGAGCGTCATCGACGAGATTCACACCCCGGACTCCAGCCGCTACTGGCTCGCTGAAGGCTGGGAGCGCGCCGTCGCCGAGGGCCGTGAGCCCGAGGGCCTCGACAAGGAGTATGTGCGCCGCTGGCTCGCGTCCGTGGGCTACACCGGGGACGGCCCCCCGCCGCCGCTGCCCGACGCCGTGCGCCTGGAGCTCTCTCGCCGCTACCTGCAGGCGTTTGAGGGGCTCACCGGGCGGACCTTTGAGCCCGCGGCCCTGCCCGCGGCGCCGAGAATCCTGCACAATCTCGCGGCCTGGTCGGCCAAGGGAGCCTCGTGATGCTGCTCGACCCCTTCGTGCATGATGACGGCCTCGATCGCCCCCATGAGGAGTGTGGCGTCGTGGGGGTGTTCACCTGGCCTGAGGACCACGTCGATGTGGCCCGCACCCTGTTCTTCGCGCTCTACGCGCTCCAGCACCGGGGCCAGGAGAGCGCGGGCATCGCCACCTGTGACGGGCACTACGCCACCACACACAAAGGCATGGGCCTCGTCTCCCAGGTCTTCAACGAGCAGAACCTGAGCCCGCTCACCGGCCACGTCGGCATCGGGCACAACCGCTACAGCACCACGGGCAGCTCCGCCCTGCGGAACGCCCAGCCTTATGTGCTGGAGACCTTACACGGGCCCTTGGGCCTCGCCCACAACGGAAACCTCACCAACGCGGGCGTGCTGCGGCGTCGGCTCCTGGAGCGCGGCGTCGGCCTCACCTCCTCGTCGGACAGCGAGGTCATCACCCAGCTCCTCGCGGCCTCGTCCGCGGCGGGCTCCCCGGACTGGGAGCGCCGCATCGGCCAGGTGATGGCCGAGGCTGAAGGCGCCTACAGCCTCGTAGTGCTCACCAAAGACGCGCTCTATGGTGTGCGTGACCCCAACGGACTGCGCCCGCTGTGCATCGGCATGTTGTTGGGCGAAGACGGCAAGGGCCTCGGCTACGTCTTGGCCAGCGAGAGCTGCGCCCTGGGCACCATCGGCGCGACCTACCTGCGGGAGGTGGAGCCCGGCGAGATCGTGCGTCTTGACCGCCACGGCCTGCACAGCCACCGAGAGCAGGGGCTCACCCAGGCGCTCCCGAAGCCGCCGCGCTCCCTCTGTGTGTTTGAGTACGTCTACTTCGCCCGGCCGGACTCCTTGCTGGAGGACCAGTCTGTGCACGCGGTGCGACAGCGTATGGGTCGGCGCCTGGCCATCGAGTCGCCGGTCCCCGGCGCGGACGTCGTGATCGGCGTGCCGGACTCGGCGATGCCCGCGGCCATCGGCTACTCCATCGAGAGCGGCGTGCCCTTCTCCGAGGGCCTCACGAAGAACCGCTACATCGGCCGCACCTTTATTCAGCCCTCGGACCGCCTGCGCCGCAGCGGCGCCCGGCTCAAGTACAACCCCTTGCGGGAGAACTTAGAGGGCCGGAGCGTGGTGCTCATCGACGACTCCATCGTGCGAGGAAACACGATGGGGCCCCTGATCAAGCTCTTGCGTGAGGGCGGCGGCGCCCGAGAGGTGCACATCCGGGTGTCTTCCCCTCCGGTGCGGCATCCGTGCTTCATGGGCGTAGACATGGCGACCTATGATGAGCTCATCGCTCACAACCTCAGCGTGGCCCAAATCGCCGCGCACATCGGCGCCGACAGCCTCGCCTACCTCTCGAACGAGGGCATGGCGGCGGCGGTCCGTGAGGGCCTCGGGGATCGCCCCACGGGCCACTGTGACGCATGTTTCACCGGGCGGTATCCCGTGGCGCTCACCGACGCCAAGGAGCCCGACGCACACAAACGGCAGTTTGAGGTGTCTCTGCGCGACGCGGACCCCTCGGGCCAAGGGAGCAAGTCCTCATGAACAACCTCACCGTGCTCATCTTGGGAGGCGGCGGGCGTGAGCACGCCTTGGCCTGGGCGCTCTCGCGCTCGCCCCGCGTGGACCGTGTCGTCATCGCCCCGGGCAACGCCGGGACGGCGGGCCTCCCCAAGTGTGAGAACCTCGCCGTCGACGTGAACGACCCCGCCGCCGTCGTCACCATCGCCCAAGAGTTCGGCGTGAACCTCGCCGTCGTCGGCCCTGAGGCTCCCCTCGCCGCCGGGGTCGGTGACGCCCTGAACGCCGCCTGGATCCCCTGCTTTGGCCCCACCCGCGCCGCGGCCCGGCTGGAGTCCTCGAAGGCCTTCGCCAAGGACTTCATGGCCCGCTGGGGCATCCCGACGGCCCGGTCCCAGACCTTCACCGACCTCAACGAGGCCATCGCTGCGGCGCGGTCCTGGTCGGGGCCCTTCGTGATCAAGGCGAGCGGCCTCGCCGCGGGCAAAGGGGTCACCCTGCCCGAGACCTTGGACGAGGCCGAGGCCGATCTCCGCCGCCTGATGGCGGAGGGCGCCTTGGGCGGCGCCGGGCGTGAGGTGGTCATCGAGGACCGGCTGGAGGGTGTCGAGGTCTCGGTGCTCGCGTTCTGCGACGGCGCCACGGCGCGGCTGATGCCCGCGGCCCAAGACCACAAGCGCCTTCTGGACGGTGATCTCGGCCCGAACACGGGCGGCATGGGCGCCTACGCCCCGGCGCCCTTCGTGGACGACAACACCCGGGCGTTTGTGCTGGATGAGATCCTGCGCAAGACGCTGGACGGCATGCGCGCCGAGCGCAACGCCTTCGTCGGCGTGCTCTACGCCGGGCTGATGCTCACCGCCGATGGCCCGAAGGTGCTGGAGTTCAACGCCCGCTTCGGCGACCCGGAGGCCCAGGCGATCCTGCCGCTCTTGGAGACCGACCTCGCCGAGATCTTCTTGGCCGCGGTGAGTGGCACCCTGCATGAGCAGGAGATCGTGTGGCGTGACGGGGCGAGCGCCGCCGTCGTGCTCGCCAGCGAAGGTTACCCCGAGCGTCAGGCGCCGCCGCGCCCCTTGGGCGGACTCGACGACGCCGCGGCTACGGGCGCCCTGGTGTTCCACGCCGGGACCAAGGCGGTGGGCGCGGAGGTGCTCGCCACCGGCGGCCGGGTGCTCAGCGTCGTCGGCGTCGGCGACAGCCTCGCGGAGGCCCTGGGCCTCGCCTACGCGGGCGTTGAGAAGCTCAAGCTCGACGGCGGCCAGCATCGCCGGGACATCGGCGCCCGGGGCCTCAGCGCCCCCGCCCTCCCCCAGACGGCGCAGCGCGCCGAAGGCCCGGAGGCCGCCGAGCCGCCCGCTGAAGAGGCCAACGCCACGTCGGGGGTCACCTACCGCGACGCCGGGGTCGACATCGAGGAGGGCAACCGCGCCGTGCGCCTGATGAAGCAGGCCGTCGAGGCGAGCCATGGCCCCGACGTCATCGGCGGCTTGGGCAGCTTCGGCGGTCTGTTCTCGACCCGCTCGTTCCGCGGCATGGAGGAGCCGGTGCTCGTGGGCTCAACGGACGGCGTAGGCACCAAGACCCGGGTGGCCGTGACGATGGGCGTCTACGACACCGTCGGCGAGGACCTCGTCAACCATTGCGTGAACGACATCCTCGTTCAAGGCGCGAAGCCGCTGTTCTTCTTGGACTACTTCGCGGCGTCTAAGCTGCACGCGGCCCAGGTCGCCGCGGTGGTCGGCGGCGCGGCCCGGGCCTGCAAGGCCGTCGGCGCCGCGCTCTTGGGCGGGGAGACGGCGGAGATGCCCGGGGTGTACCACGACGGCGAGTTTGACCTCGCGGGCACCATCGTCGGCGTCGTGGACCGCCCCAAGCTCATCTTGGGCGACCGCATCACCCCCGGCGACGCCGTGCTGGCGATGCCGAGCTCGGGCCTACACACCAACGGCTACTCCTTGGCGCGAAAAGTGCTCGCCCGGCACGACTGGCGCGCCGAGGAGCCCCGGCTTGGCGGGAGGTCCATCGGCGAGGCGCTCCTCGCGCCCCACCGGGCCTACCTCAACGAGGTCAACCGCCTGCGCGACGGCCTCGGCGACACCGCCGCCGTAGACGTGAAGGGCCTCGCCCACATCACCGGGGGTGGGCTCATCGAGAACCCGCCGCGTATCTTGCCCGCGGCCTGCGCATTTGAGCTGCAGTCCGACTCCTGGGCGCTGCCGCCGCTCTTCCAGATGATTCAGGAGGCCGGGCGCATCTCGACCTATGAGCTGCGCCGGGCGTTCAACTGCGGCGTCGGCATGCTCATCGTCGTGCCCGAGGACGAGGCCGAGCGGGCTCTGGCGCTCTTGGCGACCGAGGGCCTCTGCGGCGGCTGGCGCATCGGGCGCATCGTCCCCCGGGGCAAAAAGCCCCCTGTGCGGTTTGTCTGAAGCATCTGAGACAGGAATTTATGCGACTGGTGGTGCTCATCTCCGGCAGCGGGTCCAACCTCGCCGCCCTGCTCGCGGCCTGCGCTGACGGGCGGATCGCCGGGCGTGTCGTCGGCGTCGTCTCCGACCGCCGCGACGCCTACGGCCTCGTGCGCGCCGCCGAGGCCGGGGTGCCGACCACCCTCGTCCCCTGGCGCCTGATGCAGAAGCAGGGGGCCAGCCGTGAAGACTTCGACGCCGCCCTGGCCGAGGCCGTCGCCGCCTACACGCCGGAGCTCATCGTGCTCGCCGGGTTCATGCGGGTGCTCACCCCGACATTCTTGACCCGATTTCCTGGCACGGTCATTAATCTTCACCCCTCTTTGCCCGGGGACATCATCGGCGCGGGCGCCATCGAGCGCGCCTTCGCCGAGGCCCAAGAGGGGCGCCGGTCGAGCACCGGGGTGATGGTCCACGAGGTCATCGCCGAGGTGGACGCGGGCCCGCCGCTCGGCCAGGTCGTCGTGCCGATCTTTCCCGACGACACCCTCGACGCGCTCAAGGCGCGGGTTCACGCCGCTGAGCATGAGCTGCTGGTTCAGGTCGTCGCCCGGCGCTGCGCCGCGGCGGCCCCGGGCCTCTCCCCAACCGACACAACCCAGGTGTAAGGATGATCCGTCGCGCGCTCTTGAGCGTTCATGACAAGACCGGCCTCGTCGAGCTGGCCCAGACCCTCGCCGGGGCGGGCGTGGCGCTCATCGCGTCTGGGGGCACGGCCCGGGCCCTTCGCGCCGCCGGGCTCGACGTGGTCGAGGTGAGCGACATGACCGGGGCGCCGGAGATCCTCGGCGGCCGGGTGAAGACCCTGCACCCCGCCGTGCACGGGGGCATCTTGGCCCGCCGCACCGAGGAGCACCTCCAAGAGCTCAGCCAGCACCACATTGAGCCCATCGACCTCGTCGTCTGTAACCTCTACCCCTTCGCCGCCACCGTGGCCGCGCCGGGGGTCACCGAGGCCGACGCCGTGGAGCAGATCGACATCGGCGGGGTGACGCTCCTGCGGGCCGCGGCGAAGAACTTTGAGTCCGTCGTGGTGCTCGTGGACCCCGCCGACCACGCCGCCGTGCTCTCTACGCTTCACGACGGCGGCCCCGACCTCTCGACCCGCCGGGCGCTCGCGCTCAAGGCCTTCCGCCACACCGCGGCCTACGACGCCGCCATCGCCGCTTACCTCGGCGCCGCCGTCGAGGGCCCCGAGACCTTGCCCCAAGAGATTCAGCTCTCCGCCCGCCTCGTCCAGCCCCTGCGTTACGGCGAGAACCCCCACCAGCGCGCGGCGCTGTACCAGCTCGACGGCCAGCGCTGGCCCTTTGAGCAGCTCCAGGGCAAGGAGCTGAGCTACAACAACATCGTTGACCTCGTCGCGGCTTGGGAGGTGCCCCAGTCCTTCACCGAGCCCTGCTGCGCCATCATCAAACACACGAACCCCTGCGGTCTCGCCGTCGCCGACACCCTCGCCGAGGCCTTCCGCCGGGCGCTCTCTTGCGACCCCGTGAGCGCCTTCGGCAGCATCATCGCCGTCAACGGAACTGTTGACATCGACTTCGCCGTGGCCTTGGCCGAGAGCAAACTCTTCGTCGAGGTGCTCGTCGCCCCGGACTTCACGGAGGAGGCCCTCGTCCGCTTAGAGCGCCGCAAGCAGTGCCGGGTGATGCGGGCCCACGCGCCGCGGCTGCCCAGCCTGAGCCTGCGCGGCGTACACGGCGGCCTCTTGGTGCAGAGCCCAGACCAGCTCGCTGTGGACCCCTCGTCGTGGAAGGTCGCCACCCTGCGCGCGCCGACGGCGGCGGAGCTCGACCAGCTCCACTTCGCTTGGCGGGCGGTCAAACACGTCAAGTCGAACGCCATCGTCTTCGCCCGGGACCACCTCTGCGTCGGCGTCGGCGCCGGGCAGATGAACCGTGTGGACTCCGTGCGTATCGCCGCGAGCCGCGCCGGAGACCGCGCCATCGGCGCCGTCGTCGCCAGCGACGCCTTCTTTCCTTTCCCGGACGGGGTCGAGGCCGCCGCCGCCGCCGGGGTGACCGCCGTGGTCCAGCCCGGCGGCTCGATGCGGGATGAGGAGGTCATCGCCGCCGCCGACCGCCTCGGCCTCGCGATGGTGTTCACCGGGGCCCGGCACTTCTTGCATTAGGCCCGAGCCTCTATCACATCCTCTTCGACTGAATATCTGCGACACCTGGAGCCCCCATGATCGCCCGAGTCACGGTCAGCCCCCGCGCCGGTCACCCCGACGTTCGTGGCCCCGCCGCCGCCCGGCAGGCCCAATCTCTGGGCCTCCAAGGCTTAGAGGCCGTGGAGGTCGAGGACCTCTACTTCTTGGGCGGCGACGCCTTGACCGCCAAGGACGCTGAGCAGATCGCGGCGCGCCTGCTCGTGGACCCCGTCGTGCAGCAGCTTCACGTCGAGGTGGTCGGGGACGGCGACGAGCTGGAGGAGCGCGCGGCGAACGGGGTGCTCGTCGAGATCACCCCCCTGCCTGGGGTCACGGACTCCGTCGCCGAGAGCCTTCTCGGCGCGGCCCAGCGCCTCGGCTTCACCCGGCTGGAGCGGGCGGCGTCGGGGCAGCGGGTGCGCCTGCTCGGCGGGCTCAGCGTCGAGACGGCGGGGCGACTCGCCGCGGGGGTGCTCGCGAACGAGGTCGTGCAGCGCTTCGCCCTCAACCGCCGCCTGCCCGCGCCCTTCGTCGGCGAGACGAAGGCCCAGGCCCTCGTCGAGGTGGTCCCCGTGCGGG
>JAKLKD010000242.1 GCA_023150845.1 Myxococcota bacterium | reverse complement strand
AGAACCAGCTCTTCCCAGGCTCGGACTGCTCGGGGACGTAGCGCACGTCAACCTGCACTCGAACGCCGCGGGTGGTGGTGTCAGACATGGCTCCTCCAGAAGACTTGAGCGCCCAAGCTAGCGTTTTGATGGCCCCAGCGCCAGCCCGTCATCAAGCCGTCACGGACGGAGATGGGCTTTGGTTTGTGGCGCCGCGCGCGGTATCCTCGCCTCATGTCGTCTCTACCCGCGATCTACAACGCCCCCTTCGCCCACGAGCAGACCGAGAAGCTGCTCACCCGCTCCCGCGCGAGGCGCGTGGCGCTCTCCGATCAGGCCCTCTCAGAGCTCCTGTCGGACACGGTTTATCAGGAGCGGCGGCGATACGAGACCGACCGCCCCGAGCCGGGTGAGGCCGAGCGTGTCGAGCGCGCCGCAGCGGCGATCGCCCACGACGACCGGGCGGCGATGGAGCGCTCTTTGGATGAGCTGATCGCCGCCTACACCGAGGAGATTCACAACCGCTTCTCGCCGCGGGCCTACGCCGCCGCGACGCGGGTGCTGCCCCACGCGCTCACCCGCCTGGTCACCGCCACCGACCCCTTACGTTTGATCACGGGCGACCTCGACCCCGACCGCCGCATCGTCGTCCAGGGCCAGATCGACATGGTGAAGGCGCTGTGTGAGCGCGGCACGGTGATCCTCGCCCCCACCCACCTCTCCAACCTCGACTCGCCGCTCATCGGCTACTGCCTCTACCGCGCCGGGCTGCCGCCCTTCGCGTATGGCGCCGGGCTCAACCTCTTCACGAACCCGGTGATGGCCTTCTGGATGAGCCGCCTCGGCGCCTACACCATCGACCGGCGTAAGAACGGCCTCATCTACAAAGAGACGCTCAAGGACTACTCCGTCGAGCTGTTTCGGGGCGGGGTGCACTCGCTGTTTTTCCCCGGCGGCACCCGCTCCCGCTCGGGCATGGTCGAGAAGTCGCTCAAGAAGGGCCTCTTGGGCACGGGGCTCCAGGCCTGGCAAGAGAACCTGCGGGACGGGCGGCCCAAGCCCGACGTCTTCGTCGTGCCGATGACGCTCTCGACCTCGCTCGTGTTGGAGGCCGAGACCCTCATCAGCGACGCCTTGGCCGCCGAGGGCAAGTCCCGCTACATCATCGTCGACGACGAGTTCTCCGACGCCGGGACGGTCTTCAGCTTCTTGCGCCGGGTGCTCAACCTCGACTCGGCGATCTACGCGACCTTCTCGCAGCCGATGGACGTGCTCGGCAACCCCGTGAACGCCCAAGGTGAGAGCCTCGGCCCCGACGGCGCGGTCATCGACCGGCGGCGCTACGTCTGTGACGCCAGCGGCGCCGTGGAGTGGGATGAGCAGCGGGACCGGGTCTACACCGAGCGCCTCGCCCGGGCGCTGGTCCGGGCCTTCCACCGCGACAACGTCGCTTTGCCCACCCACCTCGCGGCGATGGCGGCCTGGCGCGCGCTCAAGCGCCGACACCCCCGCCTCGACACCTGGCGCCTTGTGCGCCTGGGCCGAGACGAGCGGGTCGTGCCCAAGGCGAGCTTGATGGAGGAGATCACCGCCCTGCGGGAGCGTGTGGGCCAGCTCGCCGTGGCGGGGCAGATCCGCGCGGCGCTTCCTGAAGACGCCGACGAGCTCCTCCAGAGCGCGATCGTACGCTTCGATAGCTACCACACCCGCCGCACCATCGAGCCCTTGGAGCAAGACGTGCGCATCGACCCCGAGCTGGCCCTGTACTACCGCAACCGCCTCGTGGGCTACGGCCTCGACGGTGACGCCGTGGCCGCGGAGGTGTCGGCGTGAAGGTCTCCGTCTTGGGGTCGGGCCCCCTCACCGCCCCGCTCAGCGCCCTGCTCGCCGTCGCCGGGAGCGACGTGCGGTCGTCCGCCGGGCCTGAAGACGCCGGCCACGGCGCCGCCCTGGACCACGCTGAGCTGCTCTTCTTGACCCTCCCTGGGTCCCAGCTCGCGGCGAGCCTGCCGGGCCTCGGCCTGCGCCCGGAGCACCGCGTCGTGGTCTGCGGGCGCGGCCCCGACGAGGCGACGGGCCTCTGGCTCTCCGAGCTCGTCACCCGGCGCACGCCTTGCCTCCGGGTCGGCGCCTTGGCCGGTCCCCTCTCCCCCGCCGAGGTCGAGCGGGGCAGCCCCGCCGCGGCGATCATCGCGAGCCCCTACCAGGACCTCCGCGCCCGGGCCCAGGCCGCCCTGCACAGCCCACGCTGCCGGGTGTACACGAGCGAGGACCTGCGCGGCGTCGAGCTCAGCGCGTCGGCGGCGCGGGCGCTCACCGCGGCCATCGGCATGTCCGACGCCATGGGCATGGGCGCCGGGGTGCGTGGGCTCCTGTTGAGCCGCGGCCTCGCCGAGCTGCGCCGCCTAGGCAAGGCCCTGGGCGCCAACCCGGACACCTTCGTCGGCCTCGCCGGGGTCGGTGAGGTCGTGGCCGCGAGCGCCGCCGCTGAAGACTCGGCTTACCTCGCCGGGCGCGCCCTGCTCCGCGGGGAGGCCGATCCCCACGACGAGGCCATCGCCGTGACCGCCGCGCTCGTGAAGCTCAGCGCCCGGGTGAAGGTGGACCTGCCGCTGCTGGAGGCCGTGCACGAGGTCGCCACGGGGCGCCACACGGCGAAGGAGGCCCTCAAGGGGCTCATGGAGCGCGCGGCGAAGCTCGGCGGCGAGTGAGCGTTTTCACTAAACTTGTTCAATGAACGTGTTCAGTAGACGCCGACGTTCCCCGGACGCTCCAGATCGACGCCGACGAGCATGCCCCAGCTCCCGTCAGGCCAAGGCAAGATCGTCCAGCGCAGGCCGACGCCGCCCATCGACGCCCGGGCCGTGGCCGAGGCGACGGCCTGGGGCGGCTGGGGCAAGGTGTAGAGCCGCTCCTCGGTGACCATGCCCGAGCGCCCGGCGTAGACCGTGATGCCCGCGCCGAGCTCCAGGGAGGTCGAGTAGGCGCCGCTCCCGACGCGCACCCGGCCGCCGAGGCTCGTCGAGGCCGCGGGCCACCAGGCCTGCCCTGAAGAGAGCGCCGTCCAGCGGGCGTCCGGGGCCACGCTGCCGTCCACCCGCAGCACGAGGCGGTCCCGCACGCTCAGCTCGCCGTAGACGCCGACGGTGGGGCTCACGTCCGCGCTCGTCGGCAATGACGCCTGGAGCCCGGCCCCGTAGAGCCCACCCGGCGCCTGGCGGGGGCTCTCGTCCTCCAGAAGCTCCCAGAGCAGCGCCGCCGGGGTCACGAAGCCTAAGCCCTCGCCGCGGAGCTTCCGCGAGACGACTCCGACCAGCTCCCCGGCCTCGTTCAGGATGGGTCCGCCGGAGCTCCCCGGGTTCAAGGGCGCGTCCACCTGGATGAGCCGCGGGCCCACGGCGGACACGACGCCGAGGCTCACGCTCCAGGTGAGCACGCCCTCAAACAAGGCCCGGCGATCGGCCTCCGCGCCTTGGGGGTGCCCGAGGGCGATCACGACCTCCCCCGGCGACGCCGGGTCCTCGGCGATGGGGCGCCAGGGGCTCCCGGCGAGGGTCGGCGCCGAGAGCAAGGCGAGGTCGTCCCGGGGGCTCGTGTTGAGCACCAGCGCCCGCGCCTCTCGCCCGTCGCGGGTGGTCACCCGGGACGTCCAGCCCGAGGCGACGCAGTGGTACGCCGTGGCGATGGTGCCGCGCTCGTCGATGATCGTGCCCGCGCAGAGGCTCGCGCCGGTCTCGATGAGCACCACGGCGTCGAGCCAGGCCTGGACGTCCGCGGGGTCCGGCGCCGCGGCGGCGGCGCCGCCGATCGTGATCAGCAGGGAGAGGGTGAGCACGGGGTCCTCGTGGGCGTGGCCAGACAGAGCAGGCTACGGCGACAGGAGCCGGATCGCAAGGGCGGCGCGCCGCGCTATTGTGATCCCGCGACGATGCACCCTCGGAGTGATGTGATGCGGATCCTGCTCTGCCTCGCCTTCAGCACCCTCTTCAGCCTCGGCTGCGGCGGCGAGCGCACCACACCGAGCCCCTCCTCCGCGGGGCTCACCACCAACGAAGGCGCCGCTGAGGCCGCCGCCCAAGAGGCCGCCGCGCCGCCGACGCCGCCCCCCGTCGCCGTGCCCAAGGCCGCCCGCGCCGCCGCGCGCCACATCCTCATCCCCTACGACGGCGCCAAAGGCGCGCCGTACGGCAAGAACCTCAGCCGCGACGAGGCCAAGGCCAAGGCCGAGTCTTTGCGGGAGGAGGTGCTACGCGGTGGCGACCTCGCGGCCCTCGCCCGAAAACACTCCTCCGACGCCAGCGCGGCGCGGGGTGGCTTCTTGGGCAGCGCCGAGCCCGGCGCCTGGGTGAAGCCCTTCGAGGAGGCCGTCTGGAGCGTGCCCATCGGCGAGCTGACGCCCGTCGTCGAGACCGAGTTCGGCTTTCATGTCATCCGCCGCGAGGCGCTCGACGAGATCCGCCTGCGCCACGTCGTCGTGCAGCACGCCGGGGCCCGCGGCGTCGCCAAAGACAGCCCCGCGGCCACCCGCACCCGAGAGGAGGCCCAGGCCATCGGGGAGGAGGCCCTCGCCGCCCTGACGGCCGGTGAGCCCTTCGACGGCGTCGCCGCGCGGCTCTCCGACGGCCCCATGGCCAAACACGGCGGTGACCTCGGCTGGTTCTTACGCGGTGAGCTGGGCCCCGCCTTTGACGAGGCCGCCTTCGCCCTGCCCGTCGGCGGGCGCTCGGCGCTCATCGAGACGCCCTTCGGCCTTCACATCATCGAGCGTGTGGAGTAAGGCCTCAGAGCTGCGCCTCGATGGCGGCGCGGATCTCCGCGTCCGTCGCGGGCACGTCGGCCTCGAGGATCGTCATGTCCCGGCCCACGATCATCACCCGGGGGAAGGTGTTCGTCGTCACGACGCCGCGGTACCACTCGCCGGTGTCCCCGACGATGGGCTGGGTGATGTCGAAGCCGTCCGCCCAGGCGCTGAGATCCGAGGCGTCGGGGACGTTGCCCTCCAGATCCTGGGCGAGCACGGTGAGGTAAACCACGCCCTCATCGGCGTACTCCGCGGCGGTCTCATCGACACCCTCGGCGAGGGCCTGGCAAGGCGCGCACCACATCGTCGAGATGTCCACGACGGTCACGCAGCCGTAGAACTGGTAGAGCGCGAGCGTGGCGCCGAGCTGGTCGGGCCCAGAGAAGCCCGGGATCACCTCCCCCGTCGAGAAGCCGGTGCCGTTGAGATCCCCCGGGATCTCCTCGCTGCACACCGGCCAGGAGTTCTCCGGCGGATCAAAAGGCGGCGCCTCACCCGTCTCTTTGGAGCGGTCATCGTAGAGCCGCGGCGCGCAGCCGACGACGAGCCCGAAGACGACTGGGAGCGACCTGAGGAGGACCATCGAGCGGGAGCTTCGCATGACGACATTATAGGCGCGACGTCGCCCCGGCGCGAGCATCTGATGGGACCTCGACCCCACCTTGACGAAGCCCCGCCCGGTGCGAAACATCGGGCGTCGCCGCGACACGGAGCTGAATCATGTCCGCCATCCCTACGCTGAACCCTGACGATGATCGCCCCGTGACCCGCAGCTCCCTCATCGAACGGTTCCACGGCTACGGGGCCCCGCGAGAGCGCTGGCTAGTGGGCGGTGAGTTTGAGCGAATCCTCCTCTGGGGCGACGGCCGGGCGCTGGCGTATGACGAGCCCAACGGCGTGCGCTGGATCCTCTCCGAGCTCGTGCGCCGCCACGGCTGGGCCCCCCGGGAGGAGGACGGCAACCTCATTGAGCTGCGGCGGAACGGCGCGAGCACCACGCTGGAGCCCGGCGGCCAGATCGAGCTCTCCGGCGCCCCCCACAAGAGCCTGCTCGCGCTCCAGGACGAGGCCCAGGCGAGCTTCGACGAGATTCAGGGCATCATCGCTGGCCTCGACCTGCACATGATCGCGCTGGGCCTCACCCCCACGGCGAAGATCCGGGACATCCCTTGGGTGCCCAAGGGCCGCTACCGGGTGATGCGCGACTACCTCGGCGAGACCGGGGACCTCGCCCACGCCATGATGAAGGGCACGTCCTCGTTCCAGGCGAACTTTGACTTCGCCGACGAGGCCGACTGCGCCAAGAAGGTCAGCGCGCTCAGCCGCCTGGGCCCCCTCACCACGGCGATGTTCGCGAACTCGCCCTTCTACGAGGGATCTCTCAGCGATTACACGAGCTTCCGTGGTCATATCTGGACCCGCACCGACCCGGCGCGCACGGGCTTCCCCGAGGCCCTGCGTGAGGACTACACCCACGAGCGCTGGGTGGACAACCTCCTCGACGTGCCCATGATGTTTTACTTGAAGGAGGGCCGCTGGGCCGAGGCCAAGGGCCGCACCTTCAGGGAGTACATGGAGAAGGGCCTCGACGGCCACTTCCCCCGCACGATGGACTGGGAGCTCCACCTCACCTCCGTGTTCCCCGAGGTGCGGGTGAAGCGCACCATTGAGGTCCGCGGCGCCGACGCCTGCCCGCTGCCCATCGCCATCGGCGGCATTGCCCTGTGGACCGGCCTCATCTACGACGACGTCGCCTTGGACGAGGCGAACGTCCTGGCCGCCGCGCTGAGCCGCTCGGGCACCTTACAGAGCCGCTTTGAGACGGCCTGCCGCGAGGGCCTCGACGGTGTGGTCGGCGGGCAGACCTTCGCGGCCTGGGCCCGAGAGCTCACGGCGATCGGGGCCCGGGGCCTCGCCCGCTCCCGCCCCGACGAGCGCCACCTCCTGGAGCCTGTTGAGGCCCTGGTGGAGGGCGGCGAGTCCTTGGGCCGACGGCTGCGCCGGGCCGCCGAGGGTGGGCTCAGCGGCCGTGAGCTTCTGCTCTCTGCCCGCTATTGAGGCGCCGGGAGCACGATCGCCTCTCAGGCGAACGACAAACAGGTTAAGTCCGCGGCCTCTGGTCTGGAGCTATGCAGAACAAGGTCCGCACGGCCATCATCGGCCTCCCTCAAGAGCACGCCCGTCAGCTTCACGCCTTTCTGCGGCGTGTCGTCGATGTGGCGTTGGTGCGTGAAGATCCCCGCGACGCGATGTCGCCGCTCCTCGTGGCGCGGCCCCAGGCGGTGCTCCTGTACCTGCCCGAGGCGGACGGGGTCGGCATCCAGTTCGCCCGCCGGATGCGCTCGGAGCTGCCCGACACCGCCCTCGTGCTGCTCTGCCACGTCGAGGACGTGACGCTCACCCGGGAGGCGATGCGCCTCGGCGCCCGGGCGCTCATCGTCGTCGGCAAAGACGATGACGACCTCGCCCGCACCTTCATGCAGCTCGCTGAAGAGCAGCGCAGCGACATGCCCGGCGGCGAGGTGGTCACCCTGCTCGGCTCCAAAGGGGGCGTCGGCGTCACCTCCCTGGCGATGAACCTCGCCGGGGCCCTCGCCATCGACCCTAGCCTGCGGGTCGCCCTCATCGACCTCTCGCCTTACCTCGGCGAGATCGGGGTCTACCTCCAGCTCGACACGACGGTCTCCCCGCGCACCTTGGTGCGGGAGAGCCTCATGATCGACGACGAGTGGATTCAGAACGCCGTGCCCCGGCACAGCCTGGGCTTCTCGGTGTTCGCCCAGCCGCTCAAGCCCGGGGCGCCGCCGCTCAACGTCGCGGACATCGCCCAGTCCATCGGCATCCTGCGCCGCCTGTTCACCCACGTCATCATCGACGCGGGCACCGGCGGCACGGAGCTCGGCTTCGCGGCCTTGGCCGTGGCGTCGAAGCCCCTGCTCGTGGCCGGGGGCGACACGCCGTCCCTTGTGGCCGCCCAGCGCGCCCTGCACACCCTCAAGGCGCTCGGTCAGGATCCTCGCCGGATCTGGACGGTGCTCAACGCCAGCGCCCCCGAGGCCCTCGACCTCTCCCGGGCGCGCTCGATCCTCGGCGCCGACCCGACCCTCACCTTCCCCCACGACCGCAAGGCCGTCGATGTGTCCTTACACACCGGCCGCCTGGTCGTAGAGTCCGCACCCGACTCCGAGCTCACCCAGGCCTTCCTGCGGGCGGCCATGGGCATGTGTGACGACTACCGCCCGTCCATCAACTCGGGGCCGGGCGGCAAACGGAAGAAGCTCTTCGGGCTCTTCTAAGCGGCGCTGGGGCTCAGCCCTTGGCCGCCCGGGCGGCGACGGCCTGCTGCCGGGTGCGCTCAAAGAGCAGCACCCCGGCGGTCACCGAGACGTTGAGGCTCTCTAAGCCGCCGAGCAGGGGCACCGAGACGATCTCGTCGCAGCGCTTCCGCAGCGGGTCGGTGAGGCCCTTGGACTCCCCGCCGAGCAGGATGAGCAAGGGGCCCGTGAGGTCAACCTCGTGGTAAGGCCGCCCGTCCATGTCCGCGCCGACGACCTTGAGCCCGGCCTTCTTGCAGCGCTTGAGCGCCGAGGACAGGCCCTCGTGCACGACCGGCACCTCCTCGACGCCGCCCATGCTCACCCGAGCGACCACAGGGGACATGCTCACCGTGCGGCGCACTGGGGTGATGAGGCCGTTGACCCCAGCGCCCAGACAAGAGCGCAGGATCGCGCCGAGGTTGTGCTCGTAAGAGAGCTCATCGACCATGACCAAGAAGGGGTCCGTCGCGCCCTCAAGCTCCTCGAGGAGCGAGTTGACCGAGTGCTGGGGCAGCGGCTCGGCGTCGGCGACGACGCCGTTGTGAACGTCTCCACCGGAGAGGCGGTCGAGCAAGCGACGGCTCACACGCTCGACGGGGACCTTCTGCTCTTTCGCGAGAGCGAGCAGGCGGTCGAGCTTCGGGTCGGGCTGGGCGCCCTCGTCGAGGCGGATGAGGCGCACCGCGCGGCGGCGGCGCTGCAGCGCCTCAATGACGGGGTTCCGGCCTTGGAGGCGCTCAGTAGACATGGCGGCGGACGCTCAGGGGACGATGAGGGTGTACTGGCGGCTCGCGCCGTCGAGAGAGTCCGAAGAGCGCCGTGTGAAGGTGATCTGCGGGGAGGCGAGGTTGAGGGTGCCCGCGTCGTTGGAGCCTTGGCCGAGGTAGACGTTCAGGAGCCCGCCGCCCAAGCTCGCGCCAGCCCGGGCGCTGATGAGCACCTCGTTCTTGCCGCGCCGGACGTAGCGGCTGATGTCCATGAGCACGGCCTCATCCCCGG
>JAKLKD010000241.1 GCA_023150845.1 Myxococcota bacterium | reverse complement strand
GGTGACCCGGGTGAACGACGTGGGCCTACGCACCAAGCTCTTGCCTACGGACAAGAAGGCCAGCGACGAGCGCCGCATCCTCGTCACCGGCGACTCCAGCGTGTACGGCTGGGGCCAGCCCGACGGTCTGACCTACGCCGAGCAGCTTGAGGCCGAGCTGAACAAACACCTCGTCGGCGCCCGGGTCTCTGTGGTGAATCTCGGCGTGCCCGGCTACTCCACCGAGCAGACCTTACGGCTCTTGGAGGACGTCGGCTGGGCCTATGAGCCCGACCTGCTCATCGTCCACAACATCTTCTCCGACTGCAACATCGACGCCTTCCAGGACGAGGCCGCCTTGGCCTTGGCCGACCCCGAGGCCACGGCCCTGCAGCGCGCTCTGCACCAGTCTCGGCTGTACTGCGCGGTGTATATGCCCTGGGCGCGGCACCAGGCGACGCTCAACCAAGAGACGGGCCGGGTGCTCATGCCGGGCATCCCCACCGGGGCCAACGCCGCCGTCGCCTTAGAGAAGCTCGACACGGTCATCGACCTGAGCCGCGTGCCCTTGGACGACTACCTCCAGAACCTCGGCGAGATCAAGGCCGAGGCCGCGTCCCGGGGCGCCCAGATGATGCTCGCGCCCCTGGCCCAGGAGTGGGACGTCGGCGTGTGGAACGTGCCTATGCCCAAGCCCACCGAGGGCCAGGTGTTGCCCTGGACACCCTACCGCGCCGCCCAGGCCGAGTGGGCCGAGCAGAACGGCGTGCTGCGGGTGCCGATGTTTGAGGCCTTCGCCAAGGCCGAGGGAGACCCGGCGGGGCTGTTCATCGACAACATGCACCCCAGCGTGCGCGGCGCGCAGGTCATGGCCTGGGCGATCACCGACGCGCTGCGGGAGCGGCCTGAGCTCCTGGGCCTCACCGCGGCGAACATCGGCCCGGCGCCGCCGAGGGTGGCCGTGACCGGGGCCAGCCGACCCGCCGGGGGCCCCCTCGGGCCAGGACAGCCGGGCCAGCCGGGCCAGCCGGGGCAACTTGGCCAGCCGGGCCCACCCGGAGGACCCCCTTCTGGACCGCCGGGACCGCCGCCGGGCCAGCCGGGCCAACCTGGGCAGCCGGGGCCCCCGGGGCCGCCGCGATGAGCCCCCTCCGTGGCCTCGCCGCCGAGCTCGGCCTCTGGCTCGTCTTCGCCGCCCTGCTCCTGGCGCCGACCTCCCTCACGCCCTTCACGGCGCTCTTGGGCGACCCCCGCATCGACGTCTGGAACCACGCCTGGGGCTATTGGTTTGTCGCCGAGCAGCTCCTCCGCGGTGAGCTGCCGTACGACACCACCCTGGTCGGCGGCCCCGACGGCGGCGTGCTGTACTTCATCGACACCCCCGGCGCCTTGGCGGCCCTGCCCGTCACGCTCCTGCTCGGGCCCGCCGCCGCCTACAACCTCACCCTGCTGATGCGGGTGGCGCTCTCGGGCTTCGCCGCCCGTCGCCTCGCCGCGGAGCTCGGCGGGGACGGACCCCACACGGTCATCGCCGGGCTCGCCTACGCCTCGACGCCCTTCCTGCTCTGTGAGCTGGCGAACGGCATCAGCGAGGTCTGCGCGACGCAGTGGCTCGCCTTCACCTTGTGGATGGCCGCCCGGGCCTTCCGCACCGGGGAGCGCCGGGACTGGCTCCTGCTCGGGCTCCTCCAGGGGCTCACCTCGGTCACGACCTTCTACTACGGGCTGTGCTCGGCGGCCTTGGTGCTCAGCGCGGCCTTGGTGTGGCGCCTCCACGCCGCCCGGGTCGAGGGCTGGCGGGCGTTTGTGCCCCGGTCGCTCCTCGTGAACGGCCTCTTGGCCTCGGCGGCGGGGCTCCTGCTCATCGCGCCCCACTGGCTCGTGTTCCGGGCCTCGCTCTCCGACCCCCGGGCGCTCATCCTGCGCGACCCCCGGATGAACCTGCAGCTCATGGCCCACAACGCCGTCGATCCCCGGGTGTTCGTGACGCCGGGGGACTTTCAGTCGGTGCGGCTCGCCGAGCTCTACGGCGAGCCCTTCGTGCACACGGGCTACCTGCGGCTCTCGGTCATCGCCTTGGCGATCTGGGGCGCGGTGCGGCTCACCCGCCTGCGGCCGTGGCTGGGGCTCGCCTTGTGGAGCCTGGTGTTGGGCCTCGGGCCGTTTTTATGGTGGGGCGGCGACTGGGTGAAGCTCGGCGACAACCTGCTCTCCTTGCCCTTTGACTGGATCCGCCGGGTGCTCCCCCAGGTGGCGATCACCCACCCGCTGCGCCTGAGCTTGGGCGCCCAGGCCCTCTTCGCGGCGCTGGCGGCGGGCGGCGCCCAGGCCCTCGCCGCGCGCTGGCCCGACCGGGGTCGCCTCGTGCTCGGCCTGGTCGCGGCGGTCGTCGTCGCCGAGGGACTCTTCGGCTCGGCGGCGCGCTGGCCGATCCCCAGCGCCGACGCCACCTTACCCGCGGTCTACGACGACGCGGGCGACGGCATGGTGCTGGAGCTGCCCGTCGAGGTCGGCACGGGCATGCTCACGAGCCGCTACTTCTGGAGCCAGACCGCCCACGGCCGCCCCATCCCCTTCACCCCCGACGTGCGGATGGGCTCCACCCGGGACAGCCGCCTCGTGCGGGCCCTCGCCGGTGACCCTCGCCAAGGCGGCGTGATGAAGGACAACCCCTCCCCGCTCTCCGCTGAGGCGGTGCAGCACATCCGCGGGCGCTACAGCCTCATCGTGCTGAACCTGGAGCTGGAGCGTGAGGCCGGCCTGGAGGGCCGCTACGCCCCGGTGCTCGGCGCGGCCTTCGGGGAGCCTGAGCGTGACGGCGACCGCCTCATCTGGCGGCTCAGGCCCTAAACGCTCACTGGTGCCGCAGGGCGTCGATGGGGTCAAGGCCCGCCGCGCGCCGGGCCGGGGTCCAGCCGAACACCACGCCCACCCCCGCCGAGAACAGCACGGCCAGCACGACGGTGCTCGGCGTGACGGTCGTGGCCCAGCCCGTGAGCCGCCCGACCCCCCAGGCGCCGCCGACGCCTAAGCCCGCGCCGATGAGCCCGCCGAGGCCGCTGAGCACCATCGCCTCGACCAGAAACTGCGCCAGCACGTCGCCGCGCCGGGCGCCCAAGGCCCGCCGGATGCCGATCTCCCGCGTGCGCTCGGTGACGCTCACGAGCATGATGTTCATGATGCCGATGCCGCCCACGAGCAGGCTCACGCTGGCGATGGCCGAGAGTAAGGTCGTCATCACCTGGGTCGTGCTCGTCGCCGTCTCGGCGAGCTGGCGCTGGTCCCGCACCTCAAAGTCGTCGGGCTGCTGCTCGCTGAGGCCGTGGCGCTCCCGCAGGATGAGCTTCACCTCTTGTTGGGCGAGGTCGAGCTGGTCGGGGCTCGCGGCGCTGCCCAAGATCTGCCCGATGAACTGCCGCCCGGCGAGGCGGGTCTGCACCGTGGTGTAGGGCGCCAGCACCACGTCGTCCTGATCGGCGCCCTCCGCCGTCTGCCCCTTCGCCTTGAGCACGCCGATGACCTCGATGGGCACGTCGCGCAGGCGCACGAGCTGGCCCACGGGGTCGTCCTCGCCGAACACCCGGGACGCCACCGTCGCGCCCAGCACACAGACCTTCTTGCGGCCCTTGATGTCGGCCTCGTCGATGAAGCGGCCGCTGGCGACCTGCCAGTCGCGGATCTCGGCGTAGGAGGGGTCCACGCCGTAGACCGACGCCCGCCAGTTGGCCTGGCCGCCCACCACCGTCGTGCGGGTCATCACCACCGGGGAGACGGCGACGAGGGACTGGGCGTCGCTGCGCAGCAGGTCGGCGTCCTCAATGGTGAGGCTCGGCATGGACTGGGCGCCGCCGCTCACGCCGCCGGTGGTGGAGACGCCGGGGGTGATGACGACCATGTTGGTGCCGAGGTTCTTGATGCGCTCCTCGATGGCGCCCTGGGCCCCTTGGCCGATGGCGACCATGATGATCACCGCGGCGACGCCGATCATCACGCCGAGCATCGTGAGCGCCGACCGTGTGGGGTTACGCACGACGTTCTGCAGCGCGAGGCGCAAGAGCGCGCGGCCGGTCACGACGCGCCCCCGTCCAGGCCCGAGGCCGCCCGCCGCTGCTCGACGGGCACATCTCGCACGATCTGCCCGTCCTTGAGGGTGACCGCACGTTTACAGAACGCCGCGACCTCGTCCTCGTGGGTGACGATCATCAAGGTCACGCCGTCGTCGTTGAGCGCCTGGAACAGCGCCATGATCTCCACCGTCGTCCGGGAGTCGAGGTTGCCCGTGGGCTCATCGGCGAGGAGCAGCCGGGGCTCGGTGACGATGGCCCGGGCGATGGCCACGCGCTGCTGCTGGCCGCCGGAGAGCTCGTTGGGCTGGTGGTTGAGGCGCTCCCCGAGGCCCACCCGCTGCAGCGCCGCCACGGCCCGGGCCGTCGGGTCGGCGAAGCGCCCCTTGCGGTCGTAGAGCATCGGCAAGGCCACGTTCTCCACCGCCGTGGTGCGCGGCAGGAGGTTGAAGCCCTGGAAGACGAAGCCCAGGCGCTCGCCTCGGATGTCGGCCAAGGCGTCGTCGTCGAGGTCCCCCACGGCGACGCCGCCCAGGAGGTACTCCCCCGCCGTGGGGCGGTCCAGGCAGCCCAAGACGTTCATCAAGGTGGACTTGCCCGAGCCCGAGGTGCCCATGATGGCGACCATCTCGCCCGCGTAGACGCTAAGGCTCACGCCGCGCAGGGCCCGCACCCGCTCGGCGCCGAGCTGGTACTCCCGGGTGAGCCCCCTCACCTCGACGACCGGGGCGGCGGGGGCCATCAGAAGCCGCCCATTCGTGGCGGGCCGCCGCTCGACCCGCCGCTCAAGGGGCTCGTCGTCGCCGCCGCCGTCGTCGGCCCGCTGAGCTGGCCGGTGACGACCTCCAGGCCCTCGGTGAGGCCCTCGCCCTCGACGACGGTGCAGGAGCCGTCGCTGAGCCCGGTCTTCACCCGGCTCGGCACGAGCAGGCCCGCCGCGTTGGTGGTGTAGAGCGTGCCGCCAGAGCCGCCGCCCCGGCGTCCACGACCGCCGCCGCCGCCGCTGCTCCCTCCGCCGCCCTCGGCCTTCGCGGCCTCCCGCTGGGCCTCCCGGGCAGCGAGGGCCGCGGGGTCGATGAGGCTGTCATCGGGGCGAAAACGTAAGGCGGCGTTGGGGGCGCAGAGGGTGTCGGTGACCGTCTCGACGATGAAGTCCACCGTGGCGGTCATGCCCGGCAGGAGCGCGCCGTCGGGGTTCGGCACGCTCACCACCGCGGTGTAGGTGACGACGTTCTCGGCCAAGGTGGACTCCAGGCGCACCTGCTCCACCACCCCCTCAAACTTGCGGTCGTCGTAGGCCTGCACGGTGAAACGTACGGCCTGGCCCTGCTTCACCTTGCCGATGTCGGACTCATCGACGGCGGCGAGGATACGCATCTGGGTGAGATCCCCGGCGAGCAAGAACAGGGTCGGCGCCGAGGTGCCCGCGTTCACGGTCTGGCCGACCTCGACGTCCCGGCGGATGACCGTGCCGTCGATGGGCGCGGTGATGGTGGCGTAGCTGAGGTTCGCCCGGGCCCGGTCGAGCTCCACGGCCGCGGCCCGGCGCTGGGCGTCGGCGACGGCGACGGCCACCGCCGCGGTCTCTAGCTCCTCCTCGCTCACCGCCCCTTGGGCGCGCAGGGCCTCGGCGCGGGTGAGGGCGTGTTTGGCCTGGACGGCGTTGGCCTCACGGAGGTCCACCTCGGCCTTCGCCGCGGCCACCGCCGCCTCCAGGAGCCGCCGGTCGAGGCGCGCCATGACCTGCCCGGCCTTCACCGTGTCGTTGAAGTCCGCGCCCAGCTCCGCGATGAGCCCCGAGACCTGGGTGCCCACCTCCACGGTGCGCACGGCCTCTAAGGTGCCCGTCGCCGAGACCGTCGAGGTGACGTCGCCGCGGCGCACGGCGTCGAGGCGCCAGGTGACCACGTCTTCAGCGGCGCGGCCGCGCCACCACCACGCGCCGCCGCCGAGACATCCCAAGGCGACCAGCCCGACCCACAGCGACGTTCTCATGCTCCTGACCTCGACGGTGTGACTCCCCATAGCCCACGAGGCCGGGGAGATCCCACCCGCTCGGCGCGCTCAGGCGCCGATCAGCAGCCGCCGCGTGCGCTCCAGGCCGAGCGACAAGAACAGCGTCGGCAGCCGAGGCCCGGTCTCTTTGCCGAGAATCAGCGTGTACAGCGCCTTGAAGAACGCGCGCTGGGCCGCCTGCAGCTCCGGCGTCGGCTTCACGTCCCGGGGCAGGCCGAGGAGATCCTTGGGCACGCCGTAGACCTGCTCGGTGAGCCCGGCGAGGCTCCAGTGGTCGGCGAGGCGCTCGGCGAGGAGCGCCACCCCTTGGGCCGTCTGGGGGTCCAGCGCGGCGTGGGACTCGGCGTCGAAGTCGGCGCGCACGCTCAGGCGCTCGTCTTCAGGCAGGCAGTTCTCTACCCAGCCCATGGCGCAGGCCAGGCGGGGCTGGATCTCGGCCTCGAGCGTGGCGGCGTCGGGGGGATCCTCGACGTGGTGGGCGACGATGCGCAGGATCTGGTCGAGGCGGCCCTCAGTCATGTCGGCGGAGGACCACAAGAGCCGGAAGGGCACGGCGCGCTTCACCTGGGCGACGGGCCCGGCGGAGGTGGCGAGGCTGCGCTGGAGGATGCCCCGGGTGACCTCGTCGGCGTCGTCCGCCCGGGCCTTCTCGCAGAAGGCGTCCCACTCGTCGTAGGCCCGCCAGATCTCCGAGCCGAACTCGATGGTGAACTTCGTGCCGACGGCCCGGCGGATGTACAACCAGCGCAAGAGCGCGGGCTCGATAAAACGCAGGGCGAACTCGGGGGTGGCGTTGGTGCCCGCCGAGGAGCTGATCTTCGTGCGCCCGGCCATGCCGACGAAGCCGTAGCCGACGTAACAAGGGGCCTTCGCGCCGTAGATCATCGGGGCGAGGTCGCAGCCGACGGTGTAGGAGCCGCCGGGGGTGGAGTGGTCCTCGCCGCCGGGCTCAAACACCACGCCCTCGTAGGCCCAGCGCATCGGCCAGTCCACCTTCCACACGAGCTTGCCCGGGCAGCGCTCGCCGAGCACGAAGCTGCGCTCGCCGTGCTCCACGCAGCGGTAGGTGACGGTGTCGGCGGCCTCGTCGTAGGCCGTCACCTGGGTGGAGTCCTTGTTGCAGACCTCACAGTAGACCTGGAAGGGCCAATACTCCGCCCGGCGCTCCTCCAGGGGCTTGTCCTGGAGCTTCTCGGTCTGGTACTTGGCCAAGATGTCGAAGATCTCGAGGCGGCGGCGCAGGGCGATGCGGATGCCCTCCACATAGGCCCCGGCGCGGTACATCTTCGACTGCCGCACCCAGCGGGGCTTGATGCCCAGGCGGCCGCAGGCCTCCTCAAACTCGGTGATGAAGCGGGTAGCCCAGGAGTCGTACTCACCCCAGGGGTCGGGGATCTCGGCGATGGGGCGGCCGATGTGCTGGGCGAAGCTGGGGTCGATGTTCGCCGGGACCTTACGCAGGCGGTCGAAGTCGTCCCAGGAGTGGTGGTGGATGACCTCGTGGCCCCGGCGGCGCAGCTCCTCGGCGACGAGGTGCGTCGTCATCACCTCGCGGAGGTTGCCCAGGTGAATCGCGCCCGAGGGGCTGATGCCCGAGGCGCAGACGATGGGGCGCTTGTCGCCGACGAAGCTGAGCACGGTGTCGGCGGCCTGGAGCACCCAGTCTCCGGTCTTCTGGGCCTTGGCCTTGGGGGCGCGGGGGTTCTGGGTCTCGACGTCGGACACGGGGGCTCCTTCGGTGCTTCGCCGAGCCCCCTAACCCGGCGGTGGCGTCGTGGGCGAGGCGGCGGAGATCGGACGACACGGCCCAGACGGGGATACATTGCCGCGCTCGGAGGTTCACTGATGTCTCGTGCCCTGCTCCTGCCCCTGCTCTTCGCCGCCGCCTGCGACAAAGGTGACGGCGTCACCAGCGAAGACACGGGCGCCGATCCGCCGTTCACCGCCTCTCTGCCCAACGGCGGCTGCGGCCTGCCCGAGTACACCTGGCGCTCCGATGAGGACCTCGGCGAGATCGTCGCCTGGGAGGAGCTGCGGGATCTTCGTTTCACCGCTGAAGCGCTCAACGCCGCGCTCAGCTCCTTCGACCTCGGCGCCGTGGCGACCGCCACCTACGACGTCGAGGTCTACCGTGTGCGGTACGTCACCCAAGACAAGGGCCAGCGGGTCGAGGCCACGGCGCTCTTGAGCTTCCCGGTGAACGACGAGGACGAGTCCGTGCTCATCGCGCCCACGATGCTGTGGATGCACGGCACCACGGGCTTCACGGATGAGTGCGCGCCGTCCGCCTTGGGTGTGGAGGGCGCCCTGTTCAACATCGTGTTCTCCGGCCACGGCTTCGTCGTCGCCGCGCCGGACTACCTGGGCATGAACGGCTTCGGGGACCCCGCCGAGGCGCTGCACCCCTACATCGTCGCCGAGCCTACGGCCGTCGTCAGCCTCGACGCCGTGCGCGCCCTGCACCGCTTCGCCCGAGACGAGGCCAACCGCCTCTCCAGCCAGCCGTCCGACGACATGGTGCTGTGGGGCGTGTCCGAAGGCGGCTTCGCGGCGCTCTGGGCCGACCGCTACGGCGACGCGTACCTGCCTGGGCACCGCATCAACGGCGTCGTCGCCGCCGTGCCCGCCACCGACCCCACCCACCTCGCCAAGCTCGGCGTCACGACCTACGGCGACACCAGCCTCGCCATGGCCGCGTCCTTGGCCACCCAGAACCTCTGGTACGGCGAGCCCGCCCCGCTCTCCGACGCCATCAACGACGACGCCCCCGGCTACCCCGCCACGTCCTTGCTCGCCGAGCTCGCGGCCTCCTGCTCCCCGGACGTGCCGGAGCAGGTCGTGAGCGTCGAGACCTTATTCCAGCCCGCCCTGGTCGACGCCCTGGTCAACGACACACCTTATGAGCCCTGGAGCTGTTACCTCGATCAAGGCGCCGTGGTCGGCAGCGCCATCCCCCGGGGATCAGACGCCCCGGTGAAGGCGCCGTCGTGGGCAGCCCCATCCCCCGGGGGTCAGACGCCCCGGTGCTCATCGTCACCTCGGAGCTTGACGACCTCGCCCAGGCCGCCCCGGTGCACGACGACATCCCGCAGCTTTGCGCCGAGGGCTACAACATCGAGCACATTCAGTGCGCAGGGGCGAGCCACGTCCGCGGCGCCATCGACTCGTTGCCCTACCAGCTGGAGTGGCTGAAGGCCCGGGTAAACGGCGAGGCGACCACGGGGAGCTGCGTCGCCGAGGCGCCCCGGGACTGCCTCAGCCTCTAAGGCGCGCGGCGGCGGCACCCCACACGGTCAGCCGCCGCCTTCGGTGAGCCACTCCTCCTGGGCGTCAAACACGCCCTGCATCCCGTCGGAGAGCGCGCCGGTCATGTCCTCGTCGTCGAGGCCGCCGATCTCCGTCTCTTGCCAGGAGACCTGATACCGAAGCGCGCCCTGCTCGTAGGGCAAGAACAGGTCGATGGAGTAACCCTGGAGGATCCAGAAGTTGTCGCCGCCGGACGCGCTGTCCACGTTCCAGGAGCGCGCCAAGAGCGCCCGCTCGCCGTCCTCATTGAGCGCCCAGCGCAGCTCTTTCCGCAGGGTGTAGAGCACGGTGATGCTGAGGTACTTTCGTTCGACCTGGGCCTCGGTGCGCAGGACCGGGCAGGTCTCGGCCACAAAACAGTCGACGTCCCCCTCGATGATCGTTCGGTCGTACCGATCCGGGGACGAGGGCTCCACGGGCGTGCCGTCGGCCAAGGTGAGGTGCGCGAGGTGGTCCACGGGCGGGAAGGCCGAGGCGAAGAGGATGCCGACGCCGACGGTGTCCGCGGGGTCGCGATCGTGCTCGACGAGCTCCTCGACGACGTCGCGGGTGAAGGGGTTCACCACGAAGGAGCGGTCGTCGGGCTTGGCGGCGAGGTCCACCTCCTCGGCGAAGGCGTAGAGGTTCGCCACCCCGGCCGCCAGGGCCGCCGGGTCCTCGTCGGGCCAGCGGGCGTAGAAGTACGAGGAGAGGTCTTGCAGCGCCGCCGGGGCCTCGACGGGGCCGCCGCAGGCGCAGAGCGTGAGCAGGGGGGCGAAGATCAGCCGGACGTGGGGCAGGCGGGGGGAGGACCACATGCAGAGAGCATACACCCAAGGCGGGGCGCGCGCCGGGTCAGAGCAGGATCATCTGCAGCGTGGGGCCGACCCGCACCTCAAGGCGCTGGCCCCCCTGGTGAAAGTCGCCGTCGATCATGTAGCCCAGCGGCTCATCGGACTCGATGACCACAGCGTCGGTGACGGCCTCGAAGATGTTCGGGTTGTCGATGGGCCGGGCGCGGAAGATGCTCCAGAGCTGCCGGATGAGCTCCATCGGCTCACAGGCGAAGCCCAAGGCGTGCAGCTTCCCGGGGTGCTGCAGGGCGCGGAAGAAGGGGCGGAAGCCGAGGCCGATGTCATCGACGCCGCCGACGCCGATGGTGAGCCAGCGGGAGGGCGCCCAGGGCTGGCCGTTGACCATGACGCGGGCGTTGACCGGGGCGAAGATTCGGCGGGTCAAGGCGCCGTTGACCATGGCCGAGAGGATGCCGGTGAAGACGAGCTTCGTGGCCGACCAGGGCGAGGGGTCGTCGTCTTCGTAGTAGACCTCCAAAAACTTCGAGATGGCGCCGTTGCCGAACAGAAACCCCGCCTGGTCACCGACGACGAGGAGCGACCGGGGCGCGGTCTTAAACGGCGCCTGGGTGTGGTAGCTGTGCACGAGGCGGCCCAGAAGGTCGTCCGGGGAGCCGCGCACGCCGAGGCCCGAGGCCACCGTGTTCATCGTGCCGCCGCGCAAGAGCGCGATCTTGGGCAGGGGCGCGTCGCCGTAGACCCGCAACAGCGCCGAGAGCACGACGTGGTTGGTGCCGTCGCCGCCGTTGATGGCGAGCACGTCGATCTCGCGGTCGCGGAAGTGCTGGATGACCTTCTCTAAGGCGTCGAGGTCTGTGGGGGCGGCCAAGGCGCCGCGCTCGCCGAGCACGTAGGCGAGCTGCGCCTGCAGGCCGGGGTTCTTCCGGTTGCGCCGGGAGCGCGGGTTGGTCACCACGCCGATGCCGCTCATGTTCACCTCGTGGGCGCTGCCGCGCGCCCGGCGCCGATGATACAGGACGCGGTCCCTGAGAGGGCCAACCCGTCCTATGATCGTGCTCGTCACCACCGACCGCCGCGAAGGCGTCGGCCACCATGACACCCCCCGAGTCCGCCCTCGCCGCGACGAGAGCTACCTCGTCGAGGCCTACGTGCACGCCGTGCGCGCCGCCGGGGGCGTGCCGCTCCTCGTCGCGCCAGGGGAGACCGACCTCGACGCCTTGCTCTCCGTGGCCGACGCCGTCGTGATCACCGGGGGGAAGCTCGACATCCACCCCAGCCACTACGGCGCCCTCGTCTCGGCGCGCCTCAACCACATCGACGAGCTCCGCACACAGAGCGAGCTGGCGCTGGCCCGCCGCTGTATGCACGACGGCGTCCCCGTGCTCGGCGTCTGCGGCGGGATGCAGGCCCTCGCCGTGGCCGCCGGGGGCACCCTCATCCAAGACATCCCCACCCAGATCCCCGGCGCGATGGAGCACGTCCAGCCCACCGACCCCGCTGAAGGCTGGCACAGCCTCCGTGTGGAGTCGAGCGCCCTGCGCCTCGTCCTGGGCTGCGCGCCTGTGGTGAACTCCACGCACCACCAGGCCGTAGACGACCCCGGCCCCTTCCGCCCCGTGGCCTGGGCGCCGGACGGCGTGATCGAGGCCATCGAGCTGCCAGGGCACCCCTTCTGCACCGGTGTGCAGTGGCATCCCGAGCTGCTGGGCGTGCAGCCCTACGCGCTGATGGTGGACGTGGCGCGGGCGCTGGGGCGGAGGGGGAGGTAGGGCTCAGCGTTTGGTGAGCTTGGGGCCGACGTAGAAGATGATCAGTGGGTCGGCGTGGTTGATCGGGTGGGAGAAATGAAGGCGAATTTGGCGGTTCTTCACCTTGCCGTGCCAGCCGACAAGCTGGCGTGCGCC
>JAKLKD010000240.1 GCA_023150845.1 Myxococcota bacterium | reverse complement strand
CAAGGCGAGGTCTTTGCGGCCGCGCACCTCGTCGAGCAGCGCCACGCGGCGGGCGCGCTCGGCGGCCATGGCGGCCTCTTCAGCGGCGAGCTCGTCGCGGCTCTTGAGGATCACGGCGCGGTCGGCCTCGACCTCGGCCAAGGCGGCGGCGCGCTGGGCGAGGGCCTCGCGGAACTGGAGGTTCACCGTGTGGGACGCCCGCAGGATGCGCAGGAGGTAGGTCATGCGGCGGCGGAGATCGACGGGGCTCTCGGCGGAGAACAGCACCCGGGCGAGGCCCCGGCGGCGGAGGCGGTAGTAGTGCCGCATGACGGCCCGGGCGCGGTCGGTCTGCACCTTGAGGGCGTCTTCAGCGGCGCGCAGGCGCTCCTCGTGCTCGGCGGCGACGACGGCCAAGGCCTCGAGGTCTTTGCCCAAAGCGAAGATGCGGAGCTGGTTCCAGGCGATGCGCTGGTCGATCTCCTTGAGCTGGGCGAGCACGCCCTGCTCCTCTTGTTGGGCCCGGACGAGCTGGCGTTTGGGGTCGGCGCCGGGGTCCTCCTGGGCGAGGGCCGGGGCGCTGAGGCCGAGGAGCAGGAGGACGAGGGGCGTCATGGCGCCTGCCGCCAGAAGCGCAGCACGGCGCTGCCGCAGCCGACGACGCCGAGGAGCACCCCCACGGCGAGCAGTCCGACCACGGTGCTGAGGCCAAGCGCGCTCGTCGTGAGGGGGGTCTGCCCCAAGGGCACGAGCTCCTGCACCCGGCCGAGGAGGACGGTCTTGAGCCCGGAGAGCGCCCCGATGGCGATGAGGCCGCCGACGAGGCCCTGCACGGCGCCCTCGATGAGGAAAGGCGCGGCGATGAACTGGAGGGTCGCGCCGACGAGCTTCATCGTCTCTAGCTCCGCTCGGCGGGCGTAGGTGACGAGGTGCATGGTGTTGCCCACCAAAAACACCGCCGCCATAACGAGCAGGGTGCCCAAGGCCGCGCCCAGGGCCTTGAGCAGCCCCAAGAAGGCCGTGAGCCGCTCGACCCACTCCTTGCCGTAGTCGAGCTCCTCAAACTCCGCGCGCTGCAGGCGGGTGACGAAGTCGGCCAAGGTCTCGTCGCCGATGTATCGGGCGCGGAGCGTGATCTCCAAGGACGCGGGCACGGCGTCGCCGCCCAGCTCCGCCAGGATCGGCTGGATGTCGGGCACCCGCTCCTCCAGGTAGGCCCGGGCGTCGCTCGCGGTCACCCAGGTGACGGCCTCGACCTCGGGCATGGCCTGGACCTCGGCGAGCACGGCGCGCTGGCGCTCCTCATCAACGCCCGAGGCGAAGTACGCCGAGAGGTGGACGTCCTTCTCCCAGACCTCGACGGCGTCGCTGAGCGTCGACATCGCCCCCCAGAACGCCCCGCCGAGGAGGAGCGCCGCGGCGATGACCCCGGCGGCGACGGCGTTCAGCGAGAGGTTCTCCCACAGAGAGCGCGCCGCCCGGCGGAGGATGTGGCCCAGGGTGGCGCTCATTCGGAGAGCCGACCGGCGTCGAGCCGCAGGCGGCGGTGGGGGAAACGCCCCATGAGGCCGATGTCATGGGTGGCGATCAAGACCGTAGTGCCCCGCAGGTTGATGGAGAGGAGGATCTCCATGACCTCTACGGCCATGGCGCCGTCGAGGTTGCCCGTCGGCTCATCGGCGAGGAGCACGGCGGGGTCGTTCACGATGGCGCGGGCGATGGCCACCCGCTGCTGCTCACCGCCGCTCAGGTCCAGGGGGCGGCGCTCCCCTTTGCCTCCGAGGCCCACGACGTTGAGCACGGCGTTCACCCGTCGGCTGATCTCCCGGCGCTCGGCGCCGATGACCTCCAGGGCGAGGCCGACGTTGTCGAAGACCGTGCGGTTGGGGATGAGCTTAAAGTCTTGGAAGATCACGCCTAGGTTGCGGCGCAACAGCGGCAGCCGCGCCGGGCCGAGCTTCGAGGCGTCGACGCCGCCGACGAGCAGCTTCCCCGAGGTGGGGGCCTCGGCGCCATAGAGGAGCTTGAGCAAGGTGGACTTGCCCGCGCCCGACGCGCCGGTCAGGTACGCGAACTCTCCTTTGGAGAGCCGGAAGGTGACGTCATGCAGCACCTGGGTCGAGCCGTAGGACTTGCTGACGTGGTAGAGGCGGATCATCGCGCGGGGGGCTCGTGGAAGGGGCCGACGGCCTCGTCCAAGTCTACCAGCATCGCGGGCTCCGGCGTGGCGCCGAGGAAGGTGCGGCCTACGGTGATGAAGCGCTCCAGGTTGTCCGTGACCAGAAAGTCATGGCGTCCGGGGCGATCATCGTCGCGGAGCAGCCCGGCCTCGCCCAGCGCCTTGGCCGTGGCGACGGCGGTGGCCTCAGCGGAGTCGATGAGCGTCACCCCGGGCAAGACCCCCTGGATGATCGGGCGCAGGAGCGGGAAGTGGGTGCAGCCCAAGATCACCGTGTCCGGGCCGCCGCGCAGGGCGCCGAGGTAACGCTCGGCCACCAGACGCGGCACGTCGCCGTCGATCCAGCCCTCTTCAGCCAGAGAGACGAAGAGCGGGCAGGCGACCCCCTCGGCGCGGAGCCCCCGGGCCTCCAAGGCCGCCTGATAACGCCCGGCGCGCACGGTGCCTTCAGTGCCGAGGATCGCGACGTGGCGCCCCCGGCTCAGGCGGTCGGCCTCATCGACGCCGGGCTTCACGACGCCGATCACCGGCACGCCGACGGCGGCGCCCGCGGCGGTCAGGGTGGGCAAGGCGTGGGTGGTCGCCGTGTTGCAGGCGATGACGAGTGCCTTCACGCCGCGGCGGTAGAGGTGGCTCGCCACCCGGGCCGAGTAGCGGGTGACGGTCTCCGGCGAGCGGGTGCCGTAGGGCACGCGGGCGGTGTCGCCGAGGTAGAGGAGATCCTCGCCAGGGAGCGCCCGGGCCAGCGCCGCGAGCACGGTCAGCCCCCCGATGCCTGAGTCAAACACGCCGATGGGCAGCTCGTTCATCTCACCTTCGACCTCCGGGGCGTCGCGCCCCATCCGTGATAACCTGCGGCGTCTCTCCTCTCGTCATGGCGGCGTCGCAGCAGCATGAAGATCGGCGTCTACGGCGGCAGCTTTAACCCGCCCCACGTCGGGCATGGCATGGTCGCCGCGTGGCTCTTGTGGACGGAGCGGGTGGAGGAGGTCTGGCTCTTGCCCGCCTTCGCCCACGCCTTCGACAAGGAGCTGGCGCCCTTTGACGAGCGGGTGGCCTGGTGTGAGGCCCTGGCCGGGGAGCTTGGGCCCCGGGTGAAGGTCTGCGCCGTCGAGGCTGAGCTGCCGCCGCCGAGCTACACCGTGAACACGCTCACGACCCTCGCGGCGCGGCACCCCGAGCATGAGTTCCGGCTCGTGCTCGGCGCCGACAACCTCTCGACTCTGCACCTCTGGCGCCGCTGGGACGAGCTCGCCGCGCGCTTCTCGCCGATCTTTGTGGGTCGGGTCGGTTACCCCGAGATCGAGGGCGCCGTCAGCTTCCCCGCCGTGTCCTCGACGGAGATCCGCGCGCGCCTCGCCGCGGGGGAGCCCATCGACCACCTCGTGCCCGCCGCCGTGCGCCGGGCGATGGCCGGCCCGCGCGGCGGAGAGACCTCGTGAGCAGCCCTGAGAGCGTCATTCTGTGGGACATCGACGGCACCCTGTTGAGCACGGGCGGCGCTGGGCGGGAGGCCTTGGACCTCGCCTTTGAGGAGCTCTTCGGGGTGCCCCAGGCCTTCGCGGGGGTGTCCTTCGGGGGTCGCACGGACCTCGGCCTCGTCGGGGAGGCCTTCGCCCGGGCGGGGCTCACGGCCCCGGACGACGCCGCGCCGCGCCTGCACGACCGCTACATCGGCCACCTTCGGCGGCTCCTCGCCGCGCGGCCCGGGCGCGCCCGGCTGCTCCCCGGCCTGCCCGACGTCCTCGACCAGACCGCGCCGAGGGCGGTCAACGCCTTGCTCACCGGCAACTGGCGGGAGGGCGCGGCGGCGAAGCTCGGCGCCGTGGGCGTCTGGGAGCGCTTCCGCTTCGGGGCCTTCGCCGATGACGCCGCCGAACGAGACGCCTTGGTGCCCATCGCCCGCCGCCGCGCCCTGGACCACGGGATCACGCCGGGGCGGGTGATCGTCATCGGCGACACGCCCCACGACGTCTCCTGCGCCCGGGCCGGGGACGCCATCGCCGTCGCGGTGTGTACGGGCTGGTCAAGCCGGGAGGAGCTTGAGGCCTGCCGCCCGGACCTGCTCATCGAGGATCTGCCCTCGGGCCTCGACGCGCTGCTCGCCTTGCTCTGAGACGGCTCAGCCCGCGTCCCCGGCGGCGAAGAGCGCGATGCCCGTAGAGACGGTCTCCGAAGGATCGACGCCGCCGACCAGCAGGATGCCGTAGCTCGGGTCCACGGCGACGGCGGGGTAACCGACGGCGTCGGGCAAGGCGCCGACCTCGTCGCCCGCGGCGCAGCCCTCGTCGCCCGTGACGGGCTTGAGCCCGCCCTCGACGGTGTAGACCTCTCCGCAGGGGATGGCCTTGCCCGCCGAGGACTGCCACACGAGCCCGGCCTGGCTGTACCCACCGGCGATGACGGCGCCGCCGCTGGGCAGGGGCGCCGCGGCGTGCCAGGCGCGGCCCGTGTTGAGGGGGCCGACGTCGGTCCAGGAGTCGGTGCTCACGTCGTAGAGCCAGGCGTTGTCTTCAGCGCGGTGCTCGCTGCCGAAGATCTGCTCTCTCGTGGACGGGTTGAGCCCGCCGGTGACCAAGGCGAGGCCCTCACCCACGGTGACGATCGTGTGATGGGCCCGGGCCTCGGGCATCGGGCTCACCTCGACGAGCTCCCCGGCGTTCGTGATGATCACGCACTCGTCCCGGGCGGACCAGTCGCCGTTGTTGTCCCAGGTGGCGCCGCCGCAGTACAAGACGCCGTCGGCGCCGAGGCTCGTCGCCGCGCCGTAGAGGCCCTTCCCGGGGAGGTCTCCGGTGATGCGGGACACGAGGCGGGTGGCCCGCTCATACCGCTGCACGCGGGTGGTGGGCTCGATGTAGTCGCTCCCGACGGAGGTCCAGCCGCCGAAGAAGAGCACGTCGCCGACCTGGTTCTCGACGGCGCGGTGCTCTGACTGCGGGATGAGCGCGGACTCCAGGGCCTCGAAGGACTCCGTGGCGGGGTCGAAGAGGTGGACCGCGGAGGTGATCGACGCCGCGTCGCCGTACTGGCCGATCCCGCCGAAGACGAGGATCTTCCCGGCGTCCGCCGCGGTGCCGCCGAGCAAGGTGGCGGAGAGCCCCGCGCGCCCGGTGTAGCCCGCGCCGTCTTCGCCGCCGATGGCCTCGGGCAGGGTCGTGTTGAGGGTGGCCGTGGCGAGGGTGGGGTTGGGGGCGCCGACGTCCAGCCGCTCGATGGTGTCGAGCATGTCCGGGGTGTTGTTGAACTTCTCGACGCCGCCGAAGATGTAGAAGCTGCCTAGGCCGTCGGGGGCGGCGGCGGCGTAGGCCCGCTGGGTGGTGAGGCCGGGCGTCCAGCCAAAGCCCGAGGTCTCCGACACGAGCACGTTCACGGTGAGCACGTCGCCGTCGGCGGCGCTGAGCGGCGCGGAGCGCCCGAAGGCGGTGAGCGTGTCGTCGGTGTAGCCGCGCACGGCGATGCGCACGTTCTCGAGCTCACCCAGGCCGTCGATGAGGGGGCTGCCGCTGAGCTGGTCGAGCTCAAACACCGTCGGTGAGCCAGCCTCGGGCTCTATCACGAGCTCCAGGCGTGTGAGGCCCGAGAACGGCGATTGGTTGGCGGGCACGATCGGCACGAGCTTTAGCTCATACTCGACCCCTCGGGATCCACACGCCACGAGGGCGAGGAGCAGCGCGCTGGTCATGCTTGGCAGGCTCGGGCGGGGGACATAAAGCACACATTAGGGCAAGCCCCGCCATGCTGTCAAGCCGCCCCTTGGCCAGGGCGGGGCCGCCAGAGGTCAACGATGCTTCAGCGCAGCGCGCTCCTCAACGAGGCCGCCGTGGTCCACGGCTTCACCACCCGCCACGGCGGGGTGTCGGCGGGGCCGCTCACGAGCCTGAACCTCGCCCGGCGGGGCGGGGAGACCGACGCCGCCTTGGATCAGAACTGGGCGCGGGTCGCCGCGGCCTTGGGTATGCCCGACGCGCCCATCGGCCTCGCCTCACAGACCCACGGCGTGACGGTGCTCGACGGCGACGCCGCCACGGGCCCGGGCCGCTTTGAGCTCGGCGAGGGCGACGCCATCGTGCTCACCCGGCCGGGCGCGCTCATCGCCGTGCGGGTGGCGGACTGCGTGCCGATCCTGCTCAGCGCCCCCGGGGCCGTGGCCGCGGTGCACGCGGGCTGGCGGGGCACGGTCGCAGGGATCGTCGAGCGGGCCCTCGACGCGCTCTTGGCGCGGGCGAGCGTCGGCCCGGAGCAGGTGCGGGCGGCGATCGGCCCGGCGATCGGGCCCTGCTGTTACGAGGTCGGCGACGAGGTCGTGGCGGGGCTCTTGGCCGTCGCCCCGGCGGAGGTCGCCCTGCGGCCCGGGCCTCGGCGGGCCCACGCCGACCTAGGCGCGGTGAACGAGTCCTTGCTCCGCGCCGCCGGGGTGCGGCAGGTGGAGCGGGTCGGGCCCTGCACCCGCTGCTCGCCGGACCATTACTCCCATCGGCGCGAAGGCGAGGCCACCGGGCGCTTCGCCGGGGTGATCGGCCTGCGGGCGCGGCCTTGAGGGCGGCGCTCTTGGCCCTGGCGCTCTTGGGCTGCGGGGAGCCGCGCTTCGGGGGGCTCGCGGGGGCCCTCGCGGCCCATGACGAGGGGCGGGCGCTCCTCGACGGCGGGGATCCGGCGGGGGCGGCGCGGGCCTTCGCCCGGGCGGTGGAGCTTGATCCGGGCAGCGCGGAGCTGGAGCTCTGGCGCGGGCGGGCCCTGGCGGCGGCGGGGGATCTCCCCGGCGCCATCGACGCGACGAGCGCGGCGCTCAGGAAGCGGCCCAAGGACGGCGTGGCGCTCTACAACCGGGCCTGCTACCGGGCGCGGCTCGGCGAGGTGGAGAAGGCGCTCATCGACCTCGACGCGGCCTTGGCCACGGGGGAGGTGTCGCCCCAGCGGGCCGCGCGGGATCCCGACCTCCAGGCCCTGCGCGACGACCCGCGCACCCGGGACCGGGCCCCGCGCCCGACCCTGCGCTGCGCGGCGGAGCTGCCCCCGGAGCCCGTCTTTGTGGGCGCCCCGCTCACCTTGACCGTCCGGGCGGCCTTCGAGCGTGGCGCCGCCTTGGGCGTGGCGCAGCGCGGCGAGGCGGCGGAGCGCTTCGCCCTCTCCCGGGCGTTAGAGACCCAGGCCACCGAGGGGGACCTCACCCGGGTCGAGCTGAGCTACGAGCTCAAGGCCCTGGCGCCGGGCCAAGGCTCCTTGGGCCCCCTGCGGGTGACCGCCGGTGACCTGAGCTGTGAGGTGGAGGCCATGCCCTTCACCGTGCTCGGCCCCGAGGGCTTCGTGGCCCCGCCCTTGGGCGTCGGCCCCGACCTCACCCCGCCGAGCGCGCTCGTGGCGGGGATCGACCTGCCCGGGGTCACGCGGCGCGGCGCCCGGGTGCTCGCCCGCGCCGAGGCCGGGGATGAGCTGAGCCTGAGCCCGACGCCCCCGGCGTTGACGCGGCTGGAGCTGCGGGAGGGCGGGCTCACGCGGTGGGTGGGCCTAGACGCCATGGCGCCCGAGGCGACGACGGTGACGGTGCGGCGGGGTGGGGAGGTGCTGTTGGAGGAGAGGAGGTGAGCGCCCCGCGCGTACTTGCGGGCGTGGGGCGACGGATCGACCCGCACGTCCCTCCTCGACGACGAGCTGCGCGCCCACATCGAGTCCTTCCGGCCTCGCGCGGCCTGATCGCCGCCCCGGCGCCCCCCAGCCCAAGGCGCCCCTGGGGCCGGGGCTTCCGCTCCCCCGCCTGCGCTCAGTCCCCCAGCGCGGAGAGGTCCGTGCCCTCGTCGTTCGTGTCTTCGGTCTCGCCGCTGGCCTTGCGGTCGCGGCGGTAGGCGGCGAGGTCAATGACCAGGCCGGTGGCCTCGGGGTCGCCCTCGACGACGCGGGCGAAGCGCACGGAGTCCCGATCGAAGGCCGCGCGGGCGAGCACGAGGGCCTCGTGGGACTGCTTCCGCTGGGCGCGGGTCATCGCCTCCTCCTGCCGGGCGGTGACGAGCGCGGCGTGGGTCGTCCGCACGGCCTCGACCAGGTCCGCGTTGAGCTTGAGGGTGAAGCCGGTGTTGAGCGCGGTGAGCAGGTCGCCCACGCGGGTGGCGACCTCGCCGCGGCTGAGCTTGGTGAGCTCGGAGCGGGTGATGCCGCCCAAGAGCGACTCCAGCTTGTCGAGGCCCGCGGTGCCGTGCTTCATCTGGGTGTGCATGAACAGCTCGCGGATGGCCTCATGCACGGCGGCCAAGGCGGCGCGGAGCGCCTCGACGGCGAGCTTGTGGGCCTGACGGCGCTCCTTGTGGGTCGTGCTGGCCGTGGCGAAGCCCTCGTAGCTCGCCCGGGCGACGTAGTCGTAGAGCCCGATGAGCTTTGAGGTGGCCACGAGCGTGATGAGCCAGGCCTCGGTGTTGGTCTTGATGAGGTTCCGCTCGCCGTCGTTCTCGGCGCGAAGCTCTGCCATGTGTCCCTCCTCGTTGTGCGGCCCCAGCCCCTCGTGGGCGGCGCCATCGGGCAGAACCTTAGCCATCAGGGCGCTGGGGTCGCAAGGGCCGGGCGCAGAGGGTCGCGCAGATTTTTGAGCGGGTGGTGTCAGCGTTCTGGAGCGCCTCTCAGGCCGTCGAGGTCGTTGGGCTTCGGGTGCTTCTCGGGCGCGGTGTGGGGCGTCTAGGGGCGGGGATCCTCCGCCCGATTGACCCGCTGGACCGAGGCGGCGGCGGATCGGCGTGGGGGAGCGCGCCCTTAGAGGTGTCCGGCGACGGATCGGCGCAGGGGAGCGCTCCCTTGGCGGTGTCCGGTGGCGGATCGGCGCAGGAGAGCGCGCCCTTGGAGGTGTCCGGCGGCGGATCGGTGCAGGGGAGCGCTCCCTTAGAGGTGTCCGGCGGCGGATCGGTGTGGGGGAGCGCGCTGTTGTGCTGATCCGGCGGCGGATCGGTGTGGGGGAGCGCGCCAGTCGAGGTATCCGGCGGC
>JAKLKD010000239.1 GCA_023150845.1 Myxococcota bacterium | reverse complement strand
GGGGGCCACCGCGACCGGGGCCGACGGGGCGGCAGGCGGGGACGCGGCGCGGTTGCGGGCCATGGCGGCCTTCGCCAGGGCCTTGGCCAAGGCGGCCTTGTCGATCTCCGGCGCGGGCGCGTGCGCAGGCGGCGGCGCGGGCGGCGGGGCCTCAACAACGACCGCCTTCGCCCGGGCCATGGCCGCCTGGGCGAGGGAGCGGGCCAAGGCGAGCTTGTCGGCGATACTGGGCTCCGCCGGGGGTTCCGGCGCGGCGACGGGCTCCTCGATCAGCACGGGCGGAGGGGTGACGATCGCCTCGACAGGCGGCGGCGCGACAGCGCGCAGGGCCGAGGGCGGCGGCGGCGGGAGCGCGGCGAGCACCTGATCCCAGCCGCCGATCTCCCCGACCGGCGACGGCGCGTCGCTCTCGTCCTCCGCCTCCTCCGTGGGATACGACGCGCCCAAGAAGGAGTCCAAGCCATCGTCCGCATAGGCGTTCAGCGCGGTCGCTGCGGCGATCGCGCGGAGGTTCGGCCCATCGAACAGGCTCGCGAGCGGATCAAAGGCCTTCTTTGGGTCGTTCATGGCTCCCGCAGCACTCCAGTCAGCGCGGTCTAATAGAATATCGTGCCTTCCTCTGAAAGAGTTAGTCCAGGCCATGCAAACTCTGCGCGCAGCCCCCGTCGCCCCTCGTGATGCCTTGGACTGGGAGCCCGTGGCGGCCCAAGGTCAGGTGCCCCTGCTGCTCGTCCGCCATGGCCAGACCCGGGCGAACGTCGAGAGGCGCTTCGTCGGGCGCACGGACGTCCCCCTCGACGACGAGGGGCATCGCCAGGCCGCGCGGCTCGCGGCGCGGCTCAAGAGCACGCCCTGGACGGCGCTCTACGCCTCTCCCCTCGCCCGCGCCCGGCAGACCGCCGAGGCCTTGGGCGACGCGCCGACGCTGGACGATCAGCTCATGGAGCTTCACCAGGGTGAGCTGGAGGGCCTTGATGGCCCCACGGCCTTCGCCCGGTTCCCCGAGGTCTTCTCGGCCTGGATGAGCGATCCTGCGAGCGCGGTGATCCCCGGCGGCGAGGCGCTGCCGTCCTGCCAGGCGCGCGGCGTCGCCGCCCTCACCCGCATCGCCCGGGCGCACAAGCCGGGGCCCCCCGTCATCGTCGTGAGCCACCAGCTCCTCATCGTCACCACCCTGCTCGCGGCCTTGCAAGAGCCGCTCACGGGCCTGCGGCGGCTCACGCAGAGCAACACCGCCCTGAACCTCTTGGGCTGGTCCGAGGCCGAGGGCCTGCGCGTCTGGGTGCAGAACGATCGGGCGCACCTCGACGATCCTCCAGAGGCCACAAAGCTGGGCTGAGCGGGCCTCTTCGCGCGACCCCGCCCCGAGATCCGGCATCCTGATGAGGCGCGCCTCCCCTGGCGCGCGCCGAGGTGCGTTTATGACCCGCCGCTCGTTCATCGCCGCCGCGCTGGCCTTCGCCGGGTGCGCCCGCGCCGGGGGGCTCGTCTCGTCCCCCAAAGGCAACGCCGCCCCTGGCCTCAGCGGCCAGCCCGACGCCCCCGCGACGATCACGCCGCTCACCCTCACCGACGCCGAGTGGAAGAAGCTCCTGAGCCCCACGGCCTACCACATCCTGCGTGAGGAGGGCACAGAGCGGGCCTTCACCGGGGCCCACTGGGACAACCACGCCGACGGCGTCTACGCCTGCGCGGGCTGCGGGCTGCAGCTCTGGTCGAGCGCGGACAAGTTCGACTCCGGCACCGGCTGGCCGAGCTTCACAAAGCCCATCCGCGCCGAGTATGTCCGGGTGAACGTCGATCGCAGCTACGGCATGGTCCGTGAGGAGGCCGAGTGCGCCCGCTGCGGCGGCCACCAAGGCCATGTCTTCGACGACGGGCCCAAGCCCACGGGTCGGCGCTGGTGCATCAACTCCGAGGCCACGGTCTTCGTGAAGCGCGCCTGAGCGGCGTGCGCCCTCAGCGTGGGCCCCGGGCGCCGAGCAGCTCAGGGAGCAAGCGCCGGGCGGCGTCGGCTTCAGCGCTCCCGGGCGCCACGGCCGTCACACGCAGGAGCTGCTGGGTGGCCGCGCTCTCTTCGCCGAGCTGGAGCAGCACCTCCGCCGACGTGAGGTGCAGTCGCGCGGCGTCGGCGTCGCTCACGCCGCGGAGCAAAGACGCCCGCAGCGCGCCGAGGGCCCGCGCCGTCTCCCCCCGCGCCGCCAGCGCCTTCGCCAAAGGGACCAGGGCGGAGACCGGGAGCGCGCCCAAGGCCTCCGGCGGCGTGACGCTCGCCTCAGCGGCGGCCTCGTCCACCGCGCCGGACTGCAGCGCCGCGACGACCCGCTCCATCGGCGTCGTGGACCGCTCCGGCGCCGCAGAGACGCCCCGCCGGGAGACGAGCCAGGCCACGCCCGCGCCGCTCACGAAGCCGCCGATGTGCGCGCCGTAGGCAACGGGGCCGTCCGCGCCGAGGACCACCGGCAAGAGGTTGTCGAGGAGCAGATAGGCCCCGAGCACCCAACGCGCCGGGAGGTGGATGACCCGGAAGAAGAACGGGAAGAGGCCGAACGCCGCCCGCACCGTGTTCTTCGGGAAGAGCACAAAGTAGACACCGAGGAGCCCCGAGACCGCGCCCGAGGCCCCGATGAGCGGCAGGGGCGAGCTCGGCGAGAGCGCGGCGTGCCCCGCCACGGCGGCGAGCCCTGTGCCGAGGTAGACGACCAAGGCGCCGAGGCGCCCGAGCCGATGCTCGACGTTGTCCCCGTAGATCCACAGGAACAGCATGTTGCCCGCGAGGTGGGCCAGGCCCGCGTGCATAAACAACGACGAGAAGGCGTCGGACAAGGACGGCGCGAAGGGGCGAAAGCCCCGCTCCCAGACGAGCAGGTCCCACTCGCTCAAGGGGCCCAGGCCCACGGGGAGGTGCAGCGTGAGCGCGCGGAGGTCCATCGGCGAGACGCCAATCCGGCCGAGGGGCAAGGTGAAGAGCAGGTACACCGCGACGTTGACGGCGAGGATCAGCCACATCACCCACGGGCGGAAGCCGCGCGGGTTGGGGGCGTCACCGATCGGCAAGAAGAACATAGGGGCTCGTCGTCGCGGGTTGTTCCCCAAGCTGCGCGCCGCGCCGGGTCACGACAAGCGGCGCGATCCTCCCCGTCTGGTGACCTACCCCGCGCCACCGCAGATCGCCGCCAACACGATGTCGCTGGCGGACCGCGAAGAATCTCCGCTATAATTCGCGATCCCCCAGCTTGAGGTGTCTATGCGCGCGCTCCCCCTCGTGCTCATGCTCTCTGCGTGTCGTGAAGACACGCTCCCGCCGCCCGTCGAGGGCCAGACCGCCGGTGACTGCAGCGACGGCGCCGACAACGACGTCGACGGCTTGTTTGACTGCGACGACTCCGGCTGCTTCGGCGCGCCGGAGTGTGCGCCTGAGGACACCGAGCCCCCAGAGGACACCTCCCCGCCCCAAGACACCGCCCCTCAAACCTTCGGCGTCGCCTTGGAGTGGACCGAAGACTCCCTGATTGTGAAGATCTACAACTCCGACGAGCCCGAATGGCGCTTCGGGATGTACTCCCAAGACGGCCTGAGCCCCTACCCCACCGAGTCCTGCGTCGGCGTCGCGTTCTGCCACGAGCTCGGGCCGGACGGCGGCGAGATCCTCTACACGACGAACCTGGAGCAGGTCGGCCCCGGCTACACCCTCTTCCGCCGTTCCTGGGAGTCCCACAGCGCCTACATCCTCCGGGGCAGCGGCGACCGCTGCTACGTCTGGGGCGTGAAGCGCGACTACTTCAAGGCCGAGGGCTGCGAGGAGCTGACCGTCGATTGAGGCGAGGCCTCAGGAGCGCGCAAACGCGGCGCTCAAAGTGACCTGCGCACCCCCCAACCCCTCACTGGGCCTTGGGCTCCACCGCCGGGGCGGGCGTCTCCGGGGCGGGCGTCGCGGGGGCGGGCTCAACCTTTGGCGCCTCGGCGGGCTTGAGGTGCGGCGCGTTGTCGGGCACCCAGTGGGCCTCGAGGGTCCAGGTGTAGGCGTCGCCGCTGAAGCCTTTGGGGGGCGTCGGCGTGGCCGTCGAGCGGCTGGGGTAACCCTGGTAGAGGATGAGCTGGGGCGTCGCGACGGCCACCCGCTTCTGGGAGCGGCCCTTCACCTGGTACACCCCGGCCTGGACGATGACGGTGTCGTGCTGGGCGACGGCCTCGACGGTGATGACGTGGGGCACGCCGCCGAAGGACACGTCGAGCTCCCGGGTGTCGGTCGGGAGCACCCAGACGTCCTCGACCACGACGCTCTCACCCGGGCCGACGAGCTTGAGCTGGAGGCGACGGCCTTCGTCACCCGCGAAGGCGACGCCGAGGGACAACAAGAGCGGGATGATCATTGACTGAGCCTCCGGATCGCCCTCAGCAGCGCGCGGTTGGCGCGGGCGCGGCCTGGGGGGATCCACTCGGGGGTTTGTGGGACGGCGCCAACAGGATGATCATTGAGCTGAAACCAGGGCAGGCTCCCCGCCGCCGCCGCCTGAATCATACGCTCGGCGTGCCGAAGCTCGCCGGGCTGGGCGTGATCTCGCGAGGACTGCACCCGAAGGTAACCACAGCGCAGGCGCCCGACGTGCCGGGTCGCCTCCCGGGGCGCCCAATAGAACTCGTCGTTGAGGCTGTGCCCCATCGCGGGCACCATCCGAGCCCCGCCCGCGGTGATGATCTCGCGGTCGCAGGGCCCCTCCCAGTCGATGAGCGCCGTCACCGCCGGGCCGTCCGCCCAGTCGGCCAAGGCCCCGCAGGCCATAGCGAGGCCGAGGGAGATGCTCACCACGAGGAGCCGCGAGGGATCCACCTGGGGGTGCGCCGCGAGGGCGCGCAGGGCCACCCGCACGTCGTCCTGGTGCTCCGGGCCGCCGTAGTCCTCTTCGCCCCAGCTCCGTCCACGACCCGCGGGGTCGAAGTGGGCCACGACGAGGCCCATGGCCGCGATCTCCCGGGCGTTGATGGGCTGGGTCCAGCCCTCAAAGACCTCGCCGGGATCGTTCGTGCCCGGGCAGAGCAGCACCCCGGGGTGTGGCCCGGCACGATCGGGGCGCCAGAGGCGGCCAAAGAGCCGGTACCCCGCCGTCGAGCGCAGCTCGAAGGTCTCCTGGGTGAGCGGCGCGCCCAACGCGCGCATGAGCGCCCGGCGGGGCAATGACTGCGCGGCGGTGACGGCGGCGGCGCGGAGGGCGTGGGGGTCGGGCATACCTCTGGAGGATAGCACCCGCGCGGCCTGACGCGAAGTCGCGGGGTGACCGGGCGCGTTCGGGCGGACCGCCCCGGCCTGCCCTGCTCAGCGCGGCGTCGCGCCCAAGCCCTCAAGCGCCCTCTGTAAGGTCTCGCCGACGGCGGCGGCGCGGCCGGGCCAGGCCCGGGAGCCCCAGATGAGGATCAAGGCCTCGGTGGTGTCGTCGTCGGTCTTGGTGCGCTGGGCGTCCTTCACGGCGTTCGCGCAGGGGCCCTCGGCGTCAAAGAGGCAGAGCAGGCCGCCGAGGCTGATCTCTTGGCCGCCGCGGTTGAAGACGTAGGTCGCCCCGGCCTCGGCGACGCCGACGCGCAGCGCGCCTTGGAGCTTGGCGGCGTCAACGATGGAGATCGGCAGGCCGCCGACGAGCACGGCGGCGTTCACGACGTCCACCCCGGCGTTCACCCGGGGGAGCTCCCCTCGCTCGGCCGCGGCGCGCATGTACTCCGAGCAGGGCTTGCTCCGGCCCGAAGGCTTGAAGCCCCCCGCGCGCAAGAGCGCCCGCACGAGCTCCTTCTCCGCGTCTCCCCACGGGGGCAACGCGCCCTGCAGCGCGACGTAAGGATCCTCGCCGGTCAGCGCCGCGAGGGGCTTGGGGAAACGGACCTCCAGCGTCACGAGGTCGAGGAGCGGGTGCGGGTCAACGGAGATGGACATCGACGCCTCGGCGAGTCGGTGGAGCCCTCATTTATCCTCTGCCGCCGACAGCGCCGCCTCGTTCGCCGGGGCGGTGTTGTAGTGCAGGCTCCGCGGCGCGCGCAGCTCGACCCAGGGCCGATCGTCGGTGTTGAGCTGGCCCCCGACGGCGAGGCGCTTGAGCCCCGCCGGGCCGAGGCGCGGGGCGATGGGCTCCAGCGGCGGCGGCGGGCCGTCGCCGAGGCGCCCGATGAGGATGGCGTCGGCGCCGGGCAAGGTCTCGTAGAGCCAGGCCTGGGGGAAGACCGCCGTGAAGGTGCGCACCAAGGTCCGGAGCTCGGACGGGGCGAGGCCGTAGAGCTGCACCCACTGGCAGAACACCCCACCCTCCTGGAGCCGCGCCGCGCCGAGCCGCCAGTACTCCAAGGTGAAGAGGTTCGACACCCCGGTGATCCAAGGGTTCGACGGCTCGGAGATGATCACGTCGTAGCGGGGGCCCGCCCGGCTGAGCACGGCCCGGGCGTCCTCGACGAGTAAGGTGACCCGGGGATCGTCCAGAGGCGCCCCGCTCACGGCGTCGAAGAGGCGGCTGGCGGAGACGACCTCGGGCTCAAGCTCGACGACGGTGAGGCGCTCGACGCCGGGCTCCGCGAGGAGCGCCCCGGCCGTCACGCCCGAGGCCAGGCCGACGAGGAGCACGTCCGCGGGCCCCGCGCTCATCCGGGCCGGGAGCTGCCCGCTCAAGAGCTGGGTCGGCATGTCGTCCCCGGTCGAGGCGTCCACCTTGCCGTTGATCGACAGCCAGAGGTTGCCCGTGCGGTCGGACTGGCCCACGGCGACGGCGGCGCTGAGCCCGTCTCGGTAGGAGCGTAAGGTCCAGCCCTCTTCAGCGAAGCGCCGGACGGCCTCGGGGCGGTGGTCGGCGAGGTCTGAGACGCGGCTGTAGACGCCGACAGCGTAGAGCTTGCCGTCCCAGGCGGGCAAGAGCGCCCAGAGCGCCAGGGGCGCCACGAGCCAGGCGGGCCTCCGGCTCAACAGCGCCGCCCCGAGGCCAGCCAAGGTCGCCACCGCGCCCGTCGCCCCCTGAACCCCGGCCGCCGGGATGAGCCAGAGCCCCGCCCCGGCCGAGCCGACGACCCCCATGAGCGTGTTCACCCCATACAGGCCGCCCGTCGCGGCGTCGTCATCCCCGCCCGCCTCATCCAAGGCCCGGGCGAACACCACCCCTGAGGCCACCGGGGCGCCGCCCATGGTCAGCGCCGCGAGGATCAGCTCCACGAGCCCCATGCCGCCGGGGCCCACGACAGGGTACGCCGCCGCGAGCAGCACCGGGGCCTGGCCCCAGGTGAAGGCGCCGAGGAGCGCGCTCACCCCGAGGAGCCCGAGGGCCGCGGGCAAGGCCGCGGGGTGCCGCAGCCGACGCCCCAAGGCGGCGCCCCCGGCGACCCCCGCCAAGAACACCGCCAGCACCATGCTGAACGCGTACACCGACGGCCCGACGAGGGCGGCGGCGAGGCGCATCCAGCACACCTCCAGCGCCATGCTGATGAGGCCCGCGAGCCCCGCGGCGGCCAAGGCGCGTCGGCTCGCCGAGCGGCGCGGCCCGGCCTCCTCCGCCCCGGCCTCGACGGGCAGACCCCAGGCGCCCCAGGCCACAGCGATGGCCACGGCGGCGGCGAGGCGCTCGGCGCCGACGACGCCGAGGAGCGGCAGAAGCACCCAAGGCACGAGGAGCACGCCGACGACGGCCCCGATGGTGTTCACGGTGTAGACCGCGGTGATCGCGCCGCGGTCGGGGAGCCCCCGGGCCAGCGCGGGCAGGGTGGCGCCCAAGGCCAAGGCCGGGGGCAAGCTGAGCGCGGTGACGGCCAGCGCCCGAGGCCCGAGGCCCCCCGTCGCGAGCACCCACGGCTCGACGAGCATGATGAGCCAAGGCATCGAGAGCGCCCACAGCGCGGCGATGAGCTCCAGCGCCGCCCAGGCCCGGGCCGGGCGCGCGGCGCGGATCCGCCCGCCCAAGAGCCCGCCGAGGCCGAGCCCGCCAAAAAGCGCGGCGACGGTGAGCGCCGAGGCCAAGGCGCCGCCGCCGCACAAGAGCGCGAAGCGGCGCATCCACAGCCCCTCGTACACCAAGGCGGCGAGGCCGGACCCAAACGCCAAGACGTAGAGCGTCGGCGGCGGCGCCTGCCTCATCGCCCCGTCAGCTCAGGCATCGCCGCAGAGAACGCCGGGGTGAGCCAAGCCCAGACCAGGGCCACCACGCCGACCACCACGAGCGCCACCCGCTCCCCTCGGATCGCCCCGCGCCAGTCGTGGCTCCAGCAGGCGACCGGCAGCCAGACCACGGTCACGAAGAGGCCCCAAGGCGCGAGGGCGTCCGGCGCGAGGCCATGAAAACGCAGCTCCCGCCAAACATCTCCGCTCGTGAGGTAGAGCGGCCCCGGCAAGGTCAAGAGCGCCGTGAGCCCAGGGTGCCCGCCGCGCGCCGAGAGGCCCAGGCCGAAGGCGGCGACCCCGTATGGCAAGGCCAGGAGCGGCTCCACCCGAAAGAGCGCGACCATGAGCGCCAGACAGACGAGCGCCCCCGCCGTCGCGCCCCCGCCGTCGAGCCGCGACCCCCGCCGAGACGTGAGCCCCAAGATCACGAAGGCCAAGGCCGCCGCGGCGCAGGGCTCGGCGCGCTCGCCGAGGGTCGAGGCGCCCAAGGACCCCACGGCCAAGACGAGGGTCCAGACGAGGCCGAGGCCCAGGGCCCGCACCACGCCCATGGCCGCGCCCAACGCCGTCGCCTTCAGCCGCCCAAAGAGCGCGCTGAGGCCCATGAGCGCCCCGAGCCCCATCGCGCCGAGGGTGACCGCCCCGGGCACCACGGCGCCCCGCGCCGCGAAGGCCGGCTCGCCGCCGTCCTCCCCAGGCACAGGGGCCCGCGCGAGGCGGAGCACGGCGTCTAAGGTCCGCGCCATGGCCGCGGGCTCCACCTGGTCCATGTCGTCGAGGCCGGTGTGGTAACGCCAGTAGAGGCCGTCCGGGCCGCGCCCCATGAGGTGCAAGGACCGCACCCCGGCCTCGGTGAAGGGCCGGTGATCCGAGCGCTCCATGCTCGGCATCCCGCGGGAGAGCGCCCGGTACACGAAGGGCACCGAGACCGGCGGGTCGCCGAGGGTAACCATGAGCCAGCGCAGGCTGTCGTCGCCCCAGCGCGGGCCCAGGCCGTTCGCCGTCAGCTCGCCGTGCCCGACCAGATCCATCGACAAGACGAGGCCCGGGGTGTGGCCCTCCGTG
>JAKLKD010000238.1 GCA_023150845.1 Myxococcota bacterium | reverse complement strand
AGGGCCGTGGCCCCGACGGCGTCCAGGGCCTCGTCCACCGACGCCCGGCGCCAGGGCCGCAAGAAGCCCCAGCCCCGCACGGTTCCTTGGCGCACCACCTCGGTCACGGTGACCGGGTAGAGCTCGTCAAAGCTCATGCGCTGGGCGACGTAGGCGATCTCCGCCTGGCGCTGCACCCGACCGCCGAGGGCCGGCTGCAGGCCGAGCATCGCCCGAAACAGGGTGGTCTTCCCCGAGCCGTTGCGGCCGATGACCGCCCAGAGCTCCCCGGCGCGCACGTCGAGGGTGATCGGCGGCAGCAAGGGGCGGCCTCGGTAGCCGATCTCCAGGGCCTCACAGCGCAGGAGGATCGGCCTCGCCTCGGCGTCCGGCGGCTTATTCGTCGTGTCCATGGCCTTCCGCGGGGGTGAGCATCAGCCATACCTCGGTCACGGCGGAGGGGCCCAGCTCCAAGACATAGGTTCCTGCGCCAAGATCGAGGTCGAAGTGCTCGGGGATGTCCTCGGCGCACAGCTCGTTCGGGCCGCCCTCGGGCAAGATGTCGGCGCCCGACGTATCCCAGAGCCCGGTGACCACATCGGCGGTGCCGGTCCAGAGCAGGAGCGCCTCTTCAGCCTCCAGCGTGATGGAGACGTAGCCCACGCCGCCCTCGGCGAGGGTGACGACGGTGGCGACGTCCTCGGCGAGGGCCGGGGCGGTGGCGGTGTCCGCGGTGGCGGTGAGGGTCGCGTCCGCGGCGCCGACGTTCTCGCAGGCGTGCTCCGCGGGGTCCTCGGCGGACTCCTTGCCGCAGGCGGTAAGCGCGGCGAGGGCGGCGAGCCAGGGGAAGGATCGGTTCATGTCGGGGCTCCAGGGCTAAGGTTGGGGTTCGATGAAGGCCGACGGGGTCTGTCTTGAGAGGTTGTCGAGCAAGGTGTCGATGCCGGGCAGCGTGGGGTCCGCCTCCGTCACCGTCCACACCCCGCCCGCGGCGAGGGCGCCGAGGTCGAGCTCGTCGAGCAGGGTGCCATCCGCGAGCAGATCGAGGTGGAACGCCAGCGCCGGGGCGACGTCGCGGTCCACGGAGAGGTCCAGGGCCGCGGTGAGCGGCGCGCTCACCGGGAGGTTCAGGTCGAGCTCCCAAGACCCGGCCTCGGGCTCATCCCAAGGGGTCGCGACGCCCTGCAGGCGAAGTGTGGTGACCTCCAGCCGCGCCTGCAGGATGTCCACCATCGGCAGGTCCGCCGACGGGCTCATCTCGGTGAGCGCCCGGTCCTCCCCGGCGAGCAGGTCCAGGGTGTCGTTCACCGCCAAGCTCACCACGGGGACAAGCGCGGCGTCCTCCCCGGCCAGCTCGGCGATGATCTCGGCGTAGCTCACCAGCTCGCCGGTGTCGGCGTGGCAGTGGTCGCCGTGGCAGAGCCCGTAGCCTTCAGGCGGGTTCGCCGGGTCAAAGCTGACGTCGGAGGCGCCTTGCAGCTCGTCGAGGTGGATGGAGCCCACGGTGAGCGTGAGCGCCGAGAGCTTCACGGCGTACCCTTCGCTCGTGAGCAGGCCGTCGTCGCCGAGATCCCGGGCCTCGCCGGGCGCGTGGGCGGCGCTGAGCTGGGCGCTCTCTAGGGTGGCGAACCCGGCGTTGCCCGGCGTGAAGGTGCAGGCGCCGAGCGCGGCGAAGAGGAGCGGCGTGGCCCGGCCCATCAGCCCCCCAGGCCCGCCGCGAGGGCGCTGACGAGCTGGTCCATGTTCTGCAGGTAGGTCTCCCCAGCCGAGACGTCCGCGCCGCCGGGCAAGATCACGAGCTTGGCCCCGGCCTTCTCAGCGACGAGCTGGGTGGTCGTCGTCGGGAACCAGCTCTCTTGGATGAGCAGCCGCGCGCCCTGGGCCTTCATCGTCTGGAGCACGTGGGAGACGTGGGTGGGGGTCGGCGGGATGCCCGGCCGGGGCTCGATGTGCTCGATGATCGTGAAGCCCAGCCAGTCGGCGAGGTAGGGCCAGGAGTTGTGGTAGCCCACGACGGGCACGCCCCGGAGCCCGGCGAGCTGGCCCTCCCAGCGCACGATCGCCGCGTCCAGCTCCTTGTGCAGCCGGGTGAGGTTCGCCTGGTAGATCCCGCTCTGGCTCGGGTCGAGCTGCACGAGGCGGGAGGCGATGCCCGCGGCGACGCTCTTCGCCCGCCGAGGGTCGTAGAGGTAGTGCGGGTTGCCGCCGGGGTGCACGTCGCCCATGCTGCGGTTCACGGCGACGGTGGGCACCTGGAGGAGCTGCACATACTGCGAGCAGTCGACGTAGCCCTTCGCGCCGACCTGCACGTTGGGGTTCCGCGCCCCGGTAAGTAGGTTGGGCAACCAACCTACCTCCAGATCGAGCCCCGCGACCAAGAGCATGTCGGCCTTGGAGAGCTCCAGGGCGAGGTTCGGCCGGGCGTCTACCCAGTGGGCGTCTTGGGTGGGCAGGGCCAAGGAGGTCACGGTGACCGCGCCGCCGCCGAGCTCTTTGGCCAAGGCCGCGAGGTCGGGCAGGGTCGTCACCACCCGCACGGCGGCCTGGGCCGAGGGCAGGCGCAGCACGACGCTGAGCAGGCTGAGCAGGAGGAGCCGGAGCAAGGAGCGTGTGGAGATCATGGGGTTCACTCCTCAGAAGGCGTGGGCGCCGTGCGCCCCGATGACGAGCTCAAAGGCCAAGAACACGGCGTGCTCGGGGACAGGCCGCCAGCCGGGCAGGTCGAGGTCGTACTGCAGGCGGAGCCGCGAGAACTCCGTGGGCCAGAAGGTGACGTTCACCGCGCCGCGTTGGCGCAGCTCGGTCCACTCCGGGTCGAGGGGGTCCTCTACGTCGGCCGCGCCGCTCATCGCCCGGGCCGGGGTGCCCAGCTCGTAGCGCCCAGCCCAGGCCCAGCGCTGGGCGAAGCGCCACTGAAGCTGGGTATACGAGCTCAAGTCCAGCAGCACGTCGTTCGCCACCTGGCGGCGTCGGTGAATCCACTCCGTCGTGAGCGTGACCTGGGTGAAGCTCTGCCGGGTGATCGGGCGGTAACGCAGCGTGAGGTCGCCGCCGTAGAGCTCGCTGCGGTTGCCGCGCCCGCTGGGGTTCGGCCCGCCCGCCCACGAGAGACCCGTCAGCAGCGACCAGTCGTCCCCCAGGGGGAAAAACTGCTTGAGGGCGGCGGTGGTCTGGAGGTCCAGGGGGCCGCCGACGCCGAGGTCTTTGGCGCCATAAAAGCTCCGCGCCGTGGCCTCGCCGTTGGCCATGGTCTCCGAGACGATGAGCTCGGCGAACCAAGGCGTCGGCAGCAGCACCGAGCCCTCCACGCCCAGGCCCCGGTTCCCTTCGCCGCCCATCACCCGCCCGATGGCGAAGCTCTGGTCCACGAAGGCCCAGGAGTGTGGGTGGGTGTTGTTGATGCGCCCGAAGCGCGTCAAGAACTGCCCCGCGCGGATCTGGGTGCGCCCCGGCAGGCCCAAGGTCGTGCCGTAGACCTCCTCGATCTCCACGCCGAACTGCGAGAAGACGACGTTCGCGTCGAAGCGTAGGTAAGGATCGACCGCCGAGCCGATGGCCAGCTCAAGCTGCTGGAGGTTGAAGCCGTTGGCCTGGGGGTCGTGGCCGCCGGACATCAGGGGCGCGTCGGAGCTGAACCCGGCGAGGGCGAAGTCGGCGATAAACGAGAGGTCGGGGTTCATCGACTGCAAGGCCCCGGCCCCGCGCCCTTGCCCCGCGGCGTTGGGGAAGAGGCTCACCGGCTGGGGCGGAGGCGCGGTGGGCGCGCTCGCGGCGAGGTCGGCGCCGAGGGCGGCCTCAAGCTCCGCGAGCTCCTCCGGGGTGAGCGGGGCGGGCTCGGCGGCGGGCGCCGCTTCAGGCGCAGCGTCAGGCGCAGCGGCCGGGTCGGGGGCCTCCTGCGCGGAGGCGGACAAGGTCCAGAGGGACAAAAACGAGCACAGAGACATCACAGGCGCCGATCATGAGGGACGGGGATGGAGCCCAGAGGCTCCGCCACACGCTCAGGAGCGACGCACGGGGGGTGAGGTCTTCGGCGCGAAAGCCAGGGGCGGCCCGCGGGCCAGGGGCAGGCGGGCGGCACGATCGTCGTGGGCTTGGGCCAGGGCCCAAGGGAACCCCAAGGCCGGCGGCGCTGAGGCCAGGGCCGCCGCGGACACCCCGTCTAAGGAGCAGTCGTGGTCGTGATCCTCATGGCTGTCATCGTCTTGGCTGTCGTCGCCTTGGCCATCCTCGTCTTGGCCGTCATCCGGGCGGGCCTCGTCGTTGGCGGCGACGCTCGTGGGCGCCTCGTTCAGCTCCATCAAGGCGCCGTGGGCGGCGCAGACGACGTGGGTGACCTCGATCCGGTGCACCAGCCGCGCGCCGAGGCCCATTGTCCAGGCCAACAAGGCCATGAACAGCAGCGCGGCGCGGGCGTGGCGGGATTGGGGCATCACAGCCTCTCTCCATAGACGCATCGGAACCCGATCGTCAAACCAACTGGATCGCAAAAAGAAGCGGTGGGTGTGCGCTCGACCTTCGGGATACTGCGCGTTCATGCGCCGCGCCGACGAGGTCAGCCCCGAGAAGCTCCGCGGAGGGTTCTACACCCCCGCGCCGCTGGTGATGTTCACCTTGGAGCGGCTGCGAGAGGCCCGCGGGGCGTCGTTGACCGGCGCCACGGTGCTGGAGCCCAGCGCCGGGGACGGCGCCTTCGTCTCCGCCTTGGCCCAGGCCCCCGACGCCCCCCGTCGGCTCATCGCCGTTGAGCGCGAGCCGTCGGAGGCCGCCAAGCTCGCCGCCGCCGCGCTCCCCTCCGCTGAGGTCCACAACGAGAGCTTCTTCTCCTGGGCGGCGCGCGCCCCGGCCCCTGTGGACGCCTTGGTCGGCAACCCGCCCTTCGTTCGGTACCAGTTTGTGCCCGCCGAGGACCGCGCCCAGGCCGACGCCTTGCTGCGCGCCCACGGCGTCGTTCTGGCCGGGGTCGCGAACCTCTGGGTGCCCTTCGTGCTCGTGGCGCTCCACCAGCTTCGCCCCGGCGGCGCCTTCGCCTTGGTGCTCCCCGCGGAGCTGCTCTCGACGGCCTCCACCGGCCCCCTGCGCGCCGCGCTGAGCGCCCAGGCCGAGGCCCTGCGCCTCGACCTCTTCCCCCGGGGCTCCTTCCCCAAGGCGCTGCAGGAGGTGGTGGTGCTCAGCGGGCGCTGGGGGGCGGCGGGGGAGGGCCGCGCCCGGGTAGGCCTCAGCGGCGCGTTGGGCCCCGAGGAGCCGCTGCCGCCGGGGGACACCCCCTGGACCGGCCTCGTCTTAGACGCCGAGTCCTGCGCGGCCTTGGCCGAGGCCCGCAGCTTGCCCGAGGTGCGCCCCTTCGGCGCCTTGGCCCGCTTGAGCGTCTCCACCGTCACCGGGGCGAACGCCTTCTTCACCGTCACCGACACCACCCTCGCCGCGTTTGACCTAGCGCCCTGGGCCCGCCCGCTCTTGGCCCGCGCCGGGCACACCGGGGGCCTCATCGTCACCGAGGCCGACCACGCCGCCGCACGCGCTGAGGGGGAGCGCGCCTGGCTCCTCGACCTCTCCGCCGATCGCCCTCCGCCCCACGCCCGCGCCTTGGCCTACCTCAAGCTCGCCGAGGCCGAGGGCATCCCCGAGCGGTACAAGTGCCGTGTGCGCCGCCCCTGGTACCGGGTGCCCGTGGTGGCGCCGGGTTCGTTGTTGTTGGCCAAACGTGCGCACCTGCACCACCGCCTGCAGCACAACGCCGCCGGGCTGTTGACCACCGACACGATCTACCAAGGCGCGCCGTTGCCCAGCGCCGGTCTGAGCGCCGCCGACCTCGTCGTCTCGTTCCACACGAGCCTCACCTTGCTCAGCGTTGAGCTAGAGGGCCGGTCCTATGGCGGCGGGGTGAGTGAGCTTGTGCCTTCAGAGATCGCGCGGCTCACCCTGCTCACCCTGCCGTTGGGGGAGCACCTGCCCCAACTCGACGCCTTGTCTCGGGCGCATGGCGGCCAGGCCGACGCCGCCGAGGCGCTGATCGAGGCCACCGACGCCCTGTTCGCCGCCCGCTGCCCGGCGTATGCGGCCTTGCTGCCGGGGTTACGCCGGGCGCTGGGCGTGCTGCGGGGGCGGCGGCTGGGGCGGTGAGTCTGTGTGGGGTGTCAGGGTTTGGGGTTGAACGTCAGAGTTTTGGGGTGAGTGTCACTCTAAGGTGAGCAGGTAGACGGCCCCGGCCTCGTACCCGCCCTCATCGTCATAGGGGGCGCCTACGACGAGGTCTCGACGGCCATCGGCGTTGAGGTCGCCGCCCACGGCGATGGAGCGCCCGGCGGTGTCATGCGGGTAGGGAGAGGCCCAGACGCGGTCGGCGTCGTCGGGGGTGAGCTCGCCTTCCAGGGGACCATAAAACAGGCTGACCCGGGCGAGGCGGGAGGGGACGTAGCGGTATTGTTGCGGTGCGGTGATGAGCACGTCGTCGAAGCCGTCGTCGTTGACGTCTCCGGCGCTCTCTACGTCGTAGCCAGTCCAGTCGAGCTCACCGGCTGAGAGGAAGGTGGCGTCGGCATCTGAGGCGACGTAGGTGCCCTCCAAGGGGCCGGAGAAGAGCCAGGCGCGGCCGGAGCGTTGGCCCTCGGCGTCGGTGAGGGGGGCGCCGATGAGGAGGTCTTCAAAGCCGTCGTTGTTGGTGTCGCCAGCGCGTGAGACGATGTGGCCGAGGTTGCCGCCGTCGATCTCCCCCTGAATCGTGGCGTCGGCGTTCTCCAAGGACAGCGCGCCTTCGCGGGGGCCATAGACGAGGTAGACGCGGCCTCGGGTGTCCTCTGCGAAGTTTGCGGGCGCGCCGATGAACATGTCGTCGTGGCCGTCGCCGTTCACGTCACCGGCCCAGGTGAGCGAGCTGCCGACGTGATCGTTGGGGAGCTCTCCGGTGAGCTGCAGCGTGGCCTCTGTGTCCCACACGATGCCGTCGATCGGTCCTTCAAACACGAGGGCTGCGCCAGGGGTCGGGTTGGGGCCGCCGCCACGGTGCGCTCCTACGAGGAGATCGGCGAGCCCATCGCTGTTTAGGTCACCAGAGAGGCTCACAGCGGCCCCCAGATATGTCAAGGCATTCTCGGCTGCGATCAAGTCCTTGAGACTCTCAACATGATTACTCTTTGTCTCCGGTAGCTGGCTGCCGTTCACGATCCAAACTCGTCCAGCGCCGCCTATAGGCTCCGAGTAATATGGATCGCCGATCACTAGCTCCGCAAGTCCGTCGCCGTTCATGTCGCCGCTCGCGAGGTACGGGTCTTGGAAGTCATCATCACCTCCCCAGCGGATGGCGTCATCTGTCGTCATTGTGTTGGTGATCGGACCCCTAAACAGCAAGACCTCTGAGGTGAGCTCCTCGGCAGAGTTGAGGAGACCCACGACATCCCGTGTGATCGCCAGCTCCGCGTGACCGTCCCCAGTCATGTCATCGACGATGAGCACCTCATTCCCCAGCCTGGGGTGATCTTCGTCTCCGGTGAGCGTCGGAAAGGCTTGGTCGGAGAGTGTTTCCGCGCTGCCGTCCAATCCGTCGCAGTCGGCGTCAATGCCGTCGCCGGCGGTCTCAGGCGCGCCGGGATGCACTGCTGGGTCCTGATCATCGCAGTCGGCGTCTTGGCGCTCGAAACCATCCTCGTCCTCGTCCGCGCCTTGGCCAGTGTCGTCCGCGAAGCGACCGCCCTTGCACCCAAGCGCGAGGAGGGTAGGGAGCAGAACAACGAGGAGGACGTGTCGTGTCATCATGAACCTGCTGTCCAAGGGGTCTCAAGAGCAGCGTAGCCGAGCGATCCCGAGGTGTGTCAGGAATCTTGAGGCGGTGTCAGCGAGTCCGCCGCCGCGTCAGCCTCGCCCGTCCACTCCAAGAGTTTTCGCCGCAGCTCGGCCTTGGAGGGCAAGACGAGGCTGTACTCTTTGGCGTGAATGTTGGCCCCGGCGGGCAGGGTGATCTCCACGAGCGCGTCGTGCTTCTTTTTGCACAAGACGACGCCGATGGTGGGGCCCTCCTCAGCCAACTTGACGTGACGGTCGTAATAGTTGACGTACATCTGCATCTGGCCGAGGTCTTGGTGGGTGAGCTTGCCGATCTTGAGGTCGAACAGCACAAAACAGCGCAGGAGGCGGTTGTAGAAGACGAGATCGACGTAGTAATGCTCCTCGTCAAAGCTAAAGCGGCGCTGGCGGCCCTCAAACAAGAAGCCTTGGCCTAACTCCAGCATGAACTTCTCTAACTTGCCGAGCAGGCCCGTCTCAAGGTCGGACTCACTGTACTGGGTGCGCTCCTCCAAGCCGAGGAACTCCAAGACGAAGGGGTCTTTGAGCAGGTCGGCGGGGCTGGTCACCTGCTGGCCTTGGGCGGCCAGGGCCAGCACGCCGTCTTTGTCGCGGGACAGGGCCAAGCGCTCATAGAGGCTGGAGTCGAACTGGCGGCGCAGCTCACGCAAGGACCAGCCCGCGCGGGTGGCCTCGATCTCGTAGAAGCTGCGCTCGTTGGGGTCGTCGATGGCGAGCAGCAGGACGTAGTGGGACCAGCTCAGGGTGAACGGCGGCGTGGGCTGGGGGAGCGGGGAGGGGAGCTGTGGGGCGGCGAGCAGCGGCCCGGAAGAAACTTGAGACAGCGTCTCAACTTTTGGATGACGCCCCTGGTAGGCCATGAAGAAGCGGCGCATCATCCAGAGGTTGTCTACGGAGTACCCCCGCCCAAACTCCGCCGTCAACGCCATCGAGAGCGCCTTCACGACGGCGCGGCCATACTCCGCGCGGGCCTCGCCCCCTTGCTCGTGCTCGACGATGCGGCGCCCGATCTCAAAGTTGGTCAGCACCTGCAGCGCGTTGACCTGCCGAGCCGCCAGGGCGCGGGCGGACTGCAGGAGCGCCCGCACCTCGGTGAGCAAGGCGGAGGAGACAGGGTCGGTCATGGGGATCCCGGCGGTTCGCGCGTGCGCATCATGGATGAGCTGGGCTAACCTGCCGAGCGCAGACCTGACGAGGGGCCCGCGCACACTTCGTGCAGCAGGGACGTCAGGTTCTTGAGCAGACCGTCAGCGTTCTCCGCGCCGCGTCAGCGAGGCTCAACCCCAAGGGTTGTCGTCTTCGCCGCCCCCGGCGGGCTTGGGCGGATCCGCGGGCTTGGGCGGCTCGGCCTGGGTGCCCCAGGGGTCGTCGTTGGCGGGCAAGGGGGCGCCGCGGGGCTCGGCGGGCTTAGGCGGCTCGGCGGGCTTCACGACG
>JAKLKD010000237.1 GCA_023150845.1 Myxococcota bacterium | reverse complement strand
CGGGGGCCAAGACCGCGGGGACCGGCGCCGCGCGCGCCAGGGCCGCGCTGGGGCGGCTCCTCTTGGGCGAGCACCTCAGGGAGCGTGAGCGTCGAGGCGGCGCCGAGGGCCAGCGCGAACACGAGCAGGGCGCGCGGCGCGCTGACGACGCGCAGGATACGGGTCATGGTCTGGGTCATCCCGACGCGCATGTTCATCTCGAGGAGGTGCGCCTCGGGTAACGGCTCGTGAGGTTCATGGCAATGTCCCGTCCGGTCCTGTCGCCCCTGGTGACGCTCCTCGCGCTCCTCCTCTCGCCGCTCTTGGGCTGCGGGGAGGCGCCGAGCGTCGCCACCGCCCCCCGCCCGTCCCTCGTGCTCGTCACGCTGGACACCACCCGCGCCGACCGCATCGGCGCCTACGGGCACAGCCTCGCCCGGACGCCGACCATCGACAAGCTCGCCGCCCAAGGCGCCCGTTTTGACCGTGCGTACGCCGTCGTGCCCCTCACGACGCCGTCCCACGCCTCGATGCTCAGCGGGGTCTACCCCACCCGCCACGGCGTCCACAACAACGGCGACGCCGTGCTGCCCGACCGCTTCGTCACCTTGGCCGAGCGCCTCCAGGCCGGGGGCTGGCGCACCGGGGCGAGCCTCTCGGCCTTCGTGACCACCCGCATCTGGAACCTCGACCAAGGCTTCGACGTGTACCTCGACGACGTGCGCGCCGAGGCCGGGGTGCAGGGGCGCTGGGGCCGGGAGCGCCCGGCGAAGGAGGTCGTCGACGACGCGATCCGCTGGCTGGAGCAGCCCTCGGACGCGCCGTTCTTCTTGTGGGTCCACCTCTTTGACGCCCACGCCCCTTATGAACCGCCGAGCCCCTACAAAGAGCAGCACGCGGGGCGGCCCTACGACGGGGAGCTGGCCGCCATCGACGCCGAGCTCGCCCGGCTGCAGGCCGTGGTGGACCGGGTCGCGGGCCCGGCCGGGGCGGCGTGGATCGTCGTCGGCGACCACGGCGAGGCCCTCCAGGACGACCACGGCGAGCGTGACCACGGCACCTTCCTCTTTGACAGCACCACCCGGGTGCCCTTCATCGCCCGGCCCGCCGCGCCCCTCAACGAGGGCGTCGTCGTCAAAGGCGCCGTGAGCGGCGTCGACGTGACCCCGACGGCGCTCGGCCTCCTCGGCCTGCCCCCAGACCCCACCCTCGACGGCGTCGACCTCAGCCCGGCCTTACGCGGCGAGGCCCTGGACCGCGCGCCGGTCTACCTGGAGGCCTGGTCGGTCTACCAACGGTTCGGCTTTCACCCCGAGCTCGCCGTGGCCCAAGGCGACCTCAAGCTCATGGACACGCCCAACCCCCGGCTCTTCGACCTGAGCGTCGACCCCGGCGAGACCCAGAACCTCGCCGCGACCCGGCCTGAAGACGTCGCCCGCCTGCGCGCCGCGCTCACGGAGATCCGCGCGAAGGAGGAGTCCGCCGAGCGCCTGGCCTTGGCCCCGGAGATGAGCGCCCAGCTCGCCGCCTTGGGCTACGTCACCGGCGGCGCGGACCCCGTCGGGGCCGCCTTGCCCACCATCGACGCCAAGGATGAGCTGCCGCTCCTGCGCCAGCTTGAGCACGTCGGCCAGCTCCTCCAGACCCCCGGCGGCGCCGCCGAGGCCGAGGCGCTCCTGCGGGAGGTGCTCACCCGGCTCCCCGACCTCGCCGAGGCCCGGGGCCAGCTCGCCATCGCCCTGCGCGCCCAGGGGCGTATGGACGAGGCCCTCGCCGTCTACGAAGAAGCGCTGCAGCGCACGCCGGAGTCAGCGATCCTGCGGGTGAACTACGCTCAGGCCCTCGCCGGGCTGGGCCGGGTGGACGACGCCTTGCGGGAGGTGGAGCGGGTGCTCGTCCAGGTGCCCGAAGACGACGTCGCGCGGGGCCTGCTCGTGCAGCTCTTGCGTGACCAAGGTCGGGGCGACGAGGCCCTCCGCCTCGCCCAGGGCTGGCTCCAGGCGGATCCGACGGATCCGGTCGCCCAGGCCCAGGTGGGGGTGCTGCTCTCTTTGAGCGGGGACCCCGCCGGAGAGGCCTTGCTCCTGCAGAGCCTCAGCGACGCCGTGCCGAGACCCCAGGTTCGACATCTGCTCGGCATGATGGCCGTCAGCCGCGGCGATCATCGCGGCGCGGTGGCCCACCTGCGCGCTGAGCTGGACAGCTTCCCCAACGCGCTCCCCGCCCGCGTCGCCTTGGCGCATGCCCACATGGCCTTAGAGGAGTGGGAGGAGGCCGCCGCGGAGTACGACGCCGCCTTGGCCATGACCCCGGACGACGTCGAGCTGCGCCGGGCGCTCGCCCAGGCCTACTTCAACATGGGCGACTACGAGCTCGCCTCCGACGCCCTCGCCCCAGCCCTTGAGCGGGCGCCAGAGCACCCCTACGTGCTGCTCCTGCACGCGAACATCCTCGCCAAGCAAGGCGACCGGGCGACGGCGGAGCGTGTGTTCGCCGAGGCCCAGGCCCTGCGTTCGAAGGTGAGCCCGTAAGGCCCGGCGTCTCAGCCGAGCTCGCCGCGCTTCGCCTTAGCGATCCACTGGTTGATCTCGGCCTCGATGACGTCGATGGCCTTCTTCTCGAAGGGGCGCATAAAGAACGGCACATCGAGCTCAAGGTCGATGGTCTCTTTGTGTACGTTCACGGCGCCGTTGAAGGTCGTCCCGGCGGCGTGGAACTTCACCGTGGCGTGGTCGGCGCTGGTCCACTCACCCTCAGGCTTAAACTCGGAGAAGCGCTGACGATAGGACTCGAGGGCCTTGCGGGTGACGTCTCTTGCGAGCTCGTGGGTGAGCCCGTGGGGGAAAGCGCGCTTCATAAGAATGGTCTCCGAGAGAGCGAGGCTACGTTCAGAGGAACGACGGAGACAATAGCACGCTCACCGCGCAGTTCGTGGCGCGGTGAGCGGCGGATTGGGCGCGCCACAGAGGGCGCGCCGCGGGCCGAATCAGGCCTCGACGAGCTCGCGGAGGTTCTTGCCCGGGCGGAAGAAGGCGTACTTCTTGGGGGCGATCTGGATGCGGTCCTTGGTGGTGGGGTTCACGCCGACGCGGGCGGCGCGGACCTTGGTGCCGAAGGTGCCGAAGCCGGGGATGGTGACCTTGCGGCCGGACTCCAGCTCCAGGGTGAGGATGCCCTTGCCGTTCTCCGCCTCGAAGAGGGCGTTGACGACCTCCATGGCCTTGGCCTGGGTCAGACCGGTCTGCTTGGCCAGCTTGTTCACCAGCTCTTTCTTGTTCATGTCGTGGGTCTCCATGGTGGGGGTCTTCTGAGCAGAAGACTTGGTGGTGGTCGAGTGGATTGTGACTGAGGGGAGACCTGAATTAACAGCCGTGAAAGGGACGGTTGCGGCGTTATGGACGCATTTTTAGCACTATGATGTTAGAAAAGTTAACAATTTCAATTACTTAAATGTTAATTACACTATCCTTACACCCGGCTGAAAGATTTGCGCGTCGCTTCATCATTTGGATCTTCAGGTGAGCAACGGCTCAGTACCCAACGAACCCGCGCCGCCAACGCCGTCAGGGGCGGCATGATCAGCAGGCGGTCCTCAGGGAGAGTTTGGCGCAAGAGCCCCGCGACGGTCACCTGATACCGGAGCTGAATGTAAGGGTTCGTCGAGCGCACGCCGTCGTCGATCAGGGGGAGCACGCCGTGGGGGAGCAGCAAGATGGCGTCGTAGCCGTCGGCGTGGGCCGTGAGCCGGGCGAAGAGACGCTCAATTCGTGCGAGGTCTGTGGTGAACCCATAATGCAGGTAAAACGCCGAAAAATCTATGGATGAACGGTCGGCGACGAAGCCCCCGTGCTGGGCGATGGCCTGGGCCTCGGCGGCGGCCTGCTCCTCCCAGAGCTCCTCGATGAGCGCCTGGAGCTGGTGGTGGTCGAGGTCGTGCAGCCTCAGGCCGGCCTCGATGCGGGCGCGCATGCCCTCGGGGATAAACGGCACGCCCCAGCGCGCGGCCAAGGCGGCGCCGAGGGTGCTCTTTCCGGTCCCGGCGCTGCCTGAGAGGGCGACTCGGGGCCGGGCGCCGCGTCGGCGCGGGGGCGTCGGCGCCGGGGTCGGGCGCTCGCCGAGCTGCTCCAGGACGGCCCCGGCCTCGGCGATGAGGAGCTGGGTGTGGCTGCCCCGGGCGGGGGCGAAGCGTAGGGCCTCGGTCAGCGGCAGCCGGAGCTGGCGGCAGAGCGTCGCGCGGATCACGCCGATGTGGGTCACGACGACCCAGCGGCGCCCGGCGAGGGTCTGGGCGTGCTCGTCAAAGAAGGCCTGAACCCGCGCGGCGAGGTCCGCGAAGGACTCCCCCCCCGGCGGCGCGGCGTGGAGGTAGTCCGCCCAGTAGGCCTGCACCCTGGGCTCGTCCTCGGCGGTGAGCGCCTCCCAGGACCGCCCCTCCCAGTCGCCCATGCGCTGCTCCCGCAGGGCGGGGCTCCGCCACAGGGGCAGGTCGAGGTCGGCGGCGATGCGCTCGGCGAGGGCGCTGCAGCGGGTGAGGTCTGAGCTGATCACCCCGTCGGGGCGGGGCAGCCGCTCCAAGACGTGACGGCGCAGGGCCTCCCCCTCGGCCTCACCTTTGGGCGTGAGCGACAGGTCGAGGTGGCCATACGCGAGGCGCGCGCCGCCCGTGTCCACCTCGCCGTGGCGCAAGAGGTGGAGGCTCGTCACCTCACGAGAGGGCAGGGCGCGCTCGGTCACCGCGTCGAAGGGGGGCATAAGCTCTCCAGCAGCGAGGGGGATATAGCGCGTGGGCGCCCAGAGGCGCAGCGAAGGAGGTGCACGATGGCGAGACGACTGGACGGCAAGCGGGTGCTCATCACGGGGGCGAGCCGGGGCATCGGCGCGGCCATCGCCATCGCGGCGGCGGCGGAGGGCGCGCGGGTGCTGCTCGCGGCGCGAAAGCTCCCGGGCCTAGACGCCGTCGCGGAGCACATCCGCGGCAACGGTGGCGAGGCCGAGGTCTTCCCTTGCCACGTCGGGCAGCTCGACGCCGTCGAGGCCCTGGTGAACGAGGCCGAGCGCCGCTGGGGCGGCCTGGATGGCCTCGTGAACAACGCCGCCACCAACCCCTACTTCGGTCCGGCCTTGGGCACGCCTTGGGCGGCCTTCGACAAGACCTTTGAGGTCAACGTGAAGGGCCCCTTCGCCTTGTCCCTGCAGGTCGGGGGCCGCTGGGTCGACGCCGGTCAGAAGGGCAGCATCGTCAACGTGAGCAGCATCCTCGGGCTGCGCGCCGCGCCGTTTCAGGCCACCTACGGCATGACCAAGGCGGCGCTCGTCTCGATGACGAAGACCCTGGCGATGGAGCTCGGCTCGGCGGGGGTGCGGGTGAACTGCGTGACGCCGGGGCTCATCGACACCCGCTTCGCCGCGGCGATGACCGAGTCCCCGGAGATCCTGCGCCAGTACACCGATCGCACGGCGATGGGCCGGGTGGGCCAGCCCGAGGAGGTCGCCGGGGTGGTCGTGCACCTGCTCAGCGACGAGTCGGCCTACACCACGGGCCAGATCTACGCCGTCGATGGTGGCTACCTCGCGTCCTGAGCGCGTTTAGCTGCTCGCGCTGCTGTAGCGTCGTAAGGAGCGGATCCAGGCGACGCGGGCGAGCATCCCGAACAGCACCGAGATCACCAGGGCGCCGAGCCCCGTCGAGGGCTTGAGCTCCCCGCGCAGCGCCAAGGCCGGGTAGGTCGTCACGAGGCCGATGGGCAAGACGAAGGTGAGCACGAAACGCACGACGCCCCGGTAGAGGGACACCGGCCAGCGCCCGGCGTCGAGCCCCGCCCGGATGAGCCAAGAGAGGTTGTCCACCTTCACGAAGAAGAAGGCGCTGGAGACCACGACCGTCCACAGGCTGTGCAGGAGCGTGAGCCCGGCGAGCATCAGGAGCGCCGCCGAGGCCAGCTCAACGGCCCCGGCGTCGATGGCCCGGGCCGAGTGCGCGACGATGGCGAGCCCCACGAGGCAGTGCACGAGCTTGATCGGCTCGGTGCGGTGCAGGCTCACGTAGAGCTGGGCGTCGAGGGGCTTGAGCAGCACGAAGTCGAAGGTGCCCTGGCGCACCTGCTCCACGACGGCGCGAAGGTTGGGATCGACCAGGGCCTCCAGCGCGCCTTGGGCGATGATGAAGAAGCCGATGACGGCGAGGGCCTCCTCGGCGGTCCAGCCCGCGAGGGTCGGCGCCTGGTCAAACACCACAAAGAGCGGCGCCGCCGTCCAGGCCGCCCAGGCCACGGCCATGACGGCCTCCCCGACGAAGGACGCGCGGTAACGCATCGTGGTGAGGAGCGACGCGCGGGTCAGCGCGGCGACGGCGACGCCGAGGCTCACGCGCCCACCGCCTCGTGGCGCCGCACACCACGGCTCCAGGTCAGCGCCGCGATCCCCAAGAAGACCCCCACCCACACGAGCTGGGCGAGCACGAGCCGCAGCGCGCTCGGCCCATCGACGAGGCCCGCGAGCAGCTCCACCGGGGTCGCCAGGGTCGCCCGGAAGGGCAGCCACAAGAGCCCCTGCCTCAGCCAGTCCGGCGCGAGCTCCAGGGGGAAGAGGTAGCCCGAGCCGAGGCTCCACAGGCCAAACCAGACGTTGAACAGCCCCAAGCTCTGCTGGGAGAAGAAGGCGAGGCTCCCGAAGATCACCTGGACGGTGAACGCGATCACCCAGGCCAGCGCCGCGGAGAGCAGGCCCAAGGCCACGGTCCAGGGCTCCGGCGTCCACATGAGCTCAGGCCGCCACCACATCACCCCGGCGATGAGCGGCGCGAGGATCACCGCCCGCAGCGGCATGGCCGCGAGGTTCTGGGCGACAAAAAACACGAGGGGGTGCATCGGGCGCAGCAGCATCGGGCTCAGGCCGCCCGTGCGGATGTTCTCGTTCAGCTCCCAGACCACCCACGACGAGGTGATGTGCCGCACAATCAGCGTGAGCAGGAAGTAGCGCGCCATCTCCCCTTGGCCCCAGCCGCCGAGGGGGCCCTCTTCAGCGACGCGGTCCCAGATGAACATCGAGATGAGCGGCGCGGTGGCGGTGAGCACCCAGATGACGAGCTCGGCGCGGTACGCGACGGCCTCGGCGAGCCCAATGCGCAGCAGAGTCGGGAAGGCGCGGAACATCAGGTGCGCTCGGCGAAGAGCTTCGAGAGCACGTCCTCTAAGGGCGGCTCCTCGATGGAGAGGTCGGCGACGGCGACCTGGCGCAGGGCGAAGTCTACGGCGGCGGTGACCTCGGCTGAAGGCAGCCGGGCCACGAGCGCGCCGTCCTCGCGCACAAACGGCCCGAGCTGCTCCGGGGCCTCGTCTCGGGTGCGCACGATGACCTTTCGCCCGCCGCCGTAACGCTCGGCGAGGTCTTTGAGCGGCCCGTCGTACCGCAGCGCCCCGCCGGCGATGACGATGACCCGAGGGCAGAGCGCGGCGATGTCGGCCATGTAGTGCGAGGTGAGCAGCACCGTGGCGCCGCTGCGCTCGTTCCACTCGGCGATAAACCGCCGCACGGCGACCTGGGCGCGCACGTCGAGGCCGATGGTGGGCTCGTCCAAGAAGAGCACGTCTGGCCGGTGCAGGAGCGCCGCGGCCAGCTCACACTTCATGCGCTCGCCCAAGCTGAGGTTCCGCACGGGGCGCGTGAGCAGGGGGCCGAGCTCCAGAAGCTCGATGAGCTCCTCTTGGGTACGTTTGGCCTCGGCCTCCTCCAGGCCGAACAGGGCCCGGTTGAGCGCGAAGGTCTCAATCGGCGGCAGATCCCACAAGAGCTGCTGCTTCTGGCCCATGACGAGGGTGATGCGCCGCAAGAACGCCGGGTCACGCTTGGAGGGGTCGAAGCCCGCGACGACCCGGTCGCCCGAGGTCGGCACAAGGAGGCCCGAGAGCATCTTGAGGGTCGTCGTCTTGCCCGCGCCGTTCGGCCCCAAGAAGCCGACACGCTCCCCAGCCTGAATCGAGAACGAGAGGTCAGCGACGGCCCGGACCTCCTCGACCTCACGGGAGAAGATGGAGCGTAGGCTGCCCCAGAGCCCCTCCCCACGCTTGGGGACGGGGTAGACCTTGCTGAGCGCGTTGACCTGAATCATCGGCGCTTGTGTATCCCGGCGCCGCGTTAGGCCACAAACAAAGACGGCGGCGAGGGGGTCACCCTCACCGCCGCGCTCACCCGTCTGGGCCTTAGAAGTAGAAGCTCAGGCCGCCGATGCCCTGGAGCGCGCCGGGGCTGGAGGGATCCTCGCCGTCCACGTTCAGGCTGTGGATGTACCGGGCCTCCACACCGAGGGCCGCGCTCTTGCCGATGGCCAGCTCCAGACCGAGGCCGCCGTGGGCGCCGATGGCGCTGTCCTGGACCTGGGTGTTGTAGACCGCCACGCCGTCGGACCACTGGTCGTCATACGAGCGCTTGCTGTAGGTCGCGCCGAGGCTGACGTAGGGGCTCACCCGAGACCAGGGCGCCACGAAGAGCTGAACCGAGGGCTGGAGCAGGTCGGTGCGGCGCTCAGACGCCGAGTCGAAGGAGTCGTCGTAGACGGTGTAGCCGAGCTCGAGGCCCACGGCCTCCACGGGGCGGTAGCGCAGCTTGGCGCCGACGCCGTTGTCCGCGAAGGTCGCGCCGTCGTCATAGCCGCCGACGTAGCCACCGGCGTGTACGCCGAGCGCGAAGGTGTCGTTGCGGTCGATCTTACGGTCGGGCAGGGGCGCCGACTCCACCTGGGCCACGCCGCCCGTCGAGTGGTAGTGGTGGTGGTGGACCGGGGCGGGGCCGTAGACGAACACGCCGTGGTACCAGCTCACGGGCACGGGCCGGTAGACGTAGTAGGGCTGGTAGGAGTAGTACCAGCGGTGCACCGGGGTGTAGGGCCGGCTGTGCACGGGGCGAGAGGGGCGGTAGTGGTCGTGCGGCCGGTCATGGCCGGGGCGCGCGCCGCCGGTGCTGGGGCGGTAGTCGGGCCGGTCGTGGTTCGAGGGGCGCGAGCTGACGGTGTCGCCGCGGCTGCCGCCCGTGGAGCCCTGGCTGTTGGGGCGATCCGCGGGGTGGTAGGAGTCGGGGCGATCCGAGCCGCCGCTGTCCACGACGCTGTCGGGGCGGTCGTTGTCGGGGCGGTCGTTGTCGGGGCGCGAGCCGCCCGTGCCGCCCGAGGTGCTGCCGCCGGGGCGGGTCACCACGGCGCCGCCGGTGCCGGGGCGCTGGAAGCCGTCACCAGGCGAGGGGCTGGCGCCTTGGCCGGGGCGGTAGATG
>JAKLKD010000236.1 GCA_023150845.1 Myxococcota bacterium | reverse complement strand
GGCCGGGGTGAAACGCTCGGCGCGGGCGGCGGCGGCGCGCTCGGCCTCCACCCGGGCGCGCTCTTCAGCCTGGGCGCGCTCTTGGGCGCGGGCCGAGTCGATGATCGGCGCGACGGGGCTGCGGTAGGGCTGCGGGCGCCGCTCCGTGTCTTGGGTGCCGCCGAGGAGCCCGCCGAGCGTCTCCTTCAGCTTCGATCGAAGCCCCATGCTGACCTCCTGCGCCCCGGGGGAAGGGGCCTTGAACGTCCTACCCTAAGCACGAGAGGGGGCCTGAGGGAAGGGGGGCGCCTGTCGCCTGGGGCCGAGGTCGGATAAGCCCCTCTGCGGAGGCGCTGATGCCACGCTCCCCTGCACCCACCCAGCTCGGCCTGTTCGGCGCCGTCGAGGCCGTCGGCGCGGCGACCTTGGCCCCCGACGCCGAGGCCCTCGCCCGCGCCTTGCCCCCGGGCTTACGCCTCGGCACCTCATCCTGGAGCTTCCCCGGCTGGCGTGGCCTCGTCTACGACCGCCCCGCCGATGACCGCCTGCTCTCCCGAGAGGGCCTGCGCGCCTACGCCCGCTGCCCGCTCCTGCGCGCCGTGGGCCTCGACCGCACCCACTACGCGACGATGACCGCCGCCCAGCTCCACGAGCTCGCCGACCAGGTGCCCGACGACTTCCGCTTCCTGGTGAAAGCGCACGAGGCCTGCACCTTGGTGGACACCCCAGATCACCCCCGCTACGGCGCGCGGCGCGGCCAAGAGAACCCGCTGTTCTTCGACCCGGCCTGGGCCACAGAGCAGGTCGTCGGACCGGCGGTGGAGGGCCTCGGGGCCAAGCTCGGGGTGATCCTCTTCCAGCTCGCGCCCCAGAGCGTCGCGCGCCTCGGCGGCCCCCGCTTCCCCGAGCGCCTGCACCACTTCTTGAGCGGCCTGCCCCGGGGCGTGCCCGTCGCCTTTGAGCTTAGAAACCCCCAGCTCCTCACCCCAGACTACGCCGCCGCCCTCGCCGCCCACGGCGCGGTCCACTGCCTGAGCGCCCACCCCTCGATGCCCGCCCCGGCGGCCCAGGCCCGGCTCACCGGGGCCCTGGACGGCGCGCAGATCATCGCCCGCTGGATGCTGCAACGCAGCAAAACCTACGAGGAGGCCAAGGACGACTACGCCCCCTTCGACCGCCTCGTCGAGCCCGACCCCCACACCCGGGCGGAGTGGGTGGACCTGCTCCAGAAGGTCGCCTCCAAGCCGGTCATCCTCATCATCAACAACAAGGCCGAGGGCAGCTCCCCGCTCTCTGCGCTCCACCTCGCCCGCGCCCTCGTCGGTTGAGGCCTGGACGGGGTATCTTGAGGCGCTGAGCTTCTGAACCCGCCCTCCTTCCTCGTGGAGCCCCCTTGTCTCAGGCCGGAGATCGTGTCGGCGCCTACGCCCTCACCGAGCGTTTGGAGCTGGAGGCCGGGGTGGCGCTGTGGCTCGCCGAGCGCGCCGATGGCCGCGTGAAGGGCGCCGCCCAGGCCGTGGTGCGCCTCGCCGCCGACCCCAACGACCGCGTCGCCACCGACGCCCTGCGCGCCGAGTACAACGCTTTACGCGCCGTGAGCGACCCCCACTTCCCCGCGGTCTTGAGCTTTCACGACGGCCAGCACGCCCTCGTCACCGCCCCCGTCGAGGGCATCTCCTTACGCGAGGCGATGCTGGAGGCGGAGACCGGGCGGCTGACCCTGAGCCCCGCGACGGCCCTGGACATCACGCTGGAGGTCGCCCAGGCCCTGCGCGCCGCGCACAGCGCCCCGCCCTCGGGCTTCGTGCACGGCTGGTTCAGCGCCGACGAGGTCTGGCTCACCCTCGCCGGGGACGTGATGCTCATGGGCCTCGGCCAGCCGCCGCCGCTCGGCGCCCGTCGCGCCCCGGAGCACCAGGCCGACGCCCGGAGCGACCAGTGGCTCCTCGGCGCGCTCCTCGCCGAGCTGCTCCTGGAGACGCCCCTCTGGGCCGACCTGCCCCCCGGCGGCGACCCCCAGCGCCACCTCGACCGCCGCCTCAAGACCCTCGACCGCCGCTGGCCCGAGGCCGCCCGCCTCGTGCGAAAGGCCCTGGACCCCTCCCCCGACCGCCGCTTCCCCCAAGACGTCGAGCTGCTCCGGGCCCTGCACGAGCTCGCGCGCCACGAGGGCGGGAGCTCCTCCCGCCTGACCTTGGTGGAGCAGGTCCTGGAGCTGCGCGCCGCGGCCCTGCGCCAAGACGAGGCCGAGGACAACCAGGACGACGACGCCGAGGACGAGCCCATCTCGGACGAGCCCGCGCCGAGCGCCCTGCCCTCCTCTGAGCTGGAGTCCCCCGAGGAGGACGACGCCACCGACGAGCTTGAGGCCCCCGCGCTGCCGCCCGCCGCGCCGCCCGCGCCGCGCCTGCCCCCGTCGAGCACCCTGGAGGCCGTGCCCATCCGCTCCGGCATGGTGCCCGCCCGGGACAACGTCTCTGAAGAGCGCCCCACCCTCGCGCCGGTCCCCGAGCACACCGCCGTCTCCGTCGAGCGCCCGACTCTGCTCCCCGAGATGACCGACGAGCAGGCCGAGGCCGCGCAAGAGGCCGCCGACCCCCGCCAGGCCGAGACCCAGCGCAGCGAGCGCCTCGCCGGGATCGCCGTCGGCGTCTTCGCCGTCGTGGGCCTCATCGCCGTGCTCTGGGTGCTGTTCACATGATCATTCACCACCCCGAGCTGCGCATGCTCGCCCTGCGCACGCCCACCCTACCCCCGGCCACCCACACCAACTGTTACCTCCTGGGCCGAGGCGCCCTGACCCTCGTGGACCCGGCCTCGCCCTACGACGACGAGCAGGCCGCGCTCTTTGAGGCCCTCGACGCGCTCATCGCCGCCGGGGAGCGCCCGGAGCGGGTGTTCCTGACCCACCACCACATGGACCACGTCGGCGCGGCGATGGCGCTCAAGGCGCGCTACGGCCTGCCCATCGTCGCCCACCCCCGCACGGCGGAGCTGCTCCAAGGCGAGGTGGAGATCGACGCCTTCTTCCACGAGGGCGACACGCTGGAGGTCGGCGGCGGCGGTCGCTGGGCGGTCTTGCACACCCCGGGCCACGCGGGCGGCCACCTCGTCCTGCACGACACCTCCAACGGGGCGATGGTCGCCGGGGACATGGTCGCAGCCGTAGGCACCATCGTCTTGGCGCCGCCGGACGGCGACCTGCGGCTCTACCTAGCCTCCTTGGCCCGGCTTCGGGACCTCGCGCCCTCGGTGCTCTTCCCGGCCCATGGCGACGACATCCGCGACGCCGTCGGGCTTCTGGAGCACTACATCCGCCACCGCCACGCCCGCACGGACCAGCTCCGCGCGGCCTTGGCCCTAGGCCCGGCGAGCCCGATGGAGCTCGTGGAGCGGGTCTACGCGGACACGATCCCGGCGTTCATTAAGCCCGTCGCCGAGGCCCAGGTGCGGTGTCACCTGCGGTTTTTGGTGGAGGAGGGGGAGGTCCAGCCGCCCCTCGGCGCCCCCGACCTCTGGGCCCTCGTGGCCTAATCCACCACCGCCCCCGTGATCATCGGCACCAAGAAGTCCCGCGCCACCACCAAGAACCCGCCACAGCCGCAGCACATCACCAGCAGGCCGAAACACACCGCCGCCAAGATGAGGAGCTTCTTGGTGTCGATGTCCGAGCCCTCGGCCTCGACCTTGGGGGTGTAGGTGGGCAAGGCCGCCACGCCGATGACGGGCTGGCCCCAGGCGGTCAAGAAGCCGGTGATGAAGGGGTGGACATCGACGCGGTCCACCTCCAGGAGCACGATGACTTCAGAGAAGCCGCCCACCTCCAGGCGCGCCTGGGAGGTCGGGGTGCGGGGGAACTGCGCGATCTTCACCGCCTGGCGCGTCGCGGCGTGGCGGGCCTCGACCACCCAGCCCTTCGGGCGCTGGACCAGCCGGGCGACGAGCAGGCGATAGGGGGTCAGGGCGAGCTGCCACCAGACCTGGGCGCCGTCGGGCAAAGTGGCGCCTGGGGCGCCCGCGGTGGCGGTGATGGCCTCCTCACCGACCAGCATGTCCGCGAAGATCTCGTTCGGGTTCACAGCGCAACCTCCGAAGGGCCTCCCACCTAACATGATCACGCCGCGTCCAGAGGCTTTCAATTCAACCGAAGCGCGGGTATCCTGAGCGAGCGGAACCCCCGATCTCCCGCGCCACCCCAAGGAATGGCCCCCATGCGCATCCTGCTCATCAACCCGCCCCTGGACTCGGTGCTGCGTGATGGGAACGTCGATCCTGTCACGAGCTACCTCTTCTACAACTCTGCCCCCCTCGGCCTCCTGTACATCGCGGCCGTGCTGGAGCAGCGCGGTGAGGTCGTCGGCGTGCTGGACGCCGCCGCGGAGATGATCGACATCCCCCAGACCGTGAAGCGGGTCGAGGAGTTCGCGCCGGACATCATCGGCATCGGCTCCACCACCGTCGTCTTCGATGGCACGAAAGAGCTCGCCACCAAGCTCAAGGAAGCCCTGCCGACCACGCCCATCGTGCTCGGCGGCTACCACGTCACGCTCTTGCCCAAGGAGGCCATGTCCCACAAGGCCTTCGACGTCGGCGTCATCCACGAGGGTGAGCACGCCATGGCCGAGCTCGTCGAGGCTTACCGCGGCGAGCGCAGCTTCGACAGCGTCGAGAGCATCGTCTTCCGCAAGGAGCCCGGCGGCGACGAGCTGGTCTTCACGCCGCACCGCAAGACCTTCCGCGACATGGACAGCCTGCCCTTCCCGGCGCGGCACCTGCTCAAGCCCGACCTCTACAAGCCCATCCCGATCGACGAGCACGGGATGCCCAAGTTCTCGATGATCACCTCCCGGGGCTGCCCCCACGCCTGCGCCTTCTGCCAGAAGGCCAAGTCGGGCTACCGCAGCCGCAGCCCGGAGAACATCGTCGATGAGATCGAGCACCTCGTCCGCGACTTCGGCGCCCAAGACATCGCCATCGTCGATTCCTTGTTCTGCGCCAACAAGAAGCGCGTCATGGCGATCTGCGACGAGATCATCCGCCGGGGCGTGAAGGTCTCCTGGACCTGCTCCTCCCGCGTGGAGGTGGTCGACAAGGAGATGCTCCAGCGTATGAAGGACGCGGGCTGCTGGCGCACCCGCTTCGGCATCGAGTCGGGCTCGGATCAGGTGCTCGACTTCATCTCCAAGGGCATCACCAAGGAGAAGATCCGCAACGCCATCACCTGGGCCCACGAGGTCGGCCTGCGGCCCAAGGCCTTCTTTATGGTCGGGCACATGCCCGACACCCCGGAGACCATCCGCGAGACGATCGAGTTCGCCAAGAGCATCCCCCTGCACGACGTCACCGTGCAGATCAACACGCTCTTGCCGATGACGCCGCAGATGGAGATCTGGGAGCGGGAGGGCCCGAAGTGGGGCCGCCTCATCAACGAGACGACCTCGGAGAAGTCCTTCTGGGAGCCCACCTTCGTGCCCTGGGGCATGGAGCCCGAGGACATGATCAACTTCCACCGCCAGTTCTACCGCGAGTTCTACTTCCGGCCCGTGACCTTGGCCCGCCACCTGGAGACCATCAACTCCTGGCGTGACGTGGCGAAGTATGTGCAGGCCTCGAACCTCTTCTCGTTCTTGTTCTACAACGCGGAGAAGCCCTCCTTGTCGATGGTCAAGTCCTTCGCCAAGACGCTCCTGCGCGGCGGCGAGCAGCGCCAGAAGAAGGCCCAGGCCGAGTACCACGAGTACGTCGGCTGAGCCGAACGCGGGCGAGCGCCACCCCTTGAGCGACTGAATGCGCGCTGTGCTCACCTTGCAGGTCCGCCCGGAGCCCTCGGGCGGCTGGGCGCTTCAGCTCACCCGCTTGGGGCAGGCGCCCGTCGCCGGGGAGCTCGGCGGCCCGGCCGTCGACGCGCTCACGGGGTCGCTGCGGGAGCTCCTCCGCCCGCCGTCCATCGTCGTGCCCGGCCAGGTCACCCGCCGCGAGGCCAACGAGGAGGCCGCCGGGAGGGCCCTGGCCCAGGTGCTCACCGCGCCGGGCTTCGCGGAGCCGCTGCACCAGGCCATCGGCGAGGGCCTCGGCGCCTTGGTGCTCGACGCCGAGCACCCCGCCGCCCACGCCTTGCCGTGGGAGCTCATCTGCGCGACGCCGAGCGCGCTGCCTTTGGAGGAGGCCACCGGCGCCGTCGTGGCCCGGCTCTCCGTCGGCTCGCCCGCCCGGACCTCGGCCCCGGCGAGCCGCCTGCGGGTGCTCGCCTGGTGCGCCCAGCCCGAGGACCCCACCCTCCGCCGGGTCTCGTCCGCGCTCCGCGCCCTCTGTGAGCGCCTCGGCGTCGCCCTCGTGCCCTTGGCGCCGGACCTCGCCGGGGGCCTGCCCGAGCCCGAGCCCGACACCGTAGACCTCCTGCACCTGCTCTGCCACGGCGAGCGCGCCGAGGGGGCCCTGCGCCTGCGCCTGCCCGGGGCGGACGGCACGAGCGGCTCCTTGTCGGGGCTCCTCGACGGCCCCGTGGACCGCCTCGGCCTCGTCGTCGTCGGCGTCTGCCAAGGCGGCGCCGTGAGCCCCCACCGCCTGAACGACCTCTCCGGGCGGCTCCTGCGCCGGGGGGTGACCGCCTGCCTCACCCCCGCCGAGCCCGTCCGCGACGAGGCCCTCATCAGCATCATGGAGGGCCTGCTGCCCAAGCTCGTCGCCGGGGCGGACCTCAACGCCGCCGTGCTCGCCGCCCGCCGGGCCGTGCGCGCCCTGCGCTCGCCGCACCCCGACAGCCGCCCCTACACCGTGCAGCTCCAGGTGAGCGACCTCGGGCGGCTCAGCGGCGCGCCCTTCCTCCGCGCCCCCCACGGCCTGCCGGGCTGGCCCCGGGTAGACGCCGCGCTCAACGCCTGGCTCCTGCGGGCGAAGGACCGCGCCGAGGCCCTCGGCCTGGGCTATCTCGGCGTCGAGCACCTCATCTTGGCGGCGGAGCCCGGCGACGGCGGCCTGCTTCACCGCGCCGCGGTGCGGGCCCTCGCCGCGGCCCAGCTCCCCCTCTCCCGGCTGCTCGGCGGGCTCAGCGAGCGAGCGCCCACCCCCGGCGGCCTGCGCCTCAGCCCCCGCCTCGCGGCCCTCGGCCCCCGGCTGCCTGAAGGCGCCGACGCCGACGCGCTCTGGGCCCTGCTCCTCTCCGAGCCCCACCCCGGCCTCGGCCTGCTCGCGCCCCAGCTCACCTTGCCCGGCCAAGAGCTCAACGTGAGCGCCCAGTCGCTGAGCCAAGACGCCGCCGAGGCCCGCCCCGCCGAGGCCCTAGAGCTCGTCTTCGGGCCCGAGGACGGGCGGCGCATCAGCCCGAGACCCGGCGAGGTCTTGGGCCGGGAGAAGCCCGGGACGAGCGCCGCCCACCCGCTCTACGTCGGCCAGGCCGCCATCGACCGCCTGCTCCGCAGCGACCACGTCACCTGGCGTGGGCCGGGGCAGGTTTTGCTGCGCAGCAGCATGGTGCCGACGGCGTCGGGGCTCCCCCGGCCCGCCCGGGGCCTGACGCCGCTCCGCGACGGCGAGCTCCTCTGGCTCACCGAGTCCACCTGGATCGCCGGGCGGGCCTAACGCCCGTCGAGCTTCCGCACGGCGCGATCCGCCCGGGACGAGAGGGCCTCGGCGGCGCGCTCGAAGCGGCCCAGGCGCTCCTCGATGGCGCGCTCGACCTCCTCCTCGGGCCGGGGCCAGCGCGGCGGCGGCGGGAGCTTGCCGTCGGGGCGGGCGTCGGGGCGGGCGAGGCGCGCGGCCTCACGGGCCCAGACCGGGGGCTCACCGAGGCCTTGGGCGCGACCAGCGAGCTCCTTCACCACCTCCTCGACGGTCGGCGGCGGCGCGGGCAGGCGCGGCGGCTCCAGGTTCGGCGCGTCGAGGCCCTGGAGCGCCGCGAGGTCGGCCACCACCTCGTCCCGGGGCCGCGGGCTCAGGGCGTAGGCCGAGGCGAAGCGGCGGAGGATGCCCTGGGCCAAGGCGCGGTGGTCCAAGGTCTCCCCCACGACCCCCGGCGCGGCCCAAGGCGACACCAGCAGGGCGGGCACCCGGCCGCCGAGGCGCTCAAAGGGCGGGGCCTCGCCGGTCTCGGGCGGCGGGACGTGGTCAAACCAGCCGCCGGGGCTGTCGTAGGTGATGACGAGCAGGCTCTTGGCCCAGCGCGGGCCCGAGGTGAGCGCCGAGACCAGCTCATAGACGAGGCGCTCCTCCAGGCGGAGGTCGTGGGGAAGGCGGGCGTCGGGCTCGACGACGCAGACGCTCGGCATGGGCGCCTCTCCACGAAGGGCCTTCACGAGCGCGGCGATCGGGGCGGTGGACCGGGCGCCGCCGAGGAGCTGGGTCAAGCTGCCGCCGTCGCCGTACACCCCCCAGGACACCCCGGCGCGGTCGAGGAGCTCGGTGAGGGTGCGGCGCCGCGGCGGCGGGTCGGCGCTCTCCGCCTCGGGGCCCGCCTCGCCGCAGGCCACAAAGACCCGGTTGGTGAGCCCGCTCGCCGGGGCCGAGGCGAACCAGCGCGTGCAGACCGTGAAGCGATCGGCCAAGGCGTAGAGCGTCGGGGCGCTCCGCCGGGTGAAGTAGCCCAGCGGCAGGCGCGGGTCGGCCTCGGGGTGGGCCAAGGCGTAAGCCCGGGCGAAGCCGGAGCAGGGGATCGCCGCCCCGGCGTAGGGCTGGGCGTGGCCCCAGTCGGCCCGGGGGTGCCAGGCGGGGACGGCGCCCTGGAGCCCGGTCCAGGCGTAAGGCCGGGCGTCGGGCGGCCGCGGCGTCGGGCAGCTCACCGGGCCATCCGGCGAGGTGTGGCCGCCGTCATCCAGGGCGAAGACCCGGTGCTCGACGCCGTCGAGGGGGCAGACCTCGTCCCCGCGCAGGCCGTCGAGCGCCTCCCGCCCCTCCAGGCGCAGGGCCCCGAGGAGGTGGTCGAAGCTGCGGCCCCGAAGGGTCAAGGTGATGACGTGCTCGACGCTGTCCAAGAGGCGCATCGATGGCTCCGGTGGAGGGTGGGGTCAGCAGCCCGTGAAGAGCCTCAGGCCATAGTAGGCCACGAGGACCAGCCCGACGCCGACGGCTTTGGGCAACAAGAAGGTCTCTGAGGGGCGGTTGAACACCAGCGGCGTGATCGAGCCCTCGGCGACCTCGATGAGGCCGAGCTGGCGCCCGCAGCCCGGGGCGTAGAGCCGCACGAGGTGCCTCCCCGGCGGCAGCGGCACCAGAGATCCCGGCGAGACCTGAAAGATCCGCCCGTTCACCCGCAAGGTGATCGAGTCCGTGAGCCCCTGCACCTGCACGAGCCCCTGGCCCTCGGGGGGCGTGACCAGCCGCCCCTGCTCGTCCACGAGCCCGTCGAGGAGCCACGCCGTCTCGACGGACTCCGTGCCCATGG